>MDJM01000037.1 GCA_001994995.1 Candidatus Parepulonipiscium sp. PG-Nuni2H_MBin01 | reverse complement strand
CAATTCTAAAAGGATTATACTTTGGATTAGTATCGCCAACTGGTTGTTTTTTTAGCTTCTCAAATTTTTCAAAACTTTTTTTGTCACCATTAATTGCTCCCTCAAAATACGTAGCAATTTTAGTAGCCCAGTCCAAAATTTGCTTCCTGATTTTAGGATTACCCACTTGAGTTTGTTTCAAAATTCTAATAACTTCCTCACGGTCCATATTGTACTTGTATCTAGCGTTCATCTCATAGGCGCAGGTGCTAGGTGAACATTCAGTATCTTCGCATAAGATAGAGAATAGTCGATTTTCAACATAATAATCGCCCTTCTCTCTTAACTTGGGTACCAATTTAGTTGTCATTACCTCATGCACTTGATTTAAAATTTCTGCAACTTGTTTATCTTTTACATTTACCATTATTGCCTCCAGTATTTAAATTAAAGTCTATAAATTTCCTTCTCTTCCACAAACGTAAACTGCGTCCTACACTCATCATACATAATATCCTGCTCAATGCTTAAGTCATACCGATTATAGGGCCTTGCACAATGTACCATATAAATTTGCTTAGCATTTAATTTCTTTATAAACTGTTTCATATGAGCAAAATCCTCATGCAATGAGAAATCCACCTTAATATTCTCATAACCACTAAAATTATAATACTCTTTAGACGTAATATATATATGAGGTGTTTTGGGTAATCCATTTTTAACTAAATAATTGTTAGAAGTCAAAATCGGAATAGACAGCTTACCAATTTTTTCAATAACTTCGCTAAGTGTTTTATCAATATATATAGGCACTTGTTCCTTATTAAAAGAGTTCAAAATTTTGATAAGTTCAATTCCCTTAGTTAATTGGGATACATAACATTTTACTCTTTTGCCAAAAAACGTATGCTTATAAATTTCCTCAATCGTATTATACAGTCGATTATTAGTCTTGATATATGATGGATGCTTAGCATGAAGGCCACACATAATCACTGTATCTATATTGAAGTTATCAAACGTAAAACACCCATCAGTTAAAGGACTACCAAGTACCGAATAGTCTCCTGTATATAAAATTTTACGCTTTTTATACTCAAATAAAATCATCATAGCTCCTGGAATGTGACCAGCTGAAAAAAATGTTGCGGTGTAATCTCTTTGCCTAATAGTTTTAGCATACGTGACATTAACCACATTATCTAAAATAGATTGAGTTGCCAATCTATCTAATTCTCTTCCACCCTTATTATTAATATATACTTTATCGTATAATTGATATTGTGTCAGAATTTTTGTAGTTTCCGTCATGTATGTAGTCGCTTGTGTTGCTTCCTTTATTAATGGGAGCAAATAACCTACATGGTCCATATGCGCATGTGAAATATATATCTCGTTTATTTGCGATAAACTCGTTATAAAGGGGGAGCTTTTTAATGAATGTAAGTCAGGGGAAAATATTACACCGTTATTCATGCCTGTCCCAGCATCAAGTATTATGTTAGAGTTGCCTAGCTTTAAATAGTAGCAACTCGCCCCTACTCTCTGGCCACCGCCTAATGCCATAAAATTTATCATTTATACTCTCCTTTCTTTTAGCTTTATCATTTTGAGAAAATACTAAATGATTAAATTAATTCTACTTCATTCGTTACTAAGTGTCAACATTATATCCCAAATAAGCCATTTTATAGGTAATCAATAGGCAGATATATACTGAACAGTTTTATATATAACTTAATTAAATCTGTAAACTAGTACAACAATTGGTACAATAATTATTATTATCCAAATTTAATCATTTGACATTTAATTTAGTTATGATACTATATCTATAATGTGAGAGGGCATATTTATTGCTATACTTACGTTAATTTATAAAAGGATAGGTGATGTATTATGCAAAAACTAAAAGATGAATTAGTCTTTAGGCTAATAATTGCAGTAGCAATTGGTTTAGGGCTAGGGCTTGTAGTAAATGAATCCCTCATGCTTATTATACTTACTATAAGAGATGTTTTAAGCCAAATTATCTTCTTTACAATTCCTTTAATTATTTTGGGATTCGTCGCGCCGTCTATAGCCTCGCTAAAAAGTGGTGCAACCAAATTATTGTCATTTGCGGTGACTATCGCATATCTTTCAACTTTAGGAGCAGCAGTTTTTGCTATGGTAGCAGGATATATTATAGTTCCAGCACTGAATATTCCAGACGTAGCAACTGATTTAAGGGCTTTACCTGAGCTAATTTTTTCACTACAAATTACTCCGATTATGTCAGTAATGTCGGCGCTTGCATTATCCTTAATGCTTGGGGTTGCTGTAGCTGTTACAGGTGCTACAACTTTTGAGAAACTGTTAAACGAATTTCAAGCAATTGTTCTTAAAATAGTAACTTCCTTAATCATACCTATTTTGCCAGTCTTTATCTGCGCTACTTTCGCAAGACTTGCTTACCAAGGTACGATAACTCAGCAGCTTCCTGTGTTTTTAGTGGTAATTTTAATTGCCATTGTAGGCCATTTTATTTGGCTTGCAGTTTTATATGGAGTTGCAGGAATATATTCTGGCCAAAAACCTTCTGAAGTATATAAAAATTACGCGCCTGCTTATTTTACAGCAGTAGGCACGATGTCATCTGCGGCAACTCTTCCCGTATCATTAAAGTGTGCTGACAAATCTCGTGTATTATCTAAAGATAGTATTGATTTTGGGATACCTTTATTTGCTAATATACATCTTTGTGGCTCAGTTTTAACAGAAGTGTTTTTCGTTATGACTGTATCTATGGTACTTTACGGCTCTATGCCATCTGTTGCCAATATGATTGTGTTTGTGGTACTTTTAGGAATTTTTGGAATTGGCGCTCCTGGTGTCCCTGGTGGAACTGTTATGGCTTCTCTTGGGTTAATCACTGGTGTGTTAGGTTTTGATGTGGAAGGTACTGCTCTTATGATGACAATCTTTGCCCTTCAAGATAGCTTTGGTACTGCTTGTAATGTAACTGGAGATGGCGCTCTTACGTTGATGCTTTCAAAATATATGAATAAAATAGAATCTAAAAACATATAAAAACCACTCGTTTTACAGAGTGGTTTTTTTTTGCTATTAAGACGTAAATCCATCTAAAAATAATTTTATGCCTAATAAAATAAGAACAATTCCGCCGAAAATCTCAGCTTTACTATTTAACTTTGTACCTATTTTAATTCCAATTTGAACAGCGATAAAACACATTACAAATGTAATAATTGCTATTATAGTTACTGCTGTAAACATAAATAAATAACTTTGACCACTTAAAGTAACCCCTACACTAAGAGCATCTATACTAGTAGAAATAGCTTGAACAATTAAAATATTAAACGTAAGAGTACTATGATTTATCTTATCATCATCACGATGCGTAAACCCATCTACTAACATCTTAAATCCAATTCCACACAACAAAACAAGTGCAATAATATGATTGTAACTAAATATACTAATAGGCTTTACTCCAAAGTATCCTATTAAAGGCATAATTCCCTGCAATATACAAAATGGTAAAACTATTGCAATTGTAGTTTTTAAATTTGGTTTATAAATAAAGCCATTAGTAGTACAAACGCAACTTGCGTCAACTGCTAATCCTATGCCTATAGCACATATTTCTAATAAAGTCATTTAACTATCCTTTCTTTAACTAGAAATAGCAAGAATTCTCCCACCTCTAAGCGTGAGCGT
>MDJM01000036.1 GCA_001994995.1 Candidatus Parepulonipiscium sp. PG-Nuni2H_MBin01 | reverse complement strand
CAAAACCTATTATAACATTGGCGATGTGGACTCACTCTCTTGTGCTTTTTGCAAGGGAAGTATTTATCTGAAAGGATAGATTTATTGATACCATATAGATTTAGAAAAGGGTTTGTATGTTAAAGAATAAAAACAGGGCAATATATTTTAAGATAGAAAAGGAGCAATAAAGATGGCAGTTAAAAAAGCGTTACACACAAAATCGATTTATAGAAGTAATTTAATTTCGGATATTCGTATTGCAAAAGAAGCAGGATATAATGCTGTTGAGATGGTAGGTAGCAAAGTTTTAAATTATTTAGATGCTGGGCTACATGTGGACTACGTTAATGAGACGTTAGATAAATACGGAGTAAAGATTATTAGCGTTAATGACATTGCGCATGTGGAAAGAACAGATGCAGAGTCGGTAAAACGTATGTGCTATGAAGCTGATGTATTGACTAAGTTTTGCCAAGATGTAGGGTGCGACTGTATTCAATTGGTGCCTCTATGTACACATGCTGGTAAGCCATGGGAAGAGATTATGGAGTTAACAGCAGGAAGTGTGCGCCAAGTGTTAGATATTGGTAAAGATAGAGGGATTAAGTTTCAGCTAGAGCCAGTGGCATGGTCGCCAATTAACTCGCTGCCAAAAAGTTTAGATTTTATTGAGGTTACTGGTAGAGATAATTTAAAAATGGTTATTGACTTCTGGCACTTATGGTATGGGCAAGGAACTACGTTAGAGGATGTGGAGAAATTAGACCCAAGTATGATTTGTAACATCCATTTCTGTGACGGTAGAAGAAATCCAGAAGGAACTGAGTGTGACGAAGAGGATTTAAGAGGATGGTACGCTGGAGAAGGCGACATTGTGCTAAAAGACTGGGTAGATGCTGTTAAGAAATCTGGCTATGATGGCTATTGGTCGTATGAGTTAATTAGCAAGAGACATTGGGAAATGGATACTAAAGAAGTTGCGCATAAGACTATGGAACTATTAAGTAAATATGTAGATTAGGAGTGGTGTCATGATAAAGTTAGGAATGATTGGCGCGGGTAGAATAGGTCGCTTACATGGAGATAACATTGCCAGATTTATTAAAGGGGCAAAATTAGAAGCTATTTCAGACCCATATTTAACAGATGATGCAAAACAATGGGCTGCTGACTTAGGTGTAACGAAGGTATATAAAGAAGCAGATGAGATTTTTAATGACCCTGAAATTGATGCAGTATTAATTTGCTCATCAACTGATACGCATTCAAAGTATTTAATGGAAGCAGCAAAAGCTAAAAAACATATTTTTTGTGAGAAACCTATTGATTTAGATATTGCACGAATTAAAGAAGCGATAAAAGCAGCGGACGATGCTGATGTAAAATTGATGGTTGGGTTTGTAAGAAGATTTGATAGGGACCATAAAGGAGTTGCGCAAGTTGTTAAATCTGGCCAATTAGGTAAACCGCATCTGATTAAAATCACATCACGCGACCCGGAGCCACCACCACTTGAGTATGTAAAAGTATCGGGCGGAATTTTCACCGATATGATGATACACGACTTTGATATGGCGCGCTTTTTGGCTGGCAGTGAGGTTACAGAAGTTACTGCTATTGGGCAAATTTGTATTACGCCGGGAATTGCACAGTATGATGATGTGGATACTGCTATTGTAAGCTTAAAGTTTGAAAATGGAGCTATTGGTGTTATTGATAACAGCAGAGCAGCAAGATATGGTTATGACCAAAGAGTGGAAGTACACTGCGATAAAGGGGCAGTGTTAGATGAAAACAATTTGGAAAACCATATTAAAATTAGTACTAAAGATGGTGTTGAAATTGCAAAGCCAACGTGGTTTTTCTTGCAAAGATATAACGATGCGTTTGTGGCTGAGGTGCAGGACTTTGTTGATGCACTTGTAAATGATACACAAATGCCAGTGGGTGGTATAGACGGGCTAATGTCAGTTT
The DNA here is from genome assembly GCA_001994995.1 of Candidatus Parepulonipiscium sp. PG-Nuni2H_MBin01. Classification (GTDB taxonomy): domain Bacteria; phylum Bacillota; class Clostridia; order Lachnospirales; family Cellulosilyticaceae; genus Parepulonipiscium; species Parepulonipiscium primum. The sequence continues at coordinate 29,874 of MDJM01000036.1, read as the reverse complement.
ACATTGCACAAGCGGCTAAGATTTCGTTAGATGAAAAGCGAACTGTTTTAATATCGGAATTAACAGAATAAGAAAAACCTCTTGCTCATTATGGGCAAGAGGTTTTTTTTAGTGTAATCCTTCAAGGTAATCCATAGCTATTTCATCATTCATCTCTGGAAACATAATATTTCTATATGCATCTTTAGAAACGTCATGAAATTCATGATGTAGAAGCTCCATATCGTTATCTGATATAAGCTCTTGATATTCTTCCATCTGTGTACCTCCTTCTTTTTGATATGGCCATGTTAACTTAAGTATCCGAATGCCTTAGGGTTTGGGGCCTTCGGCCCCTTAACCCCTAATCTCCCCTTTTAAAGTAAGGTTAAGATTTCAGCATTCCAAGTCCCCCTTTTGAGGGGGATGTTAGCTCTGCTGACAGTGGGAGATATTAAATTAACAGTGGCTAAATTTTATATTTAAAAGTAAAATATAAACTAACCAAAATACTTATCATAGTAAGCTAACAACAAATCGACAACTTGTCCATAACTTTGCGTGCCACTTTTGACACCATTAGCTTGTAAAAAAGTATTATTAACATTATCAGCAGCTTCTTGAATTTGCCCTCTATATTGGTCCCAAAAAGCGTTGCCATAATCTAAATCAGCCCGTATCTCATCTGTCATAACGTCTTGATTTATCTGTATAAGCAAATCAAAATCAGATGCAGCAAGAGCGTTACTCACATACGCAATACCTAATAGATAGCCTGAGTATTGGAAATCTGAATCAGGATGGGCTATAGAGGTTATATATGCAATAAAGTTACATTGGTCCTCAAAACCGTAGCCACGCTGATGAGCCATCTCATGGCACGTTGTTGAAGGAATGTACATATCAGGAATAGCAACATTTACATTAGGCTCCGCAGTAAAAGGTGAATACATTCCGGTTATAAAAGTATGATTTAATAATTCGGAGGCATAAAAAGGCTTTGCTTGACCGTAATTACCTTCTAACTCATAAAACTCGTCAGTAAGTTGGTCATAGCCTAGCTGTGCACGGCTAAATATATCCCTATAATCGCCATAAGCTTGCATAATACCATTTTCATCAACAGGAAGGTCTTCCCGCACTTTGGCCGCTTGCGTAAGTAGATAAGAATATAGCTCGCCTAGCTCCTCGGTAGTATATTCAGTTACAACTAAACCTTGGTTAAAGCCAAACTGTGGTCTCTTATAATTAAGTCCCCATAATACTTGGAAACTCGTAAATAGTATAGCAGCTATTACTGCTATGTTAAGTACATACGTGCCTAACACAATATAAAACTTTTTACCCTCTTTAATAGCATTATAAATACTGTAAAAGAAATAGACTACAAAAAATATAGCAAAAAGTGCTACAAGCAGCTCAAATACCGAGAAGGGGAATACCCCAAACGTTAAGCTAAGTAGCTGGATAATTATCTTATTAAACGACAAAGAGTAATACTTCTCCCAACCAGTGGGGTTTGCAGCATAAAGCCTAACTAGAAATAACGACAATGGTATTAATAGTAAAACAAGTAACTTATAAATAGTAGAACGTCTTAATTTCATATGTTTTTACCTCAACTTTTAAGATATATATAGCTTGCACCATTTCTAGGAAAAATATTTATAATTTGTAAATTTTTCTCATATGCATTTAAATGTTTAGTTTAGTAGGAATAATGTCGATATAAATTGCGTACATCTATAAAAACATAAAAAATAGGAGGTAGAAATATGTTAAAGAAAATCAAGGCCCGTTTGGCACTTGCGTTGGCCTTAGCAGTACCAATGCAACAAATAGTGCCCACATACGCGGTTACTACAGACGAACAAATAATATCAGAAATTACTACTACAACCTTAAATGATGGTATAACGACTTTGTCAAATGATGGAATTATGACAATTGCCGAAGAGGGGGACTTAGGAGTAGTCAGAATGCTTTACCAAATCCCGGAAAACGTGGCAAACTTTACATCTACTGGAACGACTCTTGGAACTGAGTGGTCTGGTATCAGTTTTGACTACGTACTTGGGAATACTTATACCATCGAATATTTTATTATGAATACTCTAAAGCCAGTAAAAGTTGTACATGAAATGTTTGTTAAAGGTTCTGGTGATTTAGAGGTTACAACTAGAATTTACTCAGAAGAAGGGGTGTTACTTGCAGACACTGTTAAACAGGAACAACCAGAACCTGAGGTAAATGAAGATGGAGAATTGGAGGAAGTAGAAGAAATTGACGTTTATGAGTATATGACCTACAGCGTATACAATCCAGCTACAGCTACTTATAGGTCATACGTTCCAGATAACGATGGCGATGGTTCTATTGTAACAACAGGTGATGTAAATGCAACGTTCGCGGCTGATAGAGGTAATACAATTTACCTTAACAACTACAGTATGCAATATAGATACGTTGCAGAGCCAGAGTCAACTGAGAAAGGCCGTATGTATCTTACTACAAACGGGGTGTCTGAAGGTACTACAATTAAGTTTACAGTTAGCGCTGGTGGAGTGTACCAGGAGCTAGAGATATTAGAAGAGATTACAGGTTTTGGCGGTACTCCTACTCACTATATGCTTGATGATAATGGTGACATTATGGATGATGTGGATATATTCTCACCTCAGTCTGCTGGGGATAGGCCAGGTTTTAACATTACGTTCGACCATCCTAGAGAGATTACCACTGCTGATAATGGTACTTACCAGATTGCATTAATCGAAGGTGGGGAAGACATTTCAGCTAAAATTAATTTAACTTCTTACAGTGGTAAGTCTATAGCGATTGACTTAGACTTAGACAATCGGATTACTGATGAAGTATTTGATGTAGAAGAAGGCGAGCTTGGATACGGTTTATCAGAGCAAGAGCTTGGTTTTGGTGTATCGAAAGCATCTTCACAGTCGCCGTACGATGATGGTAGAAAGTTATATTATGATAACAATACAACGACACCGTCAGGATACCACGTAGTTACTATTACGGCTGACCAAATCTTGCATAATGAAGAGGAAACACAGTCGGATGATAGCTATGAAGACTTTTTCATTCAGTGGACCGACTTAGGAATAAGTGATTTAATGTCTAAGGTAGAACTAGTTCTTAACCAGAATGTAACTGGGGGAAGATTTGCAAATACAACCTTTACGGCAACTGATGCGGTGTACACTTACTTAGGTTTCGAGATTAGTCGTACAGGATATACATCTTTAGAAATAGTTTATACTCCATATGAGAATACAAATACGGATGTTTTATATTACGTTTATGATACGCCAATAAGTGCGGTTAACTCATTAAATTACGATTCGGACCCACGTCTTGTAGCGGTAGCGCAGGGTGGCCAGGGTGACCGGATACCAGTAACAGTAAATTTAAGTTCTATAGATAACTTTTTCAGTTTAAAAGTTGACCCTAAGGTAGGAAGTATATTAGATTCACAAACGTTGCAGTTTGATGCAACTGCTGAAGCAGATATTCCACCTTTAACACCAAGTATAGAATCAATTAATAATATATATTCAGTGCCACCACTACCAACGTCGGATTCAACTCAGCCACAGGCGCTAGGATTTGACATTACGTGGACGGCTCCACAAAACACAGATGCTAACCCAGAGTTAAGTTACTATGTGGATGATGGAGACTTGTACTATGAGTTACTTCTTTATAATAGCGAAAGTACAAGTGCAGCGGATAGAGTATATAGTAAAGTATTTAAAGTACAAAGGGGAGAAAGTCCTAGTGCAATTAGCGTAGATACGTATATGGGGGAAGCTGGGGATGGAATTAGTTCAACTGATAGATATGACCCTTATAACAATACGTTTTCTATGGAAAATGTAATTCTTAAGCCTTATTTAGATGATGAAACTATAGGTCGTGAAGAGTATGATAAATGGTTCTACCTACCAAAGTTTGGTGGTAACAATTATAGCGACACATATGGTTATTACTTAACTGGCAATGATTACCCAGAAGCTTCAGATGACCCATCTAATCCAGATGAGGAACAAACACTTATGCTTCGCTCAGAGCCAGTACCAGGAACTTATTATTTCACTATGCGTGCGATTTATGATAGATTTGATGATGGACGCGTACTTACTTACAGTAACGAATCTAACCCTGTAGCGGTTACGTTTAACGTTTCAGAAGACATTGTACCAGTAGTTACAGAGATAAATGCAGTTACTGATTCAGACGGAGACTACGGAGTTAAGTTTGATGTAGTTGATATATCAGATTACGTAACAAACATGCTTGACCCAATAGGTTGGGAGTTAGGTTCTTCGTATGAAAGAACTTATGAAGTTTATTTATACCAAGAAGTATCAGGCATTTCACTTAGCGAAACTAACTACAGTAATGCTATTGATGCTGGTACATTTAGTGGAGTTACAAATACTCATACAATAACAGATGCACAATTAGATTCACTTCGTGCTGGTGAGATTATTCAAATTGATATAGTTAATAACTTAAACACAGCAGAAGACACAGAAAAGCCAAGTATTTATTACAAAAACTTAGACCCTAATGAGGTTTATTATGTAAGTATTAGAACAGTTATTAAGCCAGTGGATAGAACATGGGCATACTCAGTATTTTCTAGCCTAGAAACATTTACAACTGGTTTAGAGATACTTCCACCAACAGCAGCTGAGCAAGCGCCACCAGCTCCTACTGATTTTTATATAATTGATTACCCTACAAATACTTCAGTTCAATTAGGTTGGACTCCACCAGAATATGAGGTAGAAGAAGGAGAACAGTTATACTTTGAGCTAGTACGTTCAAAGGGCGCAGTTATGGAAGATGCATTACTTGAAATAGGTTATACACTTGATGAGATTTTAGGAGCAACAGCTAATAGTGCAGTAGCATTTAGCACATATAATTCTAATATAATGATGTATGACCAACAAGGGAATACAACAGAGCTTGACCAAATAAGTGCTCTTAATCAAGTTATAGATTATACACTTACACCAAATAGAATTTACTATTACTACGTACGAAGCGTTGCAACATCTGATGGAACGCACGTAAGTTCTGATTGGATAAGAATTTCGGTAACAACTGACCCAGTAGAGCGCCCTATTAATTTAGCGATTGAAAAAATTGCTGATTACGGTTATGACGGTGCGCATGAGGCGGTAATTAGCTTTATGGCTAGTATTCCAGAAGAGGGAGTTATCCCAACGGATTATGATTTTGAATTTGCAATTAAAGGGCCAAATGATAATGACTACGTTACAGTTACAACGCAGTCGCAATATCAAGTGGAAATGTTAGAGCCTGTTACAGAAGCGACTGATGTGCCTGATGGTTATCAATCGTATGTATACAAAATAACAGGACTTAGTTATAGCGAAAGATATGATATTAAAATTAGAGTTTTAGATTACACGATAGAGCTAGAGCCAGATGAAGATACGCCAACATCGTTATATTCAGATATTCTTGTATATAGAACTGAGTACGATGAAGAGGACGATAACTCAAATAAAGCTCTGGAAGATTACTTAACTGAATACGATAGATTAACCAACGAATTAAAATCGCAAGACTATTGGACACTTGAAGAAGATGAAGATGTGGGGGTTTATAAATACAGATCAGCTTACCTTCAAACGTTACTTTCAATAGACAATGCATATTCACTAGTAGCAGGCGATGTTGATCGTCTTGAATATTACTTCCCAGCTGAGACTTTTAACTGGGTAAACGATAGACAAACGGTTCTTCAAATTAATATGGACCCATTTGTAGCTTCGTTAAGACCGTATATGCTTGATGATACAGTTGATGAAATTAGTGATGCAATAACTGATGTGGCAGCAAACTACTACAAAGGATATTATATCCACCTTCAAGTAGAGTTATCAAATGACACTTCAATGGATGTTAATCCGTTAACGCCAGTATTTGATATTTCGATGGATGTAGTAATGATTAACGACCATGATACAAGTGTTGAAGATGATATTTTATATGCGTTAGTAGAACTTATAGAAGAACGTAGGGAGCTGCTGGAAGAAGAATTAACAGAGGCGCTTGCACAAAACATTATTGATTCAACGATTTTGGATGAACTACTTTATGACCAAATTGATTATGTAATAGAAGCTCATAAAGAAGAAGCAACTGATATAGTTGATAATGCAATTGAAGAATCGAATGCAATTACAGAAGTTGAAACTGCAATCTTACTTCAAGCGGATTTAAATAGTACAGATGCTTTAGGTTACACTTACGATAAAGGTGATTGGTATGATGTATTTACATTCTCTTTACCAAATGGATACGCTCTAGAAATTGTAGACATGGGTAAATACGTATTCTGTGGAACTTATGGAATAGCATTAGAAATTCCGACTATAGAGGGTGGAAGTACAATTATTAAACAGTATCAGCTAGGAACTATATTCGACCTAGAAAATGGATTAGACGATTTAGCAAGCAAGCAACAAATCTATGATACTTTTGCAAGGATTATGGGAGCGGAAAGAGACGCTGATTCGGTGAATTACTTATCTAACCAAGGCCTAGATGGTGTTAACGGCATTTTTATGACTTCTACAGTAAGGCAAGATGATTATGTTTATCTATTAATGCAGATATATGAAGATTTGTATAACACAGACGTTTCTCGTATTAACATTAAAAACATGCAAGGTATATCTAATATAGGTGATTTTGCATCGTACTACAGAGAGTATATATATGCAGCAGTAGAGCTTGGAATAATAGACACTCAAAGCGGTGTAGTTTCTACAAGTTCACCAATGGTAGTAAGCGATGTAATTGAGACTGTAACAAAACTTATGAGTAAATAGCAAGTCCCATTGGTAGGCGTAATGTCTACCAATGGTTATAAAACTAATATAAAAGCCCGACGGCATCTTAATATAAAAAAATAACAACAACTTTAAGTCTGCTAAAGGGCATTCATATATAATCTAAAATACACAAATATTAATAAGGGGGGCGGTTTTCTTGAGGAAACTAATTTCAACTATGTTGGTAGTAGTAATGTTTGCATCGCTAATGCCAATCAATTTATATGCAATGTCACAAAATTCGCCGCTAAACTTAGAGATAGCAATTTATAACTCGTCTCTAGGGGATGCAATAGGAACAGTAGAACCAGATGTAACAATACGTTGGGATGAACCAGATATTGATACTTCACAAGAAGATTCTATATCTGGGTTTTACTACGGTGCTAGTTTGACCGACCAAAGAGGAGATACATCTACATTAGAAATCGTAGTTGAGGGTGAAGAAGAAGTTAAACTAAACTCAGCAAACGGACTTAAAAATGGTAAGATGGAAAATGGGGTACTTTACCGTATTGACCTTCGCGCTTACTATACTTATAACGCAGGTACACCAGGAGATACATCGGATGACTTTACGCTACAATCAACTGCGTTAACAAAATATTTTATTACTGACTTTGACACTCAAGTAACTGGTTATGCAGAAGAGCTTGAAATTACTTGGGAGTATATTGAAGGTATGGATTACTTAGTTAGAGTGGAACAAGGTGATTACAGTTCTAAAGAAGATTTCCCAGGAACTGACTCTATTTACGTATCAGAAGCAACTGTTATTGATTCAGTTTATCGTGACCAATCATCAGGACGCGAACGTGTAAGCTACACTATTGCAAACAACATTATACCAGGGCAAATTTACTCAGTATATGTGGAACCATATGTACCACCAACTGATTCACTGTACCATGAAAATATTCAAGTGGGTACTAGCCCAGAAGTAGTAAGTGTTATTACAGAAATTCCACTTACAGTTACAGATACAGGTAACAATGCAATCCAACTTACATGGACAGTTGCAGCTGGTATATCAACAACTGCGCAAGGTTCATTTGACTTAGTAAGAACGCTTATATGGGAAACGCCATCATACGGAGGAGCGTCAAACATATTTACTTTTTACGGAACTAACGGGGCTATAGGATATTATAATATGACCGAGCCGACATCCGTCATGACGTATCAGCTCCAGTTCTACTTCCAGAACTCGTCCGGTGATGAAATTACCGCTTGGTCAAACGCAGTAGAATACACACCATATGAGTTAGCAGCAGACCCGACTTCGCCAAGGGTACCAGACCCAGTAAGTGTTAATACAGAAGTTGCGGAAGCTGATAAAAGTGATTATTTAGTTACAGGAGATAATATTTCAGTTACAGACGCAGACTTTGATGATCATATTTTTACTGTATTAGATACAACTCCATTACAAATTCAACTAGTGTGGGATGCTCCTACTTACGTTGATGAATATGGCGATACAGCAGTTGACTATGATATTAAATACGATATTTGGGTAACTGATGATATAGATGAATTAACTGGTAGTTTAGGTGATAATGGACTAGAACCTACCTATAGTAACATATACTTTCTAGAGAATGAATATACTTCACTAATACTAGATGCATCTGCTGATGTAATAGGATTTAAGACTGCAATTTATAACTACTACAATTCAGCTACTAACACTACAGCAAATTTAACAACTAATAGAACATATTATATACAAATAGTAGCAAAATCGGGTTCTAAAGAATCAGACCCAACGTTAGTGGCAATTACGATTGACAAAGATGGAGATATATTCCAGCCACCAGTGCTTGGTAAGCCACCACTTCAAGTTAAGGAAGATAGTATAACACTTAACTCAGGAGCGATTTTATGGCGTGATAATTGGTATGAAGTTATGGCTAAAAACACAACTGCAGCGGCTAACCTTTACCTGTATGACAATGATGAAGAAGCAGATGAGAGTGATATGGAAAACTATGAGCTTGCTCAAAGATGGAACGTTGACTTATACCTTGATGGAAGTGACCCAGCAATATATTTCAAAAATCCATATCCAGAAATTACTACAGCTACTAACGTAACATTACTTACAGCTCAAGACTTAATAGAAGCAAAAGCTATAGTGGAATATAACGCTGGCGAGAGTTTCTATGATGAGTATTTTGTAGATAGAGCTGTTTCATTGGGTGAAAACATTTCGTATGAAATAAAAGTTACTCCATATGAAACAATTAAAAACAGTCTATCAGCAGACCAATCGTTTGCAGAATGGATTGAAGCAAATGAGAGTACTTCAACTGACGGTTGGACTACTGTTAATCCATCAACTTATTATGATGCAGATGGTTTAGATTGGATGGAATATGAAATAACTAACTTAGATATGAATACATCATACGTAGTAATGATTAGAGCTTACCGTACTCTTACAGATGGTTCAAAAGAAATGCAGTCTTACCCAAGTTACGTTATATTTAATACTCTTACAGAGTTTGAGAGTGATGAAGAAATACCAACAGTTCCAATTTTAAGCTTAAATGAAGAGGAAACTACAGATATAAGCTTTGAAGTATTTTGGAAATATGATGCTCGTTTTGACTATGAGCTAATCTACGGTAGAACAGAAGATACAACTGCTGCTACTGTTGTAGATATTGGAGATTTAGATGATACAACTAATGTTAACTTTACTGAGGATGGTTCTTTTGCGTATATTACAATTAGCGGACTATTCCCAGACACAGGATACTATGCATGGTTACGTGCGAAACAAAAAGTAGGAGATGAAGTATCGGCTTGGAGTTCACCTGTATATACAAAAACACTTGGTATTGATGCACCAGACGCACCAACTGCTCTAGGGCCAGCAGCATACTTAAGTATAGTAGAAGCAGGATATGACTACGAAGCTATAGGTTCAGATTACATTGTTGTAGAATGGACTAAAAACCCAGACGACCAAGGATATATTGTTGATGGTTCAGTAACGAAAGAGTATAACTATGTGGTGGAATTAGCAGATAACGTTGAATTTATTGATTCGGTTAGCGTTACTACAACAGATTTTCCAGCAGGTGAGGTTGTGGATGAATACTCGATATTAGCTAAAAACTTAGTACAATTTAATGAGTTAAATCCAAACAAACCATATTATGTAAAAGTAAAAACTGTACTTACTATAACTGACTCGGAGTCAACAAGGGTTATTAGCGAAGAATCAGATTATACAGATTGGGTTAGGATTTACAGTGATACATCATCTGATGAGTATGATGGTGGAGATTATGATAACATTATCGTATATCCTTACGATGTAGAAGAGAACTTTAGCAGTGCTGTTTGGGATTACGAAATACTTAATACTCAAGGGATTATAACTCAGCTGCTTAATAAAGAAGATTCTACTCTTTCTATTTCAGTTGATTTATATAGAGACACATATGATGCGGTTGTAAGAAATGTAAAGATTCCTTACGCATTATTAAATACACTAGCAAATAGAAACATGAACTTAGAAATTGAAACAGCAATAGCAACGTATGAAATAGACCCAAGAGGTATGAGTCACTATACACAAGATTTATTAGCAGATGACAACGTAGTGTTCTCTTTCCACACAATTCTTGGATATGACTTAGTGGGCATTGATGAAGATTATCCATTTATGCTAGATAGAGCTGAAGCAATTAGCGTTGGTGTCGAAAGTGATTTAAGATACCATGACGATATGACACACTTTAGTGAAGATTATCAAGTTAGCATGAATATAGATGAGATACCTAACGATAGCAACATTAAAATGCACACTTATAACTACGCAACAGCAGATTGGGACGTTGTTCCTCATACTGTAGTGGATACAAGAGACGAGTCACTTGCAGTATATGAAACAAAAGTGATTGGTATTAACTCTCTATACTACACAGAAACATTTGCAAACGCAGGAGATATGACAAACAGCTTAAAAGAAGTATCTGAGAAATATGGAGTAGCGCAAATTGGTATGACATACTTTGCTGACTCAGAAGTAACAGGTACAAACTTTGCAAATATGTTACTTGGCATAATCTATGATGAGCAAGTAGTTAATGTAGACCAAACAGTAACAGAAGAACAATTTACACAGCTTGGTTACTCAGGTATATATGATGGTAGCGCAACAGACTTAGTAACACAACAAGAACTTGTAGATGCGATGGCAAGACTATATGAACTAGAAACAGGATACCCTAATACTTCATATGATGGTGCATTCTTAAGCACTTATATATTTGAATTTGAACCTACACAAATTGCAGACTTTGACGATATGTGCGACTTAATTTCACTGTTAGGCCTGTAAACAAAAAATACAATAGACGAATGCGTTCTACGATATAAATCAAATTTTAGCTCCTACTTAACGTAGGAGTTTTTTGCAAAAATAGAAAGGGGACAACATGAAATTTCTCTTAATCATACTAACACTTGTTTCAATCCCGTCTGTTGTTGTATTTTCCACAGGTGCAAGTAGCACGCTACCACTAACAACAGTCGCAAAGGCAACTACTAATGACATTGAAATGGAACAACAAATTATCGGCATATTAGCTCAAATTGTACCTTATACTTCACACATTGAACATCTTAAAGTTAACGCTGTAATTGCAAGAACTTATATTACTAATGGAATGCGCGATTTGCTGCCACTTTCTCAGGATGTATTAAAAGAACTGTGGCAAGATAACTATCAAAATATATACACTATATATAAGGAAGCAATTGATTTAACTGCTGACGAAATCATATATTATGACAACTCGCCAATCGAACCTATTTTTCACCAAACAAGCCCGGGTGTAACTAGAGACGGCGCTCAAGTTTACGGTAGTGAAATACCATACCTAAAATCAGTGGACGCTTCAGTGGATAATGTAATAGAAGAAACAAGCTTTGAAATACAATCTTTTATAGATACACTAAAACTACACTATCCAGGGATATATATAAGTTTAGAGTACTTTGATAAACAAATCCAAATTGTGCAAACTGTAGATGGATATATAAATCAAATCCAATTTGGCAGCATTATTTTAGATGAAAATGACTTACTGAGCATATTTAATTTACCTACCTCAAATGCTACTATAACAACAACCGATACACATATAATATTTACAACTAATGGAGTTGGCGATGGCGTAGGACTTAGCCAAAACGCAAGCGCTATTTATGCTCAAGAAGGTAGTGATTATAAGTCAATTATTGAACATTTCTACACAGGTGTAACAGTCTATTGATTAGAGTATTAACAAAAAACGTTGAATTTAAACAGATAAAATTCTATAAATCTTTCTAGTGGTAGCCACAAGATTTATAGAATTTTTTTGCGTATGGAACTTATAAAGAAATTTAAAAAAGTTTTCATTCATTTGTTTAAATCTTCCAATAACTGGATATAATTTCATTCGTGGAGGTGTTTAAGAATGAAATTTGAAAAATTAAAAGGATTCTTAAAAGATTATGGTTTTTATTTATCAGTAGCCGCAATTAGTATCGGAGCAATTATTGCAGTCTTTATGATGCCAGAGGGAGAGGAAAGCATTCCTCAGCTAAGTATTGAACCAACAAATAGTGCAGCACAAGAGCCGGATTTGGATATATTTGATGATGATATCCCTGCTCAAGAAGCGCATTCTTCAACAGTAATGGAGAATATTGGTGAGGCAGGTTACACAGAGGATGAGGATGAGGTAGAGTTAATTGCTGCAACTAGCATTCCAGATGAAGAGCAGGAATTGGAAGAAGAGCAGGAATTAGAACAAGATTTAGAAGAAGTATCAGATGTAGTAGTGCCAGTTGAAGAAGAGTTGGTGGAAGTTAATGAGGTAGATGATGTAGCGACAATGGAAGATGTAGTAGCCGCATCATCAGATGAGATAGTAGAAAATACTGAAGAAACTACTGAAATAGCAGAAGATACTGAAATAGTAGAAAATACTGAAATAGCAGAAGTTGAGGAACAAGTTACTGATTCGGCGGAAGTGATTGAGACTGCTGAAACGATGAGCGAACCGTTTTTTGAAGAAAGTGATGGCTTACTATGGCCAGTAGCCGGAGAAATCATTGTACCATATAAAGATGATTTTACAGCGCACTGGTATAGCACCGGATTAAACCAAACTATGCGTACACTTGGAATTTGTATTGATAGTGAAGTTGGCTCCGAAGTATTAGCAGTAGCTAGCGGTAGAGTTGTTGACATTATCGACGATTTCTTAAGTATAGATACACTAATTAACGTAGGTAATGTAGGAGAAATTATGATTATTGACCATGGAAATGGCTACCAAAGTTTATATGGTTTCCAATCTGGTATACCAGATACTTCTTTAGTAGGTCAAATTGTTAATGCAGGAGATGTTATAGGTTTAACAGGGACAGCTACTGGACCGTTTGTTTCCGAAGGAAGTAATATTTACTTGCAAGTTACTCACAATGGAGTTGTAATAAATCCAGAAGACTTATTAAAATAACAACAACAAGACCCAGAATTTACTCTGGGTCTTATTTATTATAGCTTAGCAATTTTAGCATTAAGCTTTTCATTAAGTACAAGAAGAACCTCATCAACTTTTTCAGGCGGAGTTTTATTAATCGTATCTAAATTTTCAGCTACGACTTCAATAATCAAGTCAATATACTTAAAGATAAGCGGAGTATTTAATATAGTTACATCATACTTAATAGTAACCAATCCTTTATTGTAATCAACGTTAAGAGAAATAATACCCTTTATGCCTTGGAGTAATTTTATAATTTTTTCACCATAAATAGCATTATCGCTTTCTACATCATTTAGTTTACTAGAATGGATAATCAGCAGACCAGATTTATCTTCTACCGTACGCAAATTTAAATAGCCTTTTATAAATTGTTTTTTTATGCCTTTCATTACTAGACCTCCTTATATATTTTTATCAGTAATATTAAGTTAGTAAAAGTCCTTATTTCATAATATCATATAAAAAGGCCAGTTATCAAGGATAACCAGCGCATCTATATTTATTTTGAACCCCCAGAATACTTCTCCTTAGTTGCAAGACCACCTCTTAAATGTCGCTCCGCTTTATTCAATTCTAAGATTTGTCTAGCCTCCATTGCTAGCTTTGGGTTAATCTTCTCTAGTCTCTCAGTAACATCTTTATGTACTGTACTTTTGCTAATGCCAAATTTTTTGGCGGTTTCTCTTACTGTAGCATTTGAATTAATAATAAAATTTGCTGCTTTAATGGCTCTTTCTTCAATATATGGTTTCAAGAAAAGGCCCCCTTTTTAACTAACTCTTGTTTAATACATATGCGTCTAATTTCGTGCGTAGTACCTATTTCATAAATATTCTTACAAAACCACTTGCATAGCATGGCCAAATAATGTATACTTATATGCTAAAAGGAGAGTTGTCATGATAGGTATTATAGGTGCAATGGAAGAGGAAGTTATAGCTATAAAAAGATGTATGAAGATAAATACAACAAAAACAAAAGCACAAATGGAGTTTTGTTTAGGAACATTTAAAGATAAAGATGTTGTTGTTGTCAGATGTGGTATCGGAAAAGTTAATGCAGCGATTTGTACGCAAGTATTAATAGATGATTTTGGTGTAAATACAATTATCAATACAGGGGTAGCAGGCGGGCTTTACCCAGAAATTAATATTGGAGATGTAGTAATCTCAAGCGATACAGTGCAACATGATATGGACACAACTGTTTTTGGAGATAAAAAAGGATTTATTCCAAGACTAAACAAAGCATTTTTTGAGGCAGATGAAAGGTTGATTAACATAGCTAAGACTGCGGCGGAAGAAGTTATTGCTCCTTACAAAGTGTATGTAGGCAGAATTGCAAGCGGAGACCAATTTGTATCTAGCATGCAAGTGAGGGAAGAGATATATACAACGTTTACAGCATATTGCGCTGAGATGGAAGGGGCTGCAATTGCACATACTTGCTATCTAAACGAGCTACCATTTGTTATAATCCGAGCTATATCTGATAAGGCTGACCATAGCGCAAGTATGAATTTTGAAGACTTTACAGAGCTAGCGGCACGGAATGCAACAAAGATTTTAGAAAAAATGGTAGAAGCTATTCGGCAATAATTGTAGAAAAAGTGATATAAACTATTTAAATATGAATGAGAATATGGTATAATCGAAATAATACTACAGAAAAGGGGGAATTATTTTGATTATGCTTTTTTTAGGTGTCAATATAGTGCTATTTTTAGTGTATATATTCCTATTAAGTATGCTAAGCGCCTACTTTAAACAGATTCACACGAGTGTACTTATATATACAAATAATAAAGTGTACAAGTCTTATAGGCAAATCGAGTTTGTGAAAACTTTATTAGATGAATACCGTGAAGCAGTATGCGCAAATGAATTAATCGAAAATATGGAAATATACATAAAAAGAAGACTCCATAAAGATTATATAGGAAAATTTAGGTATAGTTTCATTGAAGAGTGTAGTTTAAAAGTTAAATGGGTAATGGTTTGTGTAGTAGCATTACAACTCATTTACATGGTTACAGTGCGTTCTACTCAACATTATTTGTTAATATCAAATGTAATATTGATAATCTTAGTCATGGTAATAACTATAATAAGAGGAATGCCACTTAGGAAAGCTGAAATAATCTTGATACTATCAGATTATTTAACTAACCAGTATAACATAGAAGCTTGGAAAAACGATTTACACCAACAAGAGAAGCAGCTTGGTAGGGAGAATGAATACCTTAAAGATACTGTTGAGGCACAAACAGATACTATACAGCAACAAAAAGAGCAAATCGAACTTTTAGAAACTAAGCTTCAAATGGTTATGGAGTTTAAAATAAAAGAAAGTAAGAGTTTTGCAGAGTATAGGGCATATCCAGAATTAAAAGATAAAGATATAATAAAAATTATAAATGATATGAATTTTTAGTTTTAAAGGGGCGTATAATTTCGATTTGGAAATTATACGCCCTATTTGTATATAAGTATAAAAAAAAAGCTGAAAAGGACTATCCATATTTATAAAAATAGTGTATACTTAAGGTGTTAGTTTTTTATGGAGTTGTTAATTTAATATAAAATCTATGGTAGTGGACTATATCACTATATCTCGTGCGAACGTGTTTATTACTAATTAGTTTTTATATGTTAACAATACCTATTTTATATCTAGGAGGCAATTATGATAACATTTGATTATTCAAAAACAGGCGTAAAACAATCTGAAATTGAAAACTTAACACCAGCAGTTGAACTTGCACACAAACTTTTGCATGAAAAAACAGGTAAAGGCAATGACTTCTTAGGATGGCTTAACCTTCCAGTGGACTACAATAAAGAAGAATTTGAAGCTATTAAAAACGCGGCACAAAAGATTCAATCTGATAGCGAAGTATTAATTGTAATAGGTATCGGTGGGTCTTATTTAGGCGCGCGTGCATGTATAGAAGCTTTAACTCCACAGTTTTATAACACTCTTCCTAAATCAAAAAGAAAAACTCCTGAGATTTACTTTGCAGGACACAACATTTCTGGCACATATATTCAAAATCTTTTAGATGTATGTGAAGGCAAAGACGTTAGTGTATGCGTTATCTCTAAATCTGGTACAACTACAGAGCCAGCTATTGCATTTAGAGTATTTAAAAAGTTTATGGAAGAAAAGTATGGAAAAGAAGGAGCTAAGAGCCGTATTTATGCAACGACTGATAAGTCAAGAGGTGCGCTTTTAACTTTATCTAAAGATGAAGGGTATGAAACTTTTGTTATACCTGATGACGTTGGTGGACGTTTCTCTGTTCTTACACCTGTAGGATTATTGCCAATTGCAGTGGCTGGAGTAAACATTGATGAGCTTATGGCTGGAGCTGCGGCTGGACGTGAAGAGTATGGCAATCCAGACATTAACCAAAACATTGCTTACCAATATGCAGCAGTAAGAAATGCGCTTTTAGCAAAAGGTAAAAACGTAGAAATTATCGCGAATTACGAACCATATCTACAATCTTTTGGAGAATGGTGGAAACAATTGTATGGCGAAAGCGAAGGAAAAGATTTAAAAGGTATTTATCCTTCATCTGCTAACTTCTCTACTGACTTGCACTCAATTGGACAATATATTCAAGACGGCGGACGTTTCTTATTTGAAACTGTTCTTAACGTAGAGCAACCTGACCTTGATATAACATTAGAAGCTGCAGACAATGACTTAGATGGATTAAATTATTTGGCAGGAAAAACTATGGACTTTGTTAACAAAAACGCTTTTAAAGGAACATTATTAGCACATGTTGACGGCGGAGTTCCTAATATGATTGTTTCTGTTGAAAAAATGAATGCATTTAGCTTTGGAAAATTAGTTTACTTCTTTGAAAAAGCTTGTGGAATTAGCGGTTATTTATTAGGAGTTAATCCATTTGACCAACCTGGAGTTGAGGAATATAAGAAAAACATGTTCGCGCTTCTAGGTAAAGCTGGTTATGAAGAATTAAAAGCATCATTAGAAAGTAGAATTAACTAAAAAATTAACTTAAAAAAGAGGGTGCTCAAGTAGCACCCTTATTTTAATTTCTTAAATTAGCTAAAGCTTCAACAAACATTTTTACGCCTTCTTCAGTTGTGGCCCAAGATGTTACAAACCTCGTTACATAATGCAAATCATCAAACGGTTCCCACATTTCAAAATCGAACTTTTTAGATAGCGTTTCAAACTCAGCATGAGAAAGGATAGGAAATAACTGATTAGTTTCAGTAGGTACAAAAACTTTATAGTTCTTTTCTATTAACGTATCATTGATTATCGCCGCCATTTTATTTGCATGAGTGGCAAGCTCGTAAAACAAATCTTGTTCAAATAATTTATTAAATTGAATACCTAAAAATCTACCTTTAGCAAGTAAAGCGCCACGTTGTTTCATAAAATATTTAAAATCATCTTGCAAACTAGGGTTTGTTATAACTAAAGCCTCACCGAAAATTGCCCCATTTTTTGTGCCGCCAATATAAAATGCATCAGCATAGTTTGCAATATCTTGCATTGTCAAATCATTGTTATTAGCAGTTAAAGCTACACCAAGCCTTGCGCCATCGATATATAAAATTAAATTATTTTCTTTACACACTTTGCTAAGCGCATGTAGCTCTGCTTTACTATAAAGAGTACCATATTCAGTTGCATTAGAAATATAAACCATTTTAGCTTTAGTCATATGCGGACTTAAATGATGCTTTAGTACATTCTCGACTTGAGAAGCTTCGATTTTGCCATGCCTATGTTTCACATTAATTATTGAATGGCCAGTAGCTTCTATAGCGCCGGCTTCATGGAGCTGAATATGTGCTGTATCTGCTGCAATAACTGCTTCATGCGGGCGCAGAAATGCTGATATTGCTGTTAAATTAGTCTGTGTGCCACCTATGAAAAAGTGTATATCTGCGTTAGGGTGCTTAATATGCGCTTTTATCAACTCGCGTGCTGATTCACAATACTTATCTTCACCGTAACCTACAGTTTGGTCTAAATTGGTTTTAATCATTTCTTCTATAATCGACGGATGCGCGCCTTCACTATAATCATTTTTAAACTTATACATTATGTTACCTCACTTTTTTTAAAGATTATAACATAACTAAACAACATAAAAAAAGGCCGCTCGGTGAGTCCCATTCACCAAGCAGCCTTTTTTGTTAATTTCCATTCATATGGATTTTAATTTGGCTAACTTTATAACCAGTTGTACGGCTAACTATATCTTCAATCTGTGCAATCTCTTCATCAGATAATTCACTTCTATTAATAATAACATCAACAGAATTATCATCCATACGCACATACACATCATCAAATCCACGAGCTTTTAATAAAGACTCTGTATTATTTTCTTTCTCGATTTTATCTTGTAAATCAAGCAAAGTTTGTGCAGCCTTAGATTTTGTGTCATCATCAACAGCTGAATTAGAAATATAATTGCTTAATTCCTCCATCTTAGCAGCTCTTTCTTGTTCTCTATCCATTTTTGCCTCTGCAAAAAAGCTAGCCTCCATAACCGAGCTAGATGATGCAACAGTAGCATCAACTTTAGTAATCACAGCCTCCATACCATCAATGTTAATAAGTTGTTCTGCTGTAGGAATAGTTAAATCGCTTTCATCAAAATCTGGTGCAAGAGCTAATAAGTCTTCTAAATAATTAATATTTGTAACTTCATTAACATCAATCTCATCTGGAGTGTCAAAAACTCCAAATGCTGAAACATCATCAGGACTTGTAGTTAGTTGAAGATAGCCTGCAATAGCTATCATAAATACTAAAACCATAATAATTAGTTGGTTCCTTCTAAATTCATACATTACTTATTCTCCTTTCATTATTTACTTTCCATCTTTAATACTGATACCTTATGTACTGCAATGTCTAGTAGTGACGATACAGATTCAATTATAGTATTTTTAATATAAACGTTATCTCCGCCTTCAGCAACAACAACCACACCTTTAACAGTAGGCATATCTGTTCTTATTATATAAGGCATATTACCGTTTGTTATAATAATACTACTAATTACATCTTCTTCAAGCACAGTTCTACTACCGCCTGCGCTATCTGCTTCATTAGTGCTACTTTTGCTCATATTCGTATCTTGTGCTAAAATTTCTTCTGAGGATGATTGTAAGGTAACCATTACTCGCACAGCGCCAACTCCTGCAATGCTTCCTAATATATCCTCGAGTCTATTCTCCAGTTCAGCTTCATAGTCATTTGAAACCGACCTACTAAAAACTTCTTCTGTCTCTTCTTCTTTATCATTAAATACAGGTAAGGATGCTACTTCTGCAATAGCGGGTGTGGACTGCTCGGAAAGCACTGTAATCATAATACCTACAATAGCAAGTGACATAATAACTGCTATCACTTTCTCTTTAGGTATTTTATCCAGCAAACTAGTCTTATCTTGTCTTTCCTTCGCCACTTCTCGTGCAACTTTTTTTTCATCTGACATCGGAATTCCCCTTTCGCTTAAATGTCTTGTACTATTATATGTATATTAACTTTGTCCCAATTATAGAAGTCACTCAGTAAATTTTTTATTTCTTTTTCTAAATTTTCTGTGTCAAGTTTTATACTCTCACTTTTCTCTCCTATTTTAATTTGAGGGATTACAATCGGACTACCAGGTTCCTCTTTGTAACTAACAGTAAGCAAAACATCTGTAACAGCAGGGATATAACTTTCCATTGCCGCGATAATTTCTAACACCTCTACCTGAATGTCAGTAATGTTCTTTTCAATATAGGCTTTAACCTTTTCTTCTTCTTGCAAAATGTAGCTTTCTAATACTTCTTGCTCATAGTCTTCTATATGAACGCTTTTACCAGTTTCTAAATTAAATTGGTCCTGATAATATGCTACATATTCATCATAAGTTCCTTGTTCAAACAAACCCCCTTTTAGTATGGGCGCTAGAATTGTATATATCAATATAAAGCCTAATATTAATTTTATATACTTCTGCAAATGGGAGTTTGGAAATATCATCTCCACTACAACTATAAATAACATAGTCCATACAAGTATCTCCATATAACCTGTCATTAGTTAACCTCCTTATTTTTGATATTCAACCTTTTCGCCAACTACATTATAGCACCTTGTAATATGTTTGTACAACCTAAAAATTGCTTTACAACAAACTGGCCCCAATACTCATACAGATTACAAGCGCTACAATACATAATATTGCAACAACACCAACACAACTCATAACAAATTCACAACCCTTTGCAATGTCTGTAGCCATCTTTGCCATCCGTTTGTCTCCTAAAGGTTCAATAATCGCTCCTGCGAAATGATATAGCAGTATATATGTAAACATTTTTACAAGTGGCATAGCAATTAGGATAACTATCCATAATATAACTCCAATACCAAATGCATTTTTTATCATGCCTGACATTTGAATAATTAAGTCTATAGCTCCACTCACCGCATCCCCTAAAATAGGAATAAATTTAGCAGATAGCGTAAGTCCCACACGTTTTAACGTAACATCAACATATGGCAATGACATTTTATAAATCCCCATAATAGCCATACTTAATACAAAAATTAATTTTAAAAACGACTTACTGTATTTATAAAATAGACCGATAAACTTATCAATCTTAAATTCATCACTCATGCTACTAACCATTTGTAAAATAATTATGCCTACTACACTAGGCAATAGAAAGTATTGAATAACAAAACTAACTGCTGTAAGACCGCTTACTATAACTGGTGACAGCGCGGCTGATGTTGCGATATAACCAGACGTAGCCATAAAAGCTAGTAGTGTCGGCAGTATTACTAACATAAGCGAAGTTAAATTATCAATAGTCTGATGTGCTAGCTCTACAACTAATACAAGAGATTGCGCAACACTATAGAAAACAACTATATTACACACAAAAAAGGCGACCTTAGTAGTATTTTTAGATTCAAATGCTGTACTTAGATTGTTTAAAATATGACAAAGGACTATAATAAGAATAAACCGGACTATAATGCTAATATAAGCATATATTTCGCCAAACAACGCGTCTAATAAATAATTTAAAACACTTTGCAAACTAAACTGCTTTTGTCCCGACAATATCAGCATTACTTCCTCTTGTAAGTCAAAATTCTCCAGCTGAGGAGACTGACTTGCTAAACTCTGTTCTAACCTATCTATCCCATCCCAATCAAATAATTCAAGTTGTACTTTAATTATATCATCTGCATTTAAAATTTCTGCGCCGAAACTTAGAGCCACTAATGATATCCATATAGCTATTACTAAAGCTATTTTCTTTTGCATCTTTCAACCTCCTTATAATAGCTGTGTAATTAGTTCTATAAGAGCAAGAATAACTGGTGCAGCTACAACAAAAATCATAACTTTAGCTGCAAACTGAATTTTTTGCCCAATACCGTCTTCTCCCGCATCCTTACACATCTGGTGACCAAACTCAGCTATATAAGCAATACCGATAATCTTAAATATAATTGTAAGATATGTACCTTCCATGTTAATCTTGTGAGCTAATTCTTGAATAATTTGAAATACTACATCTAGCTGCGTAGCTGCAAATGAGAAAATAGTAAGACCCACTAGAACCCTAACATACATAGCACTTTTTCCACCAAGCTCTGATAGGAATTTAATAATTACAACACCTATTGCAGCAAAGCTAACAATTTGTAAAATATTCATCAAATCACCCCATTAAAACGTGAAAAACGTCTGTACTGTTTCAAAGAAGTTTACAATTTCTGTTATCATAAACATCAGTAACACCAGCGTCCCTATAATACCTACATACGAAGATGCACTCTTCATATCAGCTTGCTGCAAAATCTCTTGTATGGCCCAAATACCAAGTCCGATTCCAGCTACTTTTAAAATTAACACTAAATCCATCTCTAATACCCCCTTTTAAAATCACTATTACCGTTTAAATTAGCACAATACTTATAGATAACCCCACAAGCACTCCGAGTCCTCTATATAATTTGCTCTTTCGTTCGTACATAGCTTGTGCCACATCTTTTTTCTGCGCTAATCTACTTAGTACCCAATCAATATTTTTTTTCTGCATTTCCTTATCCAGCATTCCTACTGTTGTCCCAAACGTTTCTAGCACTTTATAATCTTCGTCTTTTAGACTCAGCTTCCTTTTAGAATCATCAATAGCACAGTACCACATACGCTTAGTATCAATATCATTATTTTGTGCTAATTTTTCAGCAAAATTGGCAAACAATTCATTTACACCATCGTTTGTCATTTCACTAGCTCGTTCTAGTGCCTCTCCAAGAGGTGTCAATTGATAATCTATTTCTGCCCGTATCACTTCAAATCCCATCAGTAACTGCTCTAACTGCTTCACTCTTTTTCCCTCATAACCATCGTATGCAAATCCTGCTAATGTACATGATGACATTATAAGACCAATACCCACTAACTGCATATAATGCACCTCCTAGCTATGCAATAATTTTAAAATTGTTAGTCGCATCAAAAATACCCCTAACAGTACCCACCATCGGCCTATTACTAAGAACAACCACTCGCTCAAATAAACCTTTATCCAACATGTCCTTTAAAACTGGCTTCTTATAACAGTCCTCCACATCTTGACCATGAACTGTACAAAGTATAGAGACTCCAACTGCTAGCGCTTCTTCTAAAGCTTCATAATCAGCTTTTTTACCAATTTCATCTACTGCTAAAACTTGTGGAGCCATTGACCTAAGCAACATATAAATTCCTTCCACTTTAGGGCAAGCATCTAAAACGTCAGTTCTAATCCCCACATTATTTTGTGGCACACCTCTATAGCAGCCTGCTATCTCAGAACGCTCGTCTACAACTCCCACATTAAAAGGTCCTTGTCCGTGAAAGCCAGTGCTTAAATTTCTAATCATATCACGCAGCACGGTAGTTTTTCCGCACTTAGGAGGAGATACGATAAGTGTATGACATAAACGCTGATTTCTTAAAATGTAAGGTATAATTTTATCGCTACACCCAATAACCTCTCTAGCAACTCTAATGTTCATTCCACTTACGTCTCTAAGCGTCTTAACACATCTGTTCTCTATAACTGTCTTACCAACAACTCCAACCCTATGCCCACCAGCAATAGTTATATAACCTTGCCTAAGCTCATCTTCAAGAGCATAGAGTGAAAAACCGCTTACAAATTTCAAAATACCATCAATATCCTGCTTTGTAACTATGTAACTTTTTTGTATATCACAATCCCCATCTCGATTTAAGCCACACTGAGCTGAGTGAGTCTCAATAATGATAGGACGGCCTACTCTAATTCTAATTTCTTCTATCTCGCTTAATAGGCTCGGTTTCGTTTTACTTAACATTCCTTTAATGTGTGCTGGCATTACATTTTCAATTGTACTAAAATCCATTTCACTTCTCCTTTGTCCAATGTTTGTATTATATATATGCTATATTTGTAATTATAGAACTCAAACTTAATTTGATAATTACAACATGTTTAAACGTATTTATAATTTAATAACGTAATTTGCACAATAATAAAGCCCCCAATAATAAAATTAGGGGCTTTTTAGCTTAAATATCTTCAGTTTCTATAAGATTTCCATCTAAATAAAAATATTTCAAATTAGGTAACTGCTCTATTTCTTTTGGGAAAGTAGTTAAGTGATTACGTTCTAAATTTATAAACTCTAGCGTTGGTAAATAGTATGCCTCCTCAGGTAAACTAGCTATTTCATTATCGCTAAGGTCTAACCTTTTTAACGGCATTTTCCATAAACTATCTGGTAACTCTTTAATGTTGTTATAAGATAAATCTAATACTTCTAATTTTGCCAACTGATTAATTTGCGGCGGAATAGTTTCTAGCTCATTAAAATGTAAAATCAAATACTCAAGCTCTGTTAAATTACCTATTTCAGCAGGTAGCTCTGTTATAGAAGTAACCGCAAGCTCTAAACCTGTTAATTGGGTAAGTTCTAAAATTTCGCTAGGAAACTCAGTTATTCCAATTCCACCTATAACTAAAGTTTTTAAATTGGTTAAAGCGCTTAGCTGAGATGGCACTTCTGCCGAAGAGTAAAGCCCTACATCTAAACTTTCTAACTGAGTTAATTCCCAAACGGCTTCTGGTACTACTACAAAGCTATTTCCGCCTAGGTATAAATTAGTAAGGTTAGTTAATTCATTCAATTGGGGTGAAATTTCTGTAAGGTCATTAAATCTTAAGTCTAATGTCTCTAAATCAATTAAACTCCAAAGCTCTTCAGGCAAAGTTGTTAACTTATTAGAAGTTAAACGTAAATGTTTTAAATCATTTAAATTTCCAACTTCGCTTGGCAACACCTCAATAGCATTAACTCCTAAATCTAAATCCACCAAATTTGTTAACGTTCCTATCCCAGTAGGTAAGTCGGTTATATTTGTGGAATATAAAGATAGCTCTTTTACATTTGGGATGTTAAATACTAAGCTAGAAATATCGGCAATGTCAGTAAAAGCTAACTGCAGCACTTGTAAATTTTCTAGCTCACTTATTTCATTTGGTAACTCGCTAATCGGGTTATGATTTAGCTTTAGCGTGTGTAAATTAGTTAAATTAGCAATTTGCGCTGGAATTTCATCTATATGATTATCTTGTATATCTAAGTATCTTAAATTAGGTAAATTAACTACAGTTTCAATTAAATTGGTACCTGTGTCTAATGCTGCATTAGCTTCTCTTATAGCACTTCTTAAAGATAAATGTTGTAAATTTTGTAGCTTGGATATTTTATCTAAAACTTCTGTGACTTCCACTCGTTCTAAATATAAAGTTTTTAGATTAACTAGTAAGTCTATTTGAGATATATCTTCAGCAGTACTAATACCAATTGCTTTTGTAACTTCTGCTCCTAGGTTATCTATTTGTGCAAAATGTTCTGGCCTTAAATGTTCGTAAGCTTCTGCATTTCCTAATATCACATGAGCTATGTATCTATTTAGTTTATTGTCTTCTACTTCAATTGACACATATTGTGGATGTTCTGGCTCTACATGGCTTGCTTCGGCCTGTTTAACCGGTCCTGTAGGCTGGGTAGCACACCCGCTTACGCCTGCTAAACTTAATAATAATATTGCTACTTTCCATTTCGCATTGTTCATTAATTTTACCTCCTTTTATCTACAATACCACATTTAAGAATAGTAGTCAATTTTTTTACCATACCAAATAAACCCACAATTTCAAATTTGTGGGATACATTATTTTTTTATATTATTTTCCTTTTTTGCCAATTTAACCAATATCTTTTTTGCTTTATACATGCTAAACTTTCCTTTATTATATATGTATTAGATTTAGTTAACTATATCATATATTTAAATACACATCTATAATTAATTTTTGTAATAATTATCTATTGGATTAGTTACCATGTAAACATTTTACACGTATAACTATATAATTTTGTAAAATATGCCGAAATAAAAATTGAATATTGGTTAATTACACTAAGAATAATACTATAAATTAACGATTTATTTTGTTGAACATAACTAATTATATACATTTTTTCATTCTATATGAAGTTACACAGTTAAAGTATATAAAATATTAACATAAAAACTTATTAATACAAAATTGACGGGTAGGGGGTAAAGTGATAAAATCTAAATATTATAAGAAACAGTATAAAAGTTAAAATATAAAGGAGAATTAGCGATGGCAAAAAAATTAATGATGACGTTAATGCTTGGAAGTTTAGTATTAGTAGGATGCAGCAGTAATTCGGATGAAGTACAGTTAATGCCAGGAGAAACGATTGAACGAGAGTCAGAAAAAAAAGTTTCTTCAGCTGAAATGCCTCTTATATCTATTATGGGGGAAAATGTTTTAACGGGAGATGAGGAAATGGGATACATAGTTGCTATTGATGCAGGCCATCAAAGGTATGCAAATGGCGAGCAAGAGCCGATAGGCCCTGGTGCACAAGTTACTAAAGATAAGGTTGCTGCTGGTACTTATGGTGACGCTAGTGGACTAGCTGAGTATGAGTTAAACTTGGATGTTGCATTTAAGTTGCAGGAAGCTTTGACTGATAACGGTTATGAGGTTGTTATGATACGCGATACTCATGACGTGGATATTAGCAATATGGAAAGAGCTATGATGGCAGAGGAGGCTAATGCAGATATTTTTGTCCGCATTCATGCAAATGCTTCAGCCGATACTACTAAACAAGGTATAATGACGATTTGTCCTACTGCTGCTAATCCTTATATTGCTCATTTGTATGAGGATAGCTGTTATTTAGCCGAAGTTATTTTAACTAATATGTTAGAAGCTACTGGCGCGGTTAAGGATGCTTTGTGGGAAACAGATACTATGAGTGGCATTAACTGGGCTACTATGCCTGTTACTATTATTGAGATGGGTTATATGTCTAATCCACAAGAGGATTTGCTTATGGCTACAGATGAGTATCAGTGGAAAATTGTAGATGGTGTGGTAAATGGTATCAATGAATATTTTGAATATAAAGAAGCTACTGAAGTTAATCTAGCTAATAGTATATAAATATGTATAACCCACATATAATTTGTGGGTTTTTTGTGCTTAAATTCACTTTTGCAAACCGATTAATATACCTAAAGTGCTATCAGGGTCAATTGCGCTATAATCATACATTATTAATGGCTTCTGTGGTGCTTTTATTTTATCTATTGCTTTTAAAGTTTGTTCTAAATTATCTAGCCGGACTGGTATTGCACCATGTTCAATTAGTTTAGCATTACCTTTTAGCGCATTATCCCATACATATGTTTTTACCCAATTATTCGTAAGGTTTTCCATAGCCCCAGACCACGTTCCACCTTTGCCATAATCTGAGGCTACAACAAAACCACCTTGGCTAAGTCCATAGAGATATTTGTTTCTACCTAAAAGGTTCCAAACATGATACCCCATATTACATGGCACAGCTGACATTACAAGTAAATTACCTGCTGTAATTTGGTCTTTATGTTTCTTAATTTTAATGTACGAACTAATTCCCGTACCTAAAAAAACAATAACTTTCCCATGACATTGCAACGCCCGCTGCTGTGCTTCACTATCCACTCCGCGCGCAGCCCCAGATACAATCACATAATCTAGGTTTACAGCACACTCAGCTAGCTGTTTAGTAAATGCCACTCCCTTATCATCTACATCTCTGGAGCCTACAACTGCAATGCTATTTTTTTCAAGCAAATTAACGTTTCCTGTATAGTAAATTATTTTAGGATGCTCAGTTTTAAGAGTGTTTTTTAATTTCGCAGGATAGTCCTCTTGACTTGGGTTAGTAACTTTAATATCCATAAATCAGTGTTACAAGCTGACAAATTTAATAAGCTCTTTGCCTAACCACTTCATAACACATAATAGCCGCTGCAACAGAAGCATTTAAAGAAGCTACTTTACCATGCATAGGAATACTAATGATAAAATCAGCTTTACTTTTAACATTTTTAGAAATACCTTCGCCCTCATTACCGATAATAACACCTATAGGACCTTTTAGGTTTTCCTTAAAGATAACTTCTCCATCCATATCAGCACAAGCAATCCAAATGTTTTTAGTTTTTAAAAGCTCCACAGTTTGGGCAATATTAGTTACTTTAGCAATTTTAATATGCTCGAGTGCACCCGCAGAAGCTTTTGATACAACTGCTGTTAATCCTACCGCTCTATGTTTAGGGATAATAACACCATGAGCACCACATGCATGCGCTGTTCTTATAATAGCACCTAAGTTATGTGGGTCTTGAATGTTGTCCAAAATAATAAGGAAAGGGTCTTCTTGTTTAGCTTGAGCATCATTAAGCATATCATCAATTTCATAATACATATGCGCCGCAACGTAAGCAACTACTCCTTGGTGTTTATCATAGTTGCTTATAGTATCAAGTTTTACTTTATCAACCTCTTGTACCAATATACCACTTTTTTTAGCATCACCAATAATTTTTTTAATAGACCCTTCAGTTTCACCTTGTTGAACTAAAATTTTATCTATTGTTCTATTTGCTTTTAGCGCTTCTAGCACACTATGGCGACCATATATAATGTTGCCTATATCTTGTGGGTTATCTTGCTCTTGCCAATTCCTTTTATTATTTCTATGATATTCTCTTTTATCCGCGTGAGATGCCCTTTTATTATCCTTATTATCTATGTGAGATTCTCTTTTATAATCTTCTCTTTTATCCGCGTGATATTTCCTTTTATTATCTGTGTGATATTCCCTTTTATTACCCTTATTATCTTTTTTATCTTCTTTCGGCTTATTATGCCGTCTAGGTTTATTTAATGACTCTGACATTTCTATACTCCTTGATTATTTAATATTATTTTGTTCAATATTTTCCATACCAATGTTCATTAGCTCAGCAATTCTATCCAATTTTTCATCTAAATATAAATAGCCTATCAGCGCTTCCACACCTGTAGCTAATCTATAAGTCATAACATCTGCATTTTTTGGTACAGATACACTTTTAGCATTCCTTCCCCTTTTTAACACGCCTACTTCTTCTTCAGTTAAACTATCAAAAATTGCATGATAAACTGTTGCTTGAGCCTGAGCACGCACAAAGTCTCTTACAGCTTTATGTAGCTTATTAACTGGCGCATTACCTTTTTTTATAATATAATCTCTGATGAAAACTTCATAAATTCCATCTCCTATATAAGCAAGCACAAGAGGGGAATAATCTCTCGCGCTCACTTTATTACTATTTGTTTTATCTAGCATTTGTATTACCGCATCCATTTACCTTAACCTCTATATACGAATATATTGTACGCCCTCTCTAGTATCTTTAATTTGAATATTGTTTTTTTCTAAAAACTCTCTAATTTCATCTGCTTTTTTAAAATCCTTCAATTTCTTGGCTTCACTTCGTTGCTCAATATATTGTAGAATCTCTTCATCAGACAATCCTTCTATATTATTGCCAGTTTGTTTATAAATCAAACCTAATATTCCAATTAATTCTAATAAATTTTCTCTTAGCATATTTAAGGTAGCTTTAGAACTGCTATTTTTAATAAAAATGTTCGTCGCGCTTACTAATTCAAATATAATACTAATTGCATCAGCTGTGTTAAAATCATCTTGCATAGCCTCATGAAAACGTGTTTTAAATCTATCCACGGTTTCTATAGCGTTTTGGTCAAGTTCACCATCATCTTGTTTAACGCTAATAGAGTAATCTAAATCTTGCAAGCAGTTTTTAATTCTACCAAGGCCATTTTTCGCCGCTTCCATAAGCTCCGCGCTAAAGTTTAAAGGGCTTCTATAATGTGCAGATAATATAAAAAATCTTACTACATCATAGCCAAAAGCATCCCCAACATCTCTTAACA
>MDJM01000035.1 GCA_001994995.1 Candidatus Parepulonipiscium sp. PG-Nuni2H_MBin01 | reverse complement strand
TAATTTTAGATTTACTTACTCACGACTAAAGTCACGAGTTTGCGTAAATCATTTAATCAAACATTAATACGTTATCTTCAGTAACATCTAAGTAACCAATAGTTCTATCTGGAACATAATTTGCTTGATACTCTAAAATCTCTTCTTTTCTATCGGGGAAGAATATGTCTAAATATTTTCCTGTAACTGCAAAAGTACTATTATAACTGCGTGATGTAGTCTCGGTTTGTGACCAAATATCCCACAGCTGTTGGGACTGTTCTTGTGAAAAGCTATACCATTTGTTAGTGTCGCTTAACACCCAATTAATGCGCAAAACTCCATCAGGCGTTTCATATGGCTCATAAAACACTTTATAGTTTGCGACTATGTTATTGTTATCGTCTACAAAATAATAGTTGTTTGCCTCTACAAGCGTCTGTTCTGGTGCAGTCGTCTCATTTTGCATAGCTAATTCGCATATCTCTAGCATTGTTGCTAATACGTTACTATCGCTCGTTTCGCTAATATGAAATGTATCTAACATAGTAACTTTAGACATTACTGTAGTAGCGTAATTTTCGTCTACATTTTCGTCTACATGTTCATATACATATACATTTCCAGATACACACACATTTTCATTTCCATATACTGCTGTACTGATTAATCCAAAAGCTAATATTAATTTACTAAACTGTTTCATAATTCCTCCAGTTTGGGAAAGTATTCCCATTTTTGATGATTAATATAATATCGGCTTATATATATTAATAATTTAGCTAAAATAATTATTTTCTAAAACAGCAGCTGAAGCTATTAAATTGGGCACAAAAAATCCACTACTTAAGTTGACTTAAATAGTGGACTAGCTAATTAACTATTCGCTGCAATAATGTCTTTTAATGTAACATGACTATTTCTAAATCTATCTGTACTCTTCTCACCTTTCATACGAATGGAATTTGTAGGGCAGTTATGAGTACATGCAAAACATGAAATGCAATGTTCTCCAAGCGAAATCTTACCATGCTCTTTATCTACTCTAATGTTATTTACTGGGCACACTTTAGTACATACTCCACACTGCGTACAAGTATCTTGCACATTTATATAATCTTTAACCCCACGCCCTGTAGAATAGCCATGTAACGACCCTTTTTCAGTTTGCTTATCAGATTTTTTAACCCAATGCGCTGTAATCTTTCTATCTACGCAATTTGTTTTTAATATAAATGATTTAGCGCTATCAATATCTGCTTTAATTTCTGCCAAATGAGTGTCGATATCTTTTTTATGCTCATTTTCAACTTGCTTTTTCATATTAAATCCAGGCAGCCAGTTATCTACCATTTTTATAGTGTTTATATATGCAAATTCTATACCTGCTTGTTTGCCAATATCCATCAGGTGGTTGGGTGCTGCTCCATCATACGCCCCATATGTCATAACTCCAAAGATATAATCACTATTGAATTTTGATTTTTTAATAAACTCGCTAATATAAGGTGGCACTGAATTTGAGTATATCGGAAATACAAATCCAATTTTATCATCGGTAAACTCATATTTCTCGTCTTTTATCATTTTTGGGATGGAATATGCTTCTCCCCCTAATGATTTAGCTATATACATACTATTTCCCGTTGCTGTTAAATATAGAACTGTCATATAATCATCCTTTCTATTCATAAGGCCCATAAATCAAAATCGTATTCTAAAAAAGGATTACTCCTGCTATAGAAGCAATCCTCTTATTTACAGCTGTTCTTTTTTTCTACTATATTTTTTCATCATTTCACTAACAATAGGTTGATGTGAATAAAATTCATATAGTGGCGTGCTATCCGGGTCAGCGTCTTTTTTTGGCTTGTCTGTATCCTTCTTCTTAGGCGTAACATACATAACATGCTTAGAAAACCCAAAGTATACTTCAGTCGTTTTAATCTTCTCAATACGACCTCGTTCTATCTCTTCTCCACATACAATAACACTCCCTGACTCTAGCACCATAATATGCGAGGTACTATTAGCAATAGCCAGCGCCACTAGCAACAAAGTTAATATCGGTCCATGAATGTTATACGGCGTTCCAAATACTACGGTTACTATTGATATTATAATCGCTGTTACTAAACACCCTAATGCTACTAAATATAAAAAGTCTTTTCTAAATATAGGAAATGCTTCTACTGTATATTCCTTTTTTATATCTTCTTCTAATTTATATATAATCATTTTAGTTACAGCTACTATAACATATAATACACCTAGTAAAACATAACTCCATTTAAGTTCCATAGCCCTATCCTTTCTGTTATTTATCTTTAGTCATTTCGCCTAGAAAAAGTAACTGCTCTAATGAGCAGCTTCTTTGTCTATACAGCACTTTTTAAATTTCTTTCCACTTCCGCATATACATGGCGCATTACGGCCCACTTTTACGTTTTTCACTATTGTTTTTGATTTATTATATTCTTTTTCAATCTCTGCTTTCTCTTCTTTACTAAGCAGAGTGTCCCATTGAGCCAGTTTGTACAACCAGTCCGCTTTTGCATCTAACATATTCCAGTATAATTTCTTAATATCAAACTCCAACTTAACCTCAGAGTTTGCATCCATCTCATGCAAGTTATAAGGTCCTTGGATTAAACTCTCGTTTATCCCATCCACAAACCCTAAAAACTCAGCGTCTGTCATGTCATGCTGTTTAGCTAACTCGCCTATTTTACCTGCTATTACCACCTGTGGTGCTGATAAAATTTTTGCATATACATTACGTTCTTTCGTTAAATATTTCTCTACCACTTTTTTGTATTCCTCAGTCGAACGCGCTTTTGCCTCTTCTCCGTAGTTTTCCCATTGGTCATATAAAGTCATAATGTTTTTCTCCTTTACTTTTTGATGTATGTCCCTAGTATCTCTCCATAGTATAACACATGATAGTTATCTTTATTATAGAAATTTTCGGCTATTTCTGGTATTACCATCTCTTGTGTTAGTGGCATTCTAGTCACTACTTTACATTCATAGTGTAGCTCACATTCTTCCACCACTGGCGCATTAACCTTCGTTGCTCGGCCTTTAGTAATTCCTGTTTCAGCAAATTTATCCACGTCTCTTCCAGACAAGCTTCCACATTTTGCTAGCGCTTTCTTTAAATCCACTTCTAGCGGTAAGCTTAAGGTGAATTCTTGACTTTCCTCTAACATTTCAAACGTATGTCTTGAATACCTTACTAACACCATCAACACTGGCCTTCTCCAAATATATCCCATAGTTCCCCATGACACTGTCATAACGTTATCTTGCTCACCATTTGTCACGCTTAAAAATGCCCCTTTTTCCAACGCTTTTAGCGCCTCGGTTGCATATTCATTATAACTTACTTCTACCATCTTGAACAACTCCTTATTGATTATTTGTCATCAGTCTTATTTTTATGCAGTTGGACCTAGTGGTATTCCAAGTTGGAAGAAGATAATTAACAATGTAGTCCATATAATTAGAAACGCTATTGAGTATGGGAACATTGTCCTTATCAAATCTCCTATTGTAAATTCTGGCTTATATTTTCTCATATATGATAATACTACTCCTGCATATGACATCATTGGTGTAATAATATTTGTAGAGGAGTCCGCCACCCTATATGCTGCTGCTACTAAGTCTGGTGTCATACTCGGATGCACTTGATATAACATCGGTATAAAAATTGGCCCTAGTAGTAACCATTTTGATGATAAGCCTCCCACAAATAAATTAATCAATGCTGTTGTTAATATAAATCCTATTATCAGTAATGTTGGGTAGTCTGCAAAACCTAAGTTTTCTAATCCAGTCGCTCCTAAGAATGTTATATATGTTCCGATTCCAGAACGTGTTAACATGGCTAAGAAGTTGTAAGAGAAGAATGTTAGTACTAATACGTAACCCATACTTCCTACTTGTCTTGCTAGTGCTTGAATTACTTGGCCACTATTTGTATACTTTTTAATTGCCACTCCATAAAATAGCCCTGGTACGAAAAATAGTGATGTAATCATTAATATAATGTTACTTGTAAACGGATTTACTTTAACTCCTGCTTCATTATAATACGGTGCTAGTGGCCCCATATATAATACTGCTAAGTATATTAATGCTACAATTAATCCTAGCCCTGCCGCACCAAGCGCTTTGTTTTCTTCTGGTTTAATAGCAAAGTCATCTAAATGTAAGTCTTTTGGTATTAGATAACTTTCTTTTTCTAACTTTGGTTGCACAACTTTGATTGTAACTATACCTCCGACTGCTGC
This sequence comes from Candidatus Parepulonipiscium sp. PG-Nuni2H_MBin01, assembly GCA_001994995.1. Classification (GTDB taxonomy): domain Bacteria; phylum Bacillota; class Clostridia; order Lachnospirales; family Cellulosilyticaceae; genus Parepulonipiscium; species Parepulonipiscium primum. The sequence goes on along the minus strand of MDJM01000035.1, from coordinate 59,571 downwards.
CAATATAAAGGTAGATAAAAATACAAAGTAGTAATTCATTAACGCTGGGTCTAATGGTGCTCCTGTTGCAGATACAAACGGTACATTTTGGTTAGCCGCAAATATTTGTGCGTTTTCCCCTACAATTACATCTGTTGCCGCTGGTATTAAGTTGGCACTAAAACCAGCTGATACCCCTGCAAATGCTGCTACCATCCCTATCAATGGGTTCTTCTTCATCCCTGCATATAGTAGTCCAGCTAATGGTACTAACACTATATACCCTGCATCGGATGCTATGTTACTTAGTATCCCTAGAAATACTAGTAGCACTGGCAGGAATTTATCTGATACATTCATTCCGGCTTTTTTAATCAAGGTACTTAGTAACCCTGAATCTTCTGCCATACCTATACCAAACATAATTATTAAGATTACCCCTAATACTCCGCCGCCATATCCTAGCCAGTTAGCTAGTAGTGCATTGCTATATATCCATCTAATGTTTTCACCAGATAACATATTTTGGATTTGGAATGGTACTATTTCCCCATCCACTAGTTGCTGTCCAAATTGCATTCCACCCATAAACACAGATAGCGTTATTACTATTGCATACAATATCATAAATAATATCGCTGGGTCAGGAATTTTTTTACCAATCTTTTCAATTAGTGACATTTCCTTAGGCTGCTTCATTATCTCACACTCCCTTTGATTTAGAATTTAGCCTTATTATTCCCAACTTAATATATATAATGTGTTGTGTTATGCAATTTCTTTATAATGGCAATTATTAACCTTGTGTATTTACAACCGACAAATCTTGCTCATTAGATTTAGCTGCAAATATTTTTTCTGCTATTCTCACTGACTCCATAGCATCTTTAGCATAGTAATCTGCATCCACAAAGTTCGCCAACTCTGGTGTTAATACAGCTCCTCCTACTATAACTTGACAGTCAGGATAGTTTTTTCTAATTTCTTCTATAGTCTCTTTCATACTAGATACAGTTGTTGTCATAAGCGCGCTTAAGCCTACTAATTTTATATTATGTTTTCCTATAGCCTCTAATATAGTTTGCGTACTTACATCTTTTCCTAAATCTACTATATTAAAACCGTAGTTTTCCATTATTACTTTTACTATGTTCTTTCCTATATCATGTATGTCTCCGTACACAGTTGCTAATATAACTCTATTAGTGTTAATCGTTTCATTAGTTGCAATCTTTGTTTTTAATACCTCAAAACTAGCTTTTGCTGCTTCTGCTGCCCTTATTAGCTGTGGCAAAAATAACGTTTGCTTTTCATACGCTTCTCCTACGTGGTTTAACGCTGGTACTATTTCTCCTTCAATAATTTCAATCGGAGCTTTAGTCGTTAACAGGCGCACAGTTTGCATAGATGCATCATCATTTAAACCTTTAATAATAGCAGTGTTTAAATTTATTTCTTTAGTATCCAAAATTTTCGCTTCCACTTCTGTATTAGAATGTTTTGCAATATATTTTTGGGAGCCTACATCTTTATACGTTAATACGCGGTACGCATCTATCGTATCTATCATTTGCTTATTACCCGGGTTTAATATCGGCGCATCTAATCCGTTTAATAGCGCCATACTTAACATTGTCTGATTTAGTAACGGCCGATTTGGTAATCCAAATGATACATTGCTTACTCCAAGCACAGTTTTAACCCCAAGGTTTTGCTTAACAAGCCTTATAGCTTCTAACGTTTCTTTTATTAACTCTTGCTGCGCTGATGCAGTTACCATTAAGCAGTCAATTAAAACATTCTCTTTAGGTATCCCTAATGCTACAGCCTCATCAACTATTACCTTCGCAAGTTCATACCTCTCCTTAGCAGTCTCTGGAATCCCATTTTCATCTAAAGTAAGTCCTAGCACTGCTGCTCCATATTTTTTTGCAATAGGCAACACACTATCTAAACTACTTCTTTTAGCGTTAACTGAATTAATTAGTGGCTTACCATTATAAATCCTAACCGCTCTTTCTATCGCTTCATGGTTAGATGAATCAATTTGCAACGGAATATCAACAACTCCTTGCACCTGCTGCACCATCTTAGCTAACACTCTAACCTCATCTATATCAGGCAAGCCCATATTCACATCAAGTATAGCCGCTCCATCTTCTTTTTGAGTAATTGCTTCCTTTAAAATGTAGTCAATCTCATCATTTTGTATAGCCTCTTTTAATCTCTTCTTACCAGTAGGATTTAATCTTTCTCCTATAACTCGAATATCTTCAAAATCCACCACTGTAGACGCTGAACATATTTTTGACAGACGTTTGTTTGTAGGCATTGTATATGGCACATCGCTAATCTGCTTTGCCATCTCGCTTATATACTCTGGAGACGTTCCACAACATCCTCCTAATATACTAACCCCTAACTGCGCATACTGTTTTATATATCCACCAAATTCATCTGGGCCAATGTTATAATACATCTTTCCATCTTTCATAACTGGCAGTCCTGCGTTAGGCTGTATACATACAGGAATTGTCGCTATATTCATAATTCTTTCTATTAATGGCAATAACTCTTTTGGCCCTAATGAGCAGTTTATACCAACTGCATCCACTCCTAACGCTTCTAACGTCACTACCATAGCCTCTAAACTAGTCCCAAAAAACGTTCTACCACTTTGCTCAAAGCTCATTGTTGCAATTACTGGTATATTACAATTTTCCTTAGCTGCAAGTACCGCACATTTTAATTCATATAAATCCGTAAAAGTTTCTAGCAATATACAATCAGCCTCAGCCTTTACTGCTGCTACCATCTGCTCCTTATACACTTCATACATATCATCAAACTCAACGTCTCCTATAGGCTCTAACATTTTACCCGTAGAGCCTATATCCACTGCTACATACCCCACTCGTCCCGTTTGTGCAATAGCCTGTTTAGCCAACTTAACTCCTTCAACAATCACTTGCTCCACCGAATATTGTGTACCGTTTATTTTATATGAATTAGCCCCAAAAGTATTAGCTGAAACTATATTAGCACCTGCCATCAGGTACTTTTTATGCACATCAACTATTATTTCTGGGTGTGTGAAATTTAATAACTCAGGTAGCTCGCCTAGCTTAAGCCCTGCATTTAGCAACATAGTGCCCATTGCACCGTCTAATATTAACCTTTGTTTAAGTTCCACATCTATCACCACGCTTTCTATATTTACAAATTTCATTCATTCCACAACTACTACATGATCTCATTCTATTTTCCTTATGATTAGATACACCTATAAATGCTGTAACAGATTTAGTAGGAATTAACATTCCACTTCTGCTAGTGCTAAGCCCAATTCGCTTAGTAGCTGATAACATTCGGATTAATGGTTCCTGCACATCTAATGAAACATCTCCATATCCAGGGCTATATCTCATAGTCAAATACTCTTCATCAATACCTTCTTCAGCCATATCACAAACGCTTTCAATCAAAACATTAGCACATGCATTTGCAATCAATCCGTCCGATATTGCCATCGTTTGGCTACGCCTAATAAACGTATCCGCTTGTGTACCTAAAGTCGCCATTAAAATATACATACTTTTGCAACTAGCCATTATTTTGCGTAAGTCATTTCCCGTTACTTCAAAATCCATATCAGTTAAATACACTCCATTATCAGTTAACGAAATAACATACTTTTCACAAATAACTTTAGGTTTACAAATATCCTCAATCTCCTTATACACACTAGCTACCTGCTCTTTAAACTCATCGCTAGCTTCATGATAAGGCATCTGCATATAACGCAAAATTTCACTCGTCATGACTGCTTTAGGCTATATAGTGGCCCTTTAATATTATCCACTATACGCTGCGCCACTCCTGGCTTATTCATTGTATACAAATGTATTCCATCTACGCCATGAGCTAATAAGTCTATAATTTGCATAGATGCATAAGCTATCCCAGCTTCTTTTAGTGCAAATGCATTGTGATTATACGCTTTTATTATACTTTGTATCCCTTCTGGAATAGTTGCACCGCATAACGTTACCATTCTCTCTAACTGTTTAGCCGACGTTATAGGCAATATCCCTGCCATAATAGGCGTTGTTATTCCTGCATCTCTTACTTTTTCTATCCAGCTATAAAACTTAGCATTATCAAAAAATAGCTGACTAATAAATAGCTGCGCACCACTATCTGCTTTAATCTTTAAATTCTTAATATCCTCTTCTGGCGTATATGCCTCCAAATGCTTCTCAGGATAACATGCCCCGGCCACAAAAAAGTCGCCATACGATTTAATAAACTCAGTAAGCTCACTAGCATACTTAAACTTGCCTAAAGTCGCTCCGTCTGGCAAATCTCCTCTTAGAGCCAGAATATTTTCCACTCCTTCTTCTTTAAACCTATCTAACACTCGCTCTATATTCTCATTGTCATCACAAACACATGTTAAATGTGCCACCGATGGAATTTTATATTTCTTTTGTAGCAACGACGCAATTTCTACTGTATTATCCTGACTACTACCAGAAGCGCCGTATGTAACGCTTATAAAGTCTGGATTTAGCGGAGCTAATGCATCTATTGTATTATAAATTTCTTGTAACCATACTCCTTCTTTTTTTGGCGGAAAAATTTCAAATGAAAATATTGGTTTCGTTAAATTAATCTTCATCACTATCTCCTTATAAAATATAATATTTGAAATGATAGCATTATACCGTGATTTTTACATTAAGTCTAGGCCTTATACTTACTTTTAACAAAAAAATAAATACCTAGCCGAAACTAGGTATAATTAAATTTACTTTTCTAAATTTACTGTATCCATAGAATCAGCCGAGTCAGCAGGTTTGGATTTTTGGAACTGGTTCATTACAGTTGGTAAATTAGCCATAATCCCAGGAACCATATCAATAAGTTTTGTAAGACTATCTTGGCTTTTAATATTAATCAACTGTGTAGTACCATTTTGCACAATTAAAATAGCGCTTGGCGAAATATGTGCCCCTACTCCGCCACCGTTAGTCGTAACTGGCCCTTGCACATGGCGCTCCACATCTTTATTTTTATCTTTAACTTTCTCAGCACTCTTACCTCCAGCTCCAATACCAAAGCTTACGTCCACAAGCGGAACGAGAATAGTATCCTCAATATGAATTGGCTCTCCAATTACCGTTTTAGTCGTAATAAAATTTTCCAAATCTTTTAATAATGAACCTAAATTATTCTCTGCCATCTTTGTCTTCATCCTTTCCAACGTCTAATATTTGCTGTACATATTCTCTAAATGGTTTATTTAGCAATAACCCTGCTACTATCCAAATAAGTTGAATTACAAAAAATCGTCCTGCAATATTTACATTACCCCAAACTCCGCTTTCACTAAAATTACCTGTAATCGTGCCATAATCAGCATACACCCCATAAAAAGGCGATACGCTTGCCATAATCTTACCTGTAGCATCAGGCTCCCCAGCACCAATTTCTACGTCAAAATTAAACCTCTTAGGCATAATCATCCTTAAAAACTGCAACAGTGTAGTGAACATCTGCTCAAATGCTTCATTTCTATACTCGCTATAATAGCCCACCTTTAACATTTGCTTATAGTCAGTCGCTTTCTTGCCCTCTTGTTCATCAACAATGTACGGCTGTGGCTTACGGTCAAAGTTATCAAACTCATCCTTAAGCTTATCCACCCAGCTATCATCAAAGACTTGAGTAAACTCAGCATCCAAATTAAACATAGAGCCAAAGTCTATATGCCACTCATCCACTAATAAATTAGATGATACACTATTTGCTGATAGCTTATCAAGGGATAACCTATCATTAACTTTATCATCAAGTTGCTCATCAACATCTTCAAGCACATCATTTACTTCGTCCAGTTGCTTATCAACATCCTCAAGCTCCAAATCATCATCTGAATCTAATTTAAGCTGCGATAACTTAAGCTCATACTCCGCCAGCTCCTCTGAAACCTTTGGCTGCTGCTCAATTTCTATCGTAGCTAGCTTAGTAACCTTAATATCCCCGTTGTCTTTATCAGCCTTATCTTTATCGGGCTTAGCTTCAGGCTTATCTTCTGGCTTATCTTCAGGCTTATCACTTTTAGGCCGCTCAAAAAACACTTTGCCAAACGTACTAACAGTAAGCCTATGCTCTTTATAATCAACTTTCACTAGAGCCAAAATACGCATATTCGCCCTAACTACCACTCCATCCCACTTCTCTAAATAAACATCATAAGTATTAGGTAAAAACAATACTAACATTAAAATCAAAATTATAAAATAAACAAGTACCTTAATCGTAGTCCAAAGTATCGCCAACATCACACACCAAACTTTCATACGTTATCTCTTTAGTATTATATAACCGATCAACTAGATGCTGAATATGTTCTATAAGAAACTTCTTATCTTTAGAAATAGCCAGTAAACAACAATCCTTATATCGTGAATTAATATACTTACCTCGTAAAATCTCAAATCCACATTTATTAAACGGACTAGTGCACAAAAAATAAAGTCTCCTAGGATAATGACCTTTTTGTATCCGCCATTTAGCTATAGCTGATAACGGCTTATCTTCATTCATCTTTATGTTTTTTGATAATCTCATATTTACCTCCGTTTCTAGACAGGTTTTAGCTAATTATATGAGATTTTATTTCCAGATTAAAGGTACTTATGCCAAAATTGGGAAAAAAATAAACTGCTAACAATTAGCAGTCTACTTTTTCAATATAACATTCAGGAATTTCCTTCCTTAAAAACTGTTCTACAGTTGCATAAGGTAACTTAGTCAATAGCTTCTTAGCCGTAGCTGACTGAAGGCAACGAACGTAAATCTCTTTTCTGCTATTATACACCTTATAATAAGTGCCCATATGCTTAGGCAAATTATACTGCTGCATATAAATAGCAAAATCAATAAAGTCCTCTGGGCTAATCTTCTTTTCAGCTAACATTCTGCCCGCATGAACTAATGGAAAATTGTACGGGTCTGTGATTGATGGTTGGGTATCATATTGCAATATAGAGCATTTTGCCACATACACATCTTTCATTATATTTTCTTTAATAAAATTAATGCGCTTAATGCTAGGCTCGTATCTTAACCTAGTTAACTGATGATAAAATATATCTCTTGCTACCACATCAAACACGCTACTAATATTACGTTGCAAACGATAACGCATCTCAGGAAAATTTTTCGGCACCTTAGCCACGGGGCTTGGATGATGCTTTATCTTTGGCTTATTTTTTGCCTGATGCAACTCTTGGTGATATTCATCAAAATAAGAATGGTTACATGACTTAAACCTAGGATGAACTGTAATATGCTGCTCATCACCAATAATCCTAAGATACACATACCCTGTTACAATTGCATCGTATAGAGCAGTGTGATACTTATAAAACTTCTTATGACGCGAGCTAGTAAGAAGCTCTATAACTCGCTTAGTCTGAGTTTTAGTAATATTATTATTAAGCGCCTTAGCCTCCAACGTCCCCCGGCCACACATCTCTAGCTGAGTATAATGTGCCATCTGGCTTAAGTTAGTCTTCTGCTTAGTAGTCTTAGTAATACATTTTAAATCATTATCTAAGCTCATACCGACAATTTTAATATCTGATAACGGCGCAAATTCCGTACAACTTTCTAAAAATTCATTAATACAAACAGTCAACAAATCTGGGTTTCTAATATGATAATTATTTTGACTTGGGTTATAATCAATATCATCTGAACCAGTTTTACTAATAAGCACCTCTAATAACCTTAAAATCTGATTATCTTTAAATAACAACAAAGCTACTTCTCTAACTAACCCCTTCTCATTAAATTCGCAATCTAAAGTTATATACATCCTAATCAACTCCCAATATTATTAGTTCCCCAAAGTCAATTATCTTAACCAAAAAAATAGCACTACAACGTGCCCCCTTAATTTCTAGCAGATAAATTTTCCATTGTATATACGTTACCACAAATAGATGCGATTGGCACAGGAGTTACCATAGTTATTACATCATCTAAATACGTTGGATATACAATAGGTGAACTAGTAGCTGTATTAAAAAATGCAAGCGCCTCATCTATCATAGCCTGCTCCACAGCCTCTGACTTCATTGCCGCTATCACTTCTTTAGTTTCATACACCATACAACTTTGCTCCTGCGTGCCAGCAGCATTATACGCAAACCCAATTTCCACCGGAGTCATAGTTTCATATGTTAAACCTTCTTCTAATGCAAATTTATCTAAATTGTTATTCTCTATTTCCATACAGAAGTTTGCTACTTGGCTAGCTTCATTAAAACATATCATTGTCGCTTGAGGCGTTATGACTATATATTTCATAAATACCCTCCTTATTAAAGTTATAAAGTTATAAAGTTATAATAACATATCTTACTTTAGTATAATAGGCTAATTAGTTGTTGACTAAATCTAATTTTATTGTTAAATTAATCATGTACATTTAGAAAGGGGACTATTATGAAAAAAATTAAAATAATTACCGATGCATCATGCGACTTTCCAATAGAACTTCGTAATAAATATAATGTAGAAATTGTCGCGCTCCACGTTTCTCTAGATAGCGTAAACTACGTTTATGGCGATGTAGTTCCTGGGTTACTGCCGTTAGAAACCCAGGATTTTTATGAATCTATGGCAAAAATGTCTTCATTACCTAAAACCGCTTGCCCTTCTGTTAACTGGATTAGTGAGAAGTTTAGTTGTAGAGACGATATTATTTTTATAACTTTATCATCAAAACTTTCAGCTACTTATGAAACTGCTGTTATGGCTAAAAATGAGCATAACGAAAAAGGCCATAAAAATAGAGTATATGTATTAGACTCATTATCAGGCTGCGCAGGTACAGGCTCGTTAGTGCTTTTAGCATGCCAACTGCGCGAGCAAGGCTTATCATTTGATGATATAGTGACTAAGCTTGAGTCTAAGAAAAGCAATATTGTTTGTTATGGTTACTTAGAAACGCTAGATAATGCAATTAAAGGCGGCCGCGTTTCACCAGTTGCAGGCTTTGTTGCTGGCGCTTTAAATATTAAGCCAATCATTCATGTTACTGATGGAAAAGTTGTTCCGGTAGATAAAGCTCGCGGAACTAACTCGGCTATTAATAAACTTGTGGATTACGTTAATAATAATGTAGACTTTGATAACAGAGACTATGCGATAGTATGTCATGCCAATGCGCCTATTAATGCAGCGAAAGTTAAATCAGCTTTAATGGCAATTGGTTTTAAAGAAGTTTTTATATCAATAATCGGCCCTGTAATGGGAACGTATACTGCATCTGATGCGGTTATTATAGGCGTTTTATAGTTTTATCAAATAGCAAGAAACTTTTAACTTTTAGCAACCAAGTTTCTTGCTATTTTTATATTTTGATGCTTACCATACGCTCGATAGTTGCATCAAAAAACATCTTATACCCATCACAAAGCCCTTCTCTACTGCGCTTACAACCACCGCGACAAATATAAAAATACTCACACGTCTTGCAACTGGCATTATAATCCGTAATAAACTCAATCTCACTACGCTTATCATCAATAACCGCCAGCTGATTTTCATTAAAATTACCTAATAAATATTTATCTAAAACGTAAAAATCACATGGAAAAACGCTACCATCAGCTTCTACTACAGTTTGCACACTGCAAAAACCTCGCATATCGCATGACTCAGCATGGTAGCCGTTAAGTATCCCAATATAATTTTCAAACTGCCGAATGTAAGGTTGAGAACCTTTTTGGAAATCCGCAAACCATAAATCAAATAACTCAATCATAAACTTACCAAATAGCTGTGGTGATAAACAATAATCATATACAGCCTTATCCAAAGGGTCTAGGCAAGCAATATATTGCTGAAACTTCCAACCGCGTTTTTTATAATAACTATAAATCGATGAAATATTACTAGCAACTAGCGAATTTACTACAGTAAGAATATTGTATTCAACATCGTACATATCTAATAACTTAGTAGCACTAACCACCTTATCAAAAGTAGGCTCCCCAGTTTTAGAGCGCCTATAAGCATTATGAGTACTTTGTATACCATCAATAGAAATTCCAACAAGGAAATTATTATCATGCAAAAACTGACACCACTGCTTATCAATAGCAAGACCATTAGTTTGCAAACTATTATACACTTTAACGTTATTCCTATTATACTGTTGTTGAAAAGCAACTGCCTTCCTAAAAAACTCAATGCCCATAAGAGTCGGTTCACCGCCCTGAAAAGCGTAACTAATCTGCCCCGAAGCCTTAAGAATAGTCTTTCTAATAACATTTTTAAGCGTGGCTTCAGTCATCATCCCATAAGACTTATAAGTGCGTTTACTAGCTACATCATTATAAAAACAATAATCGCAATTCATATTACAAGCGCTAGACGCTGGTTTAATTAATACATACATACAATCTACCTCCCACAACAAATTGTAACATTAAACAAAAGCAATTTCAACTTTGTTATGTTTTAAATTAAAGATTTTTAAAGAATTATATATTATTTATGCATAATTTGGTAATAACACAAGCAAAATTTAGCAACTTTTAATAAAAAAATGTAAAATTAATTTACTATGTAAATTATATCCAATGATTTTATATTTATTTTGTGACTTATTGTTATAGTCTTTTGGAAAATTAAATGATATTATAGGGGTATATAGGAGACTAGGACATAATTTGAAAAATTTTAGTAATAAATGTGTTTTAGTTTAAGTGCATTAAAAAGCAAAAATTATAAGGGGGAAATTAATTATGAGTAAGAAGTTAAAAACGAAAAAAGTAGTTGCAGGAATACTGGCAACTGGAGTAGCAGCAGGCGCTGTATATTCCGTTAGCCCCACTGCAGTTACGTTTGCTACAGGCGACGACCCAGATAAGTCGGACGGACCACAATTGATGGTTGGAGAAGATGAAACAGCACGTATGTCGGCTGTGGATTTACAACATGCTATTAATAACAGTAGCAAAGTTGACCCGTTTATCTTACATACTTCTGTAGTACTAGAAGATTTATTTGATAGCATTACGATTGGTGCTGGACAAGCGCTTATTATTGGCCTAGGCGGAGAGTTAATTGTTTCTGAAAATAGTTCGGTTTCTATTGAGTCGGGAGCTTCGATGACTGTAGGCGGCGGGATTGTTGTTAATAATGGTACGGTGTCTTGTGATTCTGGCGGTTTGGTTAACGGTTCTATTGGGGGTAATTCTGTTATTACTTCTTCTGTTGAGTATAGTATTGCTTCTTGGTCTAGCCCTAATACAACTACTCCCTCTGCTTTATCTTTAGATTCTCAAGATTTTGTTATGACTTTATCAGATTTGCAGACATATTATGCTATTCTAGATTCAGCAACTGTTAGTGTGGATGGTTCTGATATAGATGCGACTGACAAATGGGTTACTAAAGAAGACTATGATGAGTTTAAAGATGCTATACAGTTGGTTGAAAATGCTTTAGTTACTACTGGGGCTACTAGCGAACATTTCGCTACGCTTAATGCAGCACTAACTAAATATGAGGACAGTATGCAAGCTGGTAGAAAACCTGTTGAAGTAACTGATCAAACTGGATTTGATGCTGCTATTGAGGCTGGTGCTTTATATATTACTATTGTAACTGATGATGAGGACGGCATTACTATTGCAGCTGATAGTGCTATTAATAACGAGGAGCTGGAAATAACTATTGAATCAGGGACATTAACAGTAGAAGCGGGCGCTAGCATTACTGTTAAATCTATTACAATTATGCCTGGCGCTAAACTAGTAGATTCAACTACTGATACTAGTGGTATTACAGGGGAGATTATCATATATGGCAACGGCTCTTATGAGGGGGATGGTGCTACTACTGAGACTATAGATTCTATAACAGTATCCTCTAGCGACGAACTAGCGGAAGCACTAGAGGCTGGATATTCGACGATTACAATAGATACAAGCTTTACATTAGACTCCACCTTTACTTATGGTGATACTGAGGAGATTGTGGTAGTTGATGAAACTACAGACTCTATTAAATTTATTATTAACGATGGGGTAACTTTAACTATCGATAATGCGCCGTTAACTATTGCCACAATTGACATTGAAGTAAATGGGGTATTAGATTTAGTTAGCATTGATACCACGGATACTACTATTGGCGCTATTAGTGGGGCTGGAACAGTTATAGTATATGACGAAGATGGATTAGACTTAGTAGCTGAGGCCAACGCACCAAACATTACTATAGATGCTGCTGATGCTGACGGGTCAGTTTCTATAAGCGAAACTATAGACGCATCTTCATCTATATTAACAATTGCCGCGAACGTTATCGTAACAGTAGATGGTGCTCTTAATGACGTAAAATCTATTGTAATTGAAGAAGGTGGCGTATTAGACTTAACAGGTGAACTTACCTTAGGGAGCTACGGAACTATTAGTGGCGACGGAAAAGTTATAGTATATGACGAAGCTAACCTAAAAATCGTACTAGAGGCGGATGCACCTAATGTTACTCTATCCGCTGCTGATACTATTACAATTTCAGATTCATTAACAGGAACAAATACAGACTTAATTATCGATAGTTGCGCAGTAGAAGTAGCAGAAACAGGAACACTTACAGTAAAATCGATTGTATTAGAAAACAATGGAACAATCTCTGGCGAAGGAACATGGACCGGCCAAGTGCTAGGAGTAACACTTAGCGACACGACATTACTACTAGATATAGACCAAGAAATAGTACTAGAAGCTATATTAAACCCAGAAACAGCAATCAACCAAGATGTAACATGGGAGATAGACGGAAAGTCTATGATTGACTACGACGAAAACTACACTGGATTAACATTAGACATTACAGCAATTTCAGCAGGAACTGTAACAATTACAGTAACAACAGACGACGGTGACCACACAGCTACATGTACATTACAAATTATAGACGCAAGCAAATTAGATGATGAAGACCTTTTAGATATGCTAAACGAGCTTGCACAGTTAATAAGTGATGCCGAAGACTTGCTAGCAAACGTAACTATAAGCGAAGATGGGACAGACGTTTTACAATATTACGAGTGGGTAACACAAGAAGATTACGATGCATTAGCAGAAGCAATCGAATCAGCTAAAGATGACTGGAGCGACACGGATGCAACAGTATTTACTTTAACCCCAGCAATCTCAGATTTAGAGGCAGCTATAGCGAAATTTGAAGCTAGCACTGAATTTGGTAAATCGAGCGACTTTAACTCATTACGCCTTGAACTTGAGGAGCGAATTACACAAGCAACGGCAAACTTAAATTCTGTGGAAATAAGCGAAGATGGTACAGACATTGAAACAACATTACAATGGGTTACCGAAGAGACTTGGAACGCATATAAACAAGCAATCGCTGATAACGATATTGGTAATAACGCTAGTATAGGGGTACACGATTTAACTACTGCTATAGCTAATCTAGCTGAGGCTACTACTGAATTTGACAAGGCGAAACAAGATGGTACTTCTACTGATTCAGGTAGTGTAGATTCTGTAGATAAAACAGACCTAAGCGACGCTATTGCCAATGCAAAGGAGCACTTAGCATCAGTAGAAATAAGTGTTGATGGGTCGGATATAGCAACTGATTTATATTGGGTAACCCCTGCAACACAAGGCTACTACCAAGCTGTAATTGATACAGCTCAAGCAGTTTATGATAATGACGATGCAACGCAAGATAACGTAACTGCTGCTATTACTAACTTAGAAACAGCAGCAAAAACATTTGACGCTGCTAAAGCTTTAGGTTCATTTAAAGAAGAAACTGGCGAAGTAGAAAATGAGTTAGAAGATAACTTAAATGAGGAGTTAGAAGAGTTAACACAAGAAGAGATGGAAGAATTAGTAGAAGATTTACAAGCAGAAGTAGATAAGGTTGAAATTACACAAGATGATTTAAAATCTCCATCAATATTAGCGGAAGTATTAAATGCAATAGAAAGCGTTCAACAAACTTTAGTACAGCTAGTTGACAACCTGCTAGAAAGCCTTACAACTCCACCGGACATCGATGTTAAGTCTAGAAAAATTAACCCAGATAAAGGTACTCTAACACAAAGAGGCACCCAAGTAGTTTACGAATTCTATATAACAGTGGAATACACAAACTTATTAACTCGTACCACTGAAACGGAAACAATGGATTTAGGACCATTTGAAATGGTATTATCCGACACGACACTACCAACAGTCGAAGCCACAGCACCATCGTTAGATGATTGTGAAATAAAGACAACTACAACTTCAGCACTAACGCTTGATGTAACAGGTCATGACACTTGGGCTGCTGGCATTACAAAAGTAACGGCTACAAACGGTGATTCTAGTGTTGATTTAACGGACTATGACGTAGTTGACGGCTCTCTTACTATTAATATTGACGACTTAATTGCAACGGCAGGTGAGTATACAATTACAATTGTTTCTACTGATTTTGATAATGTTACTTTTACGTTAACTATAGTAGAAGATGATGAAGATGGTGATACTGACACAGATGAAGATGATGATACTAGTACTGATGAAGATGATGATACTAGCACTGACAACGAAGCCGAAGCACCATCGTTCGAGGATGTAACTACAACTTCAGCAATAACGCTTGATGTAGCAGGTCATGAAACTTGGGCTGATGGCATTACAGCAGTAACGGCTAAAATCGATAGTACTATTTATGATTTAACTGAGGACGTAACCGTAGTTGGTAGCTCTCTTACTATCGAGATTGATAAATTAATTGCAACGCCAGGTGTGTATACAATTACAATTGTCTCTGATGGTTTTGATAATGTTACTTTTACGTTAACTATAGAAGATGAAGATGGTGGTACTGACACGGATGGTGAAGATGATTATGTAGGGCCAACGATTAACGGCAAAGAATTTGTGCTTAACGAAGATGGCACACAAGGTAGCATTACTATTGATTTAGGTGACCAAGATGAAGATTTTACATTAACAAGTTTATTCGATGACTTATTAGATAGCGATGGTAATAAAATTACAGTTGATGACGACAGTATTATATTTGCCGATGCAGACGGCAACGTAATTGTCGCAGGGGAAGTTACAGCTCCAGGAACGTATACAATTTCATACAGCTTTAGTGACAACGACGTAGAATATACCGTTACATTTACAGTAACGTTAGTTGAATCTGCAGAAGACGACGACTCAGAACTTAGTGAATACTTAGAAGGCTTACTAGAAGACTTAGGCGTAGATATTGAAGATATTGAGGAAATACAATCACTAGACTTTAGAGATATAGATCTTAGTAATGCAGACGAGTTTGACTTTACAGGACTGGAATTATTTACAGGACTACAACAACTTATTGTAGATGGAAACTTAATGGAAGTAACAAACTTTATAGATGCATTAGAATTACTAATAGATGCGTTAGAGAATAAAGATGACTTTGAATTAGAGTTAGACTTCTCAGGAATTGATTTCGATGACGATGAAATAGCTGAGTATATGGCAGATTGGAACTATGGCGTAAAAATCAGACCATTTAGGTCAGTACAATCATATGAGCCATCAGAATCAATTATAATTGAAGCATTTACATCAACTGCAGATATATTAGCGAAGTTGCCTACACACATTACAATAACTTCAGCATTAAATTATGAGTTTGAAGTAGCAGTAACATGGAGTGGGCCATTTAGTACAGACACAGTTGGAGACTTAACTTATACAGCAGCGTTTGCTAGCGACGTAGTGGAGTATGACTTAGTAGAAGGCGTAGAAGCTCCAACAGTTACTGTAACAGTAGTTGATACAACTGCACCAGAATTTGATTATACAGGAGAAACGCAATTTACAGTTGCCCAAAACGCTACATTCACCGTGCCAACGATAACAGCAACAGATGCTGTAGATGGCCAAATAACAGCAGTACCAAGCATCGATTCAGTTGACACTACAACTTTAGGGACAACTACAATAACGTATACAGCTACTGATAACTCTGGCAACACAGCAACGATGACAATTACAGTAACTGTAGTAGCTGATGCTACAACTGATAACGATACAACTGCACCAGTATTTAACTACACAGGAGCAACTTCATTGACTGTAGAACAAGGAGCGTCATTTACACCTCCAACGATAACAGCAACAGATGCGGTAGATGGCGATGTTAATGTTAGTGTGACAGGAACTGTTAATACATCTGTAATAGGAGAGTATGTTTTAACGTATACAGCTACTGATAGCTCTAATAACACAGCAACGATGACAATTACAGTAACAGTACACAAAGACCAAACTGCGCCAGTGATTAACTACTCTGGCTCTACATCAACTACAATAGTCCAAGGGGGCCATTATACAATCCCAACGATAACAGCAGTAGATAATGTTGATGGATATGTTACAGCAAACTACACAGTTACTCGAAATGGAATACCTGTAAATACAGTGACTACAAACACTGTTGGTACTTACGTTATTACGTACACAGCTACTGATAGCGCAGGTAACACTAGTGCACCATTGGTTATTACTGTACGAGTAATTTATTCAAGCTCTAGCTCTAGCGGTGGAAATTACTACCCAAGTTACAACTATCCAAACTTTAGCACCAGCTCTTCAGTAAGCCAAGTAGTTACTGATGATGATGATGAAGATGAAGAAACCGAACAAGACGAAGATGTAGTTACAAACACTAGCTCCACTGTAGTAGTAACACCAACTACGCCAATAGACATTAGCAAAGTGTTTAGCGATGTAGCAATGTCAGATTGGTTCTATGCAGATGTAGCTAGCGTATATACAAAAGGATTAATACGCGGAGTAACAGATACAGAATTTATGCCATATGAATCAGCAACACGTGCTCAATTAGCAACTATACTACACCGTTTGGATGGTAACGTTCAAGTGCCTTCATTTAGTGGATTTTTAGATGTATCAAACGGCGCTTGGTACACTCCATCAATAGCATGGGCAACGGACGCTGGCATTTATAATGGTTATGAAGATGGCACTTTCCGCCCAGATTTAGAAATTACTCGCGAACAGCTAGTAACAGTTCTTCATAACTATGCTCATTACAAAGGTTATAACACTAGCAAAGTAAGCGCTATATCATCTTATAGCGATTCTGACCAAGTTTCAGCATGGGCAACTCCTGCGATGCAGTGGGCGGTTGGTAACAATATTATTGGTGGTAAAGATGGAAATATTCTTGACCCTAGCGGTACTGCTACTAGAGCTGAAATAGCTGCTATTATTACTAGATTTATTAATAACGTACGTTAATTTTAACGTAAATAAAAAAAAGAGGTTAACCGCCTCTTTTTTATTTGCCATATATTTGTCATAATAATTTGCAATAAAATAAGCCTGCTGTTTCTCAACAGAAGGCTTATTTTTCTATGCACCTAAATATGCTTTTCTTACCCCATCATCCTCTAACAGCTGTTTACCTTCTCCAGATAATACAACTTTACCAGTCTCAAGAACGTAAGCACGGTGGGCTATTTGAAGTGCCATATTTGCATTTTGCTCAACTAGCAAAACCGTCATACCGCTTTTATTAATACGCTCGATAATCTTAAATATCTCTTGCACTAAAACCGGCGCAAGTCCCATCGACGGCTCATCCATTAAAATTAACTCTGGGCGAGACATTAATGCGCGAGCTATAGCTAACATTTGCTGTTCGCCACCACTCATTGTTCCTGCTAACTGCTTACGACGCTCTTTTAACCGTGGAAATTGGTCAAACATCTTTTCTTTATCTTCCTTAATTTGCACCTTATTTTTAACTATATATGCTCCAAGCTCCAAGTTTTCTTCTACAGTCATTCTGGAGAAAACTCGCCTGCCTTCGGGAACATGAGCCATGCCTAATGGTAGCAGCTGATGAGAAGGTGTGTTTACAATCGGTTGTTGTTTAAAATGGATTTCGCCGCTTTTTGGTTTAATTACACCACTAACAGACTTTAAAGTAGTAGTTTTACCAGCTCCGTTTGCACCTATAAGCGTAACTATTTCTCCTTGCTTCACTTCAAAAGAAACATCTGATAAGGCATGGATATTATCATAATAAACGTTGATATTTTTAACCTGTAACATACTAACCCCCTATTCCCCAAGATAAGCAGCAATAACTCGCTCGTTATGCTTTATCTCATCTGGCGTTCCTTTTGCAATGATTTTACCATACTCTATAACTACTAGCCTCTCGCAAATTGACATTACAAGCTGCATATCATGTTCGATTAGCAATATAGTTATATTAAATTTATCTCTAATAAGCTTAATGGTATTCATAAGCTCCACAGTTTCCTGCGGGTTCATCCCAGCCGCCGGCTCATCTAGCAGTAGCAGCTTAGGGTTTACGGCCAAAGCTCTTGCTATTTCTAGCTTGCGCTGTTTACCATATGGCAAGTTCATGCTAATTTCGTTAGCATCGTCTTGTAAATCGAATATTTTCAGCAGTTCCATAGCTTCATTGTGTAGCCATTCTTCTTGCGCCTTATACTTTGGAGTGTTAAATAGCCTATCGGGTAATGTATACGATAATCGGTTATTAAACGCTACTTTAACATTTTCTATAACACTCATGGATTTAAATAACCTAATGTTTTGAAATGTTCGCGCAATTCCTTGCTGCACTATTTGATACGATTTTAAGTTGCTAATGGTTTTGCCATCTAATTTAATATATCCTTCTGAAGGAGTATAGACTCCGGTTAGTAGGTTAAATATAGTAGTTTTACCAGCTCCATTGGGGCCTATTAACCCAACTAATTCACCAGCTTGTAAGTGTAGCTCAAATTGGTCCACTGGCTTAATACCGCCAAAACTAACGCTTATGTTTGATACTTCTAATAACGCTTCCATAGTCTATGCTCCTTTCTTATTAGTCAATTTTGCTTTTAAACTAGTGAACGTAATGTTTTTCGCTTTACATATCATCATTATAATTAGAACTAATGAATATGCAATCATTCTATATTCTGAGAAAGAACGTAAAACTTCATTCATAGTACAAAGCACAATGGCAGCGATAATTGTGCCAAATAAATTACCCATGCCGCCTAGCACTACTATAATTAGTATCTCTATTGATTGCATAAAGTCAAAGCTTGATGGCACAAGCACTGTGTGGTAGTGAGCATATAAACCGCCTGCAATTCCAGCAAAAAACGCTGCTATAGCAAAGGCTAATGTTTTGTAATAGAATGTGGAAATCCCCACACAGTCAGTTGCTATTTCATTATCACGAATTGCAACTATAGCTCTACCAGTACGTGAGTTAATAATTTTGTACAATATAGCGATTGTAATAGCTGTAATAAAAAATGTTATTGTAAATGTGCTATAGCTTGGGATGCCTGATAAACCTCTAGCTCCATTTGTAATCTTCATATTGTTAAGTATAATACGAATAATCTCCCCAAATCCTAATGTAATAATACCTAGGTAATCTCCTCTTAACCTTAGCGCTGGTATACCTATAATAACTCCGACTATTGCTGCTAACATTCCCCCAAACATTAATCCAATCGGGAACTCGATATATATAGGTAACTCTAAATGCATTGTAGTAATAGCTGCGCCATATGCCCCAATTGCCATAAATCCAGCATGCCCTAGCGCAAGCTCCCCCAAGTAGCCTGTAACAAGCGCTAGCGACACTGCCATTATAACGTTAATTAGTATAGATACGATAATCCCACTAATGTAGTTATTTATTATTCCTTGTTGCATACATACTATAAATGCTATGTAGGAGCCTAGTACAGCCACAATAAAAGTTATTGTTGGATTAAATTTCTTTTTTTCCATACTATTCACCTACACTTTCTCACGAACGTTTTTGCCTAAAATGCCAGATGGTTTTAGTAATAAAACTATAATAAGAACGCTAAATAATATAGCATCTGCCCATAAGGTGGCATTTGGCCAAAATGCTGATACGAACCCTTTTGTTAAACTCTCAATAAGACCTAATATAAATCCCCCTAGCATAGCTCCTGGTATAACTCCTATACCACCAAGCACTGCTGCTATAAAAGCTTTAAGCCCCGGCATAACCCCCATTAGTGGCTTAATTTGTGGGTAAGCAACTGCAAACAACACTCCTCCGATGGCTGCAAGTGCGGAGCCTATCATAAATGCTGTTGAAATTGTTTTATCCACCGAAATTCCCATTAGCGCCGCAGCCTCAGCGTCTTCTGAAGATGCTCGCATAGCTTTACCAAGTCTAGTTTTCTTAATAAACAGTTCTAGGCTTAGCATTAACGCAAGTGCTAGTGCTAATGATACAATCATAATTTGGCTAATTTGTAAGCTACCCACTTGAATTAAGTCTGAAAAAAGCGTTGGGTATGGAATAGCGTTTACCCCGAAAATTACCATAACTGTTGATTGTAGAAAGAAACTTACACCGATAGCTGTAATTAATGCCCACATCTTAGGTGCGTTCCTAAGCGGTTTGTAAGCAATCTTTTCTATAGTGACCCCAAAAATGCTGCATACTATAACAGCAGCAATTAATGCAACTACAATATTTACGCCAAATACATTCATCATAATGTACGAAGTGTATGCACCAACCATAATTATTTCACCATGAGCGAAATTAATTAATCGTACAATCCCATAGACCATGGTATACCCTAGTGCAATAAGTGCGTAAATACTTCCTAGATGCAGGCCATTGATTATTTGTTGAATAAATAATGTGCCATAATCCATAATATTCCATCCTCCCTAAGGTGTTTTAATCATATGGGTTTAGTTTTTGATATAACGTATCCTGACCGTCTACAATTTTAATGATAGAAACGGACTTTTCTGGGTTACGATTTTCATCAAAGCTAATAGTACCAGTTACCCCTTCGATTGTAATGTTTTGCATAGCTTCTACTACTGCGTCAAAATCTGTAGTTCCAGCTTCAATCATACTTTCGATTAAAATAATAGCCGCATCGTATGCAAGCGCTGCTAGTGCGTTTGATGGAGCTTCTCCAAACATGTCTGTGTAATCTGTAATAAAGTTTTGTACTATATCAGACTCATCTTCGTTGCTATAGTGGTTAATGTAATAACTTCCCTCAATCGACTCAGGATTGTTAGCAGCTACAGTTGTAACGCCGTCCCAGCCATCGCTACCCATAAAGATTGATTCTATACCAAGCTGTCTAGCCTGAGGTGCAATATTAGCAATAGTTTCATAGTAATCTGGAATTATAATTACATCCGGTGAAACGTTATTAACTGGAGCTAGTAACGATTTAAAGTCAACATCTGAACCAGTGTAGTTTACTTGAACTAGTACGTTACCACCTAGACTTTCAAACGATTCAATAAACGCCTCTGCAACCCCAACAGAATAGTCACTTTCTGAATTTATCATAACAGCAGCAGTAGTAGCATTTAGTTCCTCAGTTGCAAAAACTGCTAATACATCACCTTGAGTTGGGTCAATATAACATGCCCTGAAAATATTATCTGCAATTGATGTAATAGACATTTTGGTCGCTGATGGTGTAATCATAGGAATTCCGCTATCTTTAGCAATGTTTGCAATAGTTTCAGTAGTACCGCTAATATCTGCACCAATAAATGCAACTATATTATTGTTATCATATAATTTTTTAAATGCATTTGCCGCATCAACTTGGTTAGAATTATTATCCTCTAAATAATATTCAATCATTTGACCGCCAAGTATACCCCCAGCTTCATTATATTGGCTAATAGCAAGTTTAACCGCATTACTAGATGGTATGCCAAATAGAGCACATGCCCCTGTAAGGTCAAAACTGGAGCCAATTTTGATAACACCAGCATCGGAACTTGAAGAGTCATCAGATGTACAACCTACTACCATGCAAGCACTCATTCCTAATAATAATATTGACGAAAACAATTTTTTAATTTTCATTTTTAAATCTCCTTTCAAAAATAGATTATATTATATTTGAAATTATACAGTGTTTAACTTGCAATTTCAAGAACTTTTTCTAAGTTTGTAAATTGTATACATTCATTTATATGGATTAACTTGCAATTGATTGGCTATTGTATATATTTTCTATAGATTATTTTAATTAATTTTTGCTATTAATTTTATTCGTACTTGCATTACTAATTAGTAATTGTTATAACTCTAATTTGGGCAAAAAAATTTTAACAGCTTATCTAAACTATTTTTGCGCAAAAAAAAGAAGACTGCTCCGTATAAACAAGAAACAATCTTCGCTATCTCTATATTTTATTATAGAAAAATATTTTATTGCTAGATAACCCAAATTGGCTTGGGGTAATAATTTGCTCGGTACTTCCTACGAACAATGTACCTGTCTTATTTAGCGAATTACTAAACTTCTGATATATCTCAGCTTTAGCCGGCTCTGTAAAATATATTAATACATTGCGACAAACAATAAGGTCCATGTTTTGGGGATATGCATCTTTTAATAAGTTATGATGCTTAAATTCAATATTCCGCTTAATAGCCGCAGTAATAGTATATTTATCTCCGCTTTTAGTGAAATATTTACGCTTATAATCTTCTGGCAAATGAAGCAATTGCTTTTCAGGATACACTCCTTGGCGCGCTTTTTTTAATATCTCCTTATCGTAATCTGTAGCAATAATTTTAAACTTATTAGTTGGTATCAATTTGCTTAGCAACATCGCTAATGTATACGGTTCATCGCCAGTTGAACACGCTGCACTCCATACATTGAAAGTCTTATTTGGGTCAATAGTCTTAGGAAGGATGTCCTTTTCTAATATTGCCCATTGCTTAGGGTCTCTAAAAAATTCTGACACGTTTATTGTAATATAACTCAAAAACTCCTCATATGCTTTAGGGTTTCCTTTAAGAAACTGCAAAAACTGAGCATAATTATTCGCACTTGTTTTTTTAATATGCGAATCAAT
Organism: Candidatus Parepulonipiscium sp. PG-Nuni2H_MBin01; assembly: GCA_001994995.1. Taxonomy (GTDB): domain Bacteria; phylum Bacillota; class Clostridia; order Lachnospirales; family Cellulosilyticaceae; genus Parepulonipiscium; species Parepulonipiscium primum. The sequence continues at coordinate 36,559 of MDJM01000035.1, read as the reverse complement.
TCTACGTTTCATCTGGCTTTCCTTGTAAGCATTTAAATCAAGCTTGGAAAAAGCAAAAAACTCATTAACAAATTGTTTATAATCCATACTAAACCACCTTTTCTATTAAACTAGACTCTATTTTTTCAACTATTTCTTTTATAATACTAGCTGGTGTAGACGCACCAGCCGTCACACCTATTTTTTGCTTATTAGTTATTTGTATGTTGTCTAGTTCATTTACATTCTGAATACAGAACGCATTGTCACAAACTTGTTTACAGACCTCATATAATTTTTGGGTGTTTGAGCTTAAGTTACTGCCTATTACTATCATTAAATCAACTTGGCTAGCTATTTCCCTAGCTTCTTGCTGCCGCTTACTGGTTGCATCACAGATTGTTGAAACATATTTAAATTTGTATAAGTTTTTACGTAAAACATCTAGTATCTTATCTACAACTTCTTGTTTATAGGTAGTTTGAGCTACAATAAAATACGACTTGTTTAAGTCCATCGTTAATAATTTAGCGTCATTTACATCTTGCACTATAATGCACTCATTATTGCCCCAACCGTTAATGCCTATTATCTCTGGATGCTTCTCATCCCCTATAATTATAATAGAGTCTCCTTCGCTATAGTGTTTTGCCACTAATCTATGGATTTTTTTTACGTACGGACAAGTTGCATCAATAATATTAATATTGTTATCTTGTGCTTGCTTATAAATAGTAGGAGTTACTCCATGAGAGCGTATTATTAAATGTTCAATATCATCACTTATAGTTTCTATAGGGCTGATACCTTTGCTTGCCAAATCGTTTATTACTATTTCGTTATGGATAATTGGCCCAAGCGTATAAGTATTACGTTGTCCCTCTCTCTTATACGCTAAATCTACAGCACGCTCTACCCCAAAACAAAACCCTGCACTTTCTGCAATTTTAATCACTATTATTTTCGCCTTTCTTACATAAAATTAATATCTCTTCAACTATCTGTTCAATGCTATACCCTGTAGTATCCACACCATAAGCATCATCAGCTTTCTTTAGAGGAGAGATTTCTCTTTTGTAATCTAACTCATCTCTATGATTAATCTCCTTTAACACCTCTTCAAAATCTTGGATAATTCCTTTTTCCAACTGTTCCTTATACCTTCTAGTCGCTCGCTCATAACTAGAAGCAGTAAGAAAGATTTTGACTGTAGCATTAGGCAATACTACAGTACCTATATCACGCCCATCCATTATAACATTTCCTTTAGAAGCCAAATCTTGTTGTAGCTTAACTAACGCTTCGCGTACGCTATGAAACACAGCAACTTTAGATGCCGCTAGAGAAACTTCTTGATTTCGTATATCTGTTGAAACGTCTTTGTTGTTTAAAAAAATATGTTGTTCTTTATTAATATAAGCAATATTAATACTAATGTTATTAATCTGATTTGTAACCTTAGTTTCATTGCTAATGTCTACATCATTCTCTAGACAGCATAGTGCCACCGCTCTATACATAGCACCAGTATCAATATAAACCCATCCTAATTTTTGAGCTAAGCATTTAGCAATTGTACTTTTCCCAGCTCCTGCTGGACCGTCTATAGCTATTGAATAATACATAATAAATTCTCCTTCTCAATCACATCTGTCTTTTTTTTCCTCATTAAAGAAGTCGTTTGTATCATCATATACCTCATATTCCATCCAAACTTTTTCTAAGCTTTCTAAATTTGAAGATATTTCATCTTTCTGCTTAAGGCTTAATGCAACAATAATAGCATTTATTATACTTAGCGGTGCTACTAATGAGTCTACAAACGAAACCATTTCACTCTGGCCAAGCAGTGCATAATCAGCACATTCTGCAATAGGGGAAACTGCTGTGTCCGTAATGGCGATAACTTTAGCGTTTTTCGATTTAGCATATTCTAACGATTTATATATACGTTTAGAATATCTAGGAAAACTAATTCCTATTATAGCATCATCCGCATCAATACGATGAATAATCTCAAATATCTCACTAATACTATTAGAATTCACTAGTTTAACGTTGTCAAACATAATATTAAGATAAAAATTTAGAAAGCTAGCAAGACCGGCACAACTTCTAACCCCTATAATATATATATTCTTAGCTTTTAAAATTGCCTCTATCGCTAAATCAAAATTTATTTCATCAATGTTTTCTAAAGTGTGACGGATTTTTTCCTCATCAACTTGCAGTACGGTTTTTAGGACGTGCTGCTTGTCAATTCTATTATTAGTAACCTCAATACGTTGCATTGCTGTTAACTTACTTTTGACCAACTCTTCTAAAGCGTTTTGAAATTTAGGATAACCATCATAACCTAGCTCATTGGCAAAGCGAACTACTGTAGATTCACTTACCCCCACTATCGTCCCTAGCTTAGCCGCAGTAAGGTACACTGCCTTTTCATAATGGTTTAATATATAATTAGCTATTAACTTTTGCCCTTTGCTCATCCTAGGCATTGCTTTTGTTATTCTTTGTACTAATTCATTTTTTTTCATAACACACCTTCTATCCATCTTAGATAATCAATATTATACAGCAATTTGATAATTTTACAATGTTAACTTAAATAATACATAAAACAAAGTTTGGTGAAATAGTACAATTTTTTGTATAAAACGATTATTAGCAGTTAAAGTGTTGATAGTGTTTTAGTCAATTTATATACGATAAAAATTTAGTTTAAGCTTAATAATATAAAATATACCTCTAGTTATAAGTTAAATTTGTATGCAATAACATGGCATTTGCAATTTTGTCCGCATCAAATTCCAATTTATCCACTTCTATAAAAATTGGATCAGCTTGATTTTTAAACCATGTGAGCTGTCTTTTTGCATATCTTCTAGTGTTTTGTTTTAACTTTTCTATTGTTTCATCAAGGGATAGCTCACTATTAAAATATGGAAAAAACTCTTTATATCCAATTGCTTTCATAGAAACCATATCCTCAGTAAAACCTTGCTCATATAAATTTTTGACTTCTTCTAATAACCCTTCTTGCAACATCATGTCCACTCGTTGGTTTATTCTGTTATATAAAGTGGCTCTATCCATGTTAAGGGCAAAGAAATGATAATCATATGGAGATATATTTTGTAAACGTTTACTTTTCTGCTCAAAATTATGTTTTGATATAGGTGTGCCAGTTTGGTAGTAATACTCTATAGCTCTAACTAAACGCTTAGTGTTGTTTGGATGAATGACTTTAGCACTGTCGGGGTCTAGTTCCTCTAGTCTATGATATAATGCTAAACTGCCATGAACTTTAGCCAAATTAAATAATTCGCTGCGATATTCGTTAGTGTCATCATCTTCAAAAGTAGTGTCAAACAAAATTGCATTAATGTAAAATCCGGTTCCTCCTACTAATATAGGAATTTTTCCTTTAGCATGAATTTGGTTAATATAAGTAGTCACTTTATCCTTAAACCATGCTACATTGTTGCTTTGCGAAGGTTCTAACTCATCAATCATATAATGGGCTACGCCTTCCATTTCATCTTGAGTTACTTTTGCCGTTCCTATATTCATATGTTTATAAACCTGCATTGAATCTGTGCATATAATCTCTGCATTTATTTGTTTAGCTAAAGTCACGCTAGCTTTAGTTTTCCCTGAAGCTGTTGGACCTGCTATTAATATAATTTTCTTTTTCATAATTCTCCTTATATAGTCAAACTCTTTTAAATAATTTTTCAATATCATTTAACTTTAAACTAATAAGAGTTGGCCTACCATGTGGACAAGAATATGGATTATCTAATGTTAACAGAGATTCAATCAGTTTTTGACATTCTAGTTTATTAATTTTAGTACGCCCTTTTATAGCCGCTTTACACGACATACTTATAATTCGCTCTTCTTCTGTTAAGTATACATTATTACTTTTTTGATTAAAGTTTTCAATAAAATACTTAAATTTATCCACTGACATAGGTTTATTGAACATAAAAGGGACTTCTCTTAAAATTATATCATATTCACCAAATAGTTCAATCTTAAATCCTAGTTTAGTTAAAGTTTTTAAATTTTCCTTAATATTTACCATAGCTTTTGCATCAAGATGCAACGTTTCTGGCGTTAACAACTGCTGTGAATGTACAGTAGCATTTAAAAAATCTTTAAGTAGATTTTCATACATTACTCTTTCATGCGCAGCATGTTGGTCCATTATTAAAACTTTTTCGTAGTGTTGAATTAGCCAATACGTATCAAAAATTTGACCTATAATCTCATAATCAACTCCACGCTTTGGGATATACTGTTTAGTATCTAGCTCTTTTGGCTTTTCTATACTCTCTACAGATATATTTGTTGCATTGTAAGGTACATCAAGAGATGGTTCGGCTACTTTACTACTGTTTTTAGCATTAATTTCTTCTAAGTTGTAATACATATCTTCTACGTTAACTTCGGCTATATATGCTACTTTGTTATTTCGTGCTTCGTCGTCGGTTGTATATGCTACTTTGTTATTTCGTGCTTCGTCATCGGTTGTATATACTATTTTGTTATTTTGCGCTTCGTCATCGGTTGTATATACTATTTTGTTATTTCGTGCTTCGTCATCGGTTGTATATACTATTTTGTTATTTTGCGCTTCGTCATCGGTTGTATATGGTTTATAGTGTAGTGGCGTATCAAATAGCTTACCCGATAGTGGATTTTTATTAATTAAGTCTTCAAACTGTAATTCTTGCACTGACTGCACTGGCGTAAAGAAAGACTTAACTAGCATCTGGTCAACATTTTTAGTTTGTATATTAGATTTAGGTTTTATATTTCGCGTCTCATCTAAAGATGGCACTATATTTGTTGTTCTTAATGCATTTAATACTGCTTTATAAACAAAGTCGCTAAGCTCCTCAGGGTTTCTAAATCTTACTTCTAATTTAGCAGGATGTACATTTACATCAACGTCTTCTGGTGGTAACTTTAAATGTAAAATTACCAACGGAAACTTTCCTACCATAGTTAATGTTTTATAAGCCTCTTCTACTGCTTTTTGCAATAAAGAGCTTGTTACATATCTTCCATTTATAAAGAAAATTTCATAACTGCGGGTACCCTTACTAATAGAAGGCTTCCCTATCCTTCCAACAAGTTCGTATGTACCTTGTTTAGATTGCAGTGGTATAGTTTGAATTGCAATATCTTTACCATATAATTGGAAAATTGTATCTTTTAAATCAGACTTTCCGTTAGTTTGAAATATTAACTTACGAGCTTGGAAATATTTAAATGCTATATGAGGATTGGCTAAAGCTAATTTACATAAATAATCAGTTATTTTTGCCGCTTCTTGTTGAGGCGCTTTTAAAAAAGCTTTTCGCGCTGGTACGTTAAAAAATAGATTTTTAATTAAAAAAGTAGTACCATCAGGCGCTGCAAGCTCTATACTTGACTGAATTTCACCAGCTTCTAACGTAAGCTTTTTGCCCGTTAATTCCTCTTGAGTTTTACTCACCAACTCAACTTGTGATACAGAAGCAATACTAGCTAAAGCTTCACCTCTAAATCCTAGCGATAATACAGTTTCCAAGTCTTTTGCTACAATAATCTTACTAGTAGCATGCCTTACAAATGCTAACTCCATATCATCTATTTTAATGCCCTTACCGTTATCCGTTATCCGTATTAAATCTATTCCTCCATTTTTAATTTCTACAGTTATAACACTAGCTTTAGCATCTATACTATTTTCTACTAATTCTTTTACAACTGAAGAAGGTCTTTCGACTACTTCTCCAGCTGCTATTTGGTTTATCGTATGGTTATCTAATACTCTAATCATAATAGTCTCTCCCTATTTTATTGCGCTAATTGTTGTAATCTTTCTAGAGCTTTAAATGCGTCAATAGGAGTTAAGTTTCTAACATCAATTTGCTTAACTGCACTAACCAACTGGCTATCTACGTTTTTAACAGGCCTTGTAGGTTTAGTATCAGTCTTAAGCCTAAGTTCATTAGCTCGTTGTAGCACCTTAGAAGGCAGCCCCGCTAGCTTTGCAACCTGTATACCGTAGCTATGGTCAATACTGCCTAGCGCTATCTTGTGTAAAAATATTATATCTTCGCCCATTTCTTTAATAGCTACACAATAATTTTTTATACATTCATAGTCGCTAACTAAATCTGTTAGCTCATGATAATGCGTTGCAAATAAAGTTTTAGCCCCTATTTTATTTTTGTCTGCAATATATTCAATTATAGCTTGTGCAATACTAAGCCCATCAATTGTACTCGTACCACGCCCTATTTCATCCAATATAAGCAAACTTTTTGATGTCGCACTACAAAGTATGTTAGAAACTTCCATCATTTCTACCATAAACGTACTTTGGCCAGAAGCAAGGTCATCTGAAGCTCCTACGCGCGTGAAAATTCTATCCACTATACCTATAGTTGCTTCATCAGCAGGAACAAATGAGCCTATTTGTGCCATTAGTACAATTAATGCGACTTGTCTCATATAAGTTGACTTACCTGCCATATTAGGACCTGTGATTAACGAAATTTGGTCTAATTGCTGGTCTAAAAAGGTATCATTTGCTATAAACGCATGTTGGCCTATAATTTGTTCCACAACTGGGTGTCTACCTTCTTTTATTTCAATTTTATCTTCATCAGTAATAGTAGGCCTTTTATAATTATTTTTATATGCTACATCAGCAAGAGAAGCGTACATATCAAGTTTAGCAATGTTTTCAGACATAGTAAGCAATCTGTGTGTATGCAATTTAACTTCATCCCTAATACTAACAAATAAATCATATTCTAGCGCTATTAACTTTTCTTCCGCCCCTAAAATATCTTCTTCTATTTCCTTTAATTCTTGTGTTATATATCGTTCACAGTTAGAAAGAGTTTGTTTTCTAATAAAATAGTCAGGAACAAGTTCAGTATGTGAATTAGTAACTTCTAAAAAGTAACCAAAAATTTTGTTATATTTAATTTTTAAATTTTTAATCCCTGTTTTTTCTTTCTCTTCAGATTCAATATCTCTAAGCCACGATGCTCCTTGCTGTTTAATCGTTTGGAGCCTATCTACCTCCGAGTTAAATCCTTCTTTAATAAAGTTGCCATCTTTAACAGATAGCGGCGGCTCGTCTATTATTGCATTATTAATTAACTCAAACACATCTTCTAAAGTGTCTAACTGTTCATGCATAGAAGTTAGTTCTTCTGAGCAAGTTTCGGATAACAAGGTTTTAATAATCGGTAACTTTGCTAACGAATATTTTAAATGTACTAAATCTTTAGCAGTACATGCTCCATATGAAACTTTTGTAGCTAAGCGCTCAATGTCATATATTTTAATTAAAGCCTCTTTAATTTCAGATTGCAAAAATACATCGTCTAATATCTCTTCAACAGCACCTAATCGCCTTTCTATACTTTCTTTATCAATAAGCGGTTGAAGCACAGCCTGTCTTAAATATCTAGCACCCATAGACGTTTTTGTGTTATCTAGCACCCATAATAAAGATGCTTTCTTTTTCTTATCTTTTAATGTTTCACATAATTCTAAGTTGCGACATGTTGAGCTATCTAATAGCATAAATTCATTTACATTATAAATGTTAACCCTTTTAAGATGCTCTAAAGAAGTTTTTTGCGTGTCTTTTAAATAATTTAATAAGCTTGCTACTGCAAACGTAGTAGCACAATTATCTTTTAAACCTATCCCTTCAAGCGCTAGCACATCAAAATGCGATTTTAGTTTATCCACAGCAGATTCTTCATCTAATATATGCTCTGGTATTACTTCAACTAAAGCTTTGCACTGTAAACCTAAAAACTTCGTTAAATCCGATACTTCTAGCTCTGGTGATATTAAACATTCAGCAGGCATAAACTTAGCAATTTCATCCATAACCTTCTTCTCATTATTTTCTACTAATGTAGCAACCCAATTTGCAGTAGATATATCACAGAAACTTAAACCATAATTATTATTCAATTTTACAATGCTAGCAATATAATTATTTTTACTAGCTTCTACCCCTTCTAATATAGTACCGGGGGTTACAACTCTTATAACATCACGCTTAACTAAACCTTTAGCTTCGCTAGCTTCTTCTACTTGGTCACAAATAGCCACTTTGTGACCATTTTCAACTAACTTGGTAATATAGTTATTAACTGCGTGAGCCGGCACTCCACACATAGGAGCTTTTTCTTTTAACCCACACTCTCTACCCGTTAGCGCAATTTCTAATTCTTTACTTGCAACTAGTGCATCCTCGAAAAATAATTCATAAAAATCACCTAAACGAAAAAATACTATACAACTGGCATAACGATTTTTAACTTGGAAATATTGTTGCATCATTGGGGTTAATGCCATAAAATCACACTCCTAACTCTTTCTCATTTACTAATTCGGCATTTAAATAATGAGTTTTTGCATTAGTAATACGTACTTTCACAAACTCACCAATATCTTTAGGGTCGGCTTGTACATGCACAAGGGTTCCCGTATCAGTACGACCGCTTAATATGTTATTATCATTTTTACTAACTTCTTCTAGCAATATAATAAATTCCTTATCAACCTGCGCCTGCATATATTGTGCTGATATAGGATTAAGCACATCTAATAATTGATTAAATCTAATTTTTATAGTAGCCTCATCAACTTGTTGTTCCATAGTAGCAGCTGGGGTTCCAGTTCTTTTTGAATATATAAAAGTAAATGCACTAACATATTTAACGACCTTTACAATTTCTAGCGTATCTTTAAAATCTTCATCTGTCTCAGATGGAAAACCTACAATAATATCTGTTGTAAGCGCTATATTAGGCATAGCTACTTTTATTTTATTAACTAACTCAAGATATTGTTCTTTAGTATACCCTCTATTCATTTTTTTAAGTACTGCTGTACTTCCTGCTTGAAATGGTAAATGCAAGCTTTTGCAAATTTTATCAGTAGAAGCCATCACTTCAATTAGTTCATCACTTAAATCTTTTGGATGAGAAGTCATAAACCGAATTCTTTCTAATCCTTCAATCTTAGCAACTTGTGTTAGAAGCGATGCAAAAGTAGTTGGTGTAGTAAGATTTTTGCCATAAGAATTTACGTTTTGGCCTAAAAACATAATTTCTTTAACTCCATCTGCTACTAAATGTTTAACTTCATCAATTATATCACTAACTTCTCTACTTCTCTCTCTACCTCGTACGTAAGGCACAATACAATATGTGCAAAAGTTATTGCAACCATACATAATATTAACACAAGACTTAAAATTATGTTTTCTAATGCTCGGCAAATCCTCTACAATCTCATCATGAGTGTCCCAAATATCAATTACGCGCTCATCAGTTTCAAGTCTAGTTTGCAATAATTCAGGTAATTTATAAATATTATACGTACCAAAAATTATATCTATAAAATTAAACTTTTGCTTTAAAGTATCCAGCACAATATCTTGTTGCATCATACAACCACACAACGCAATCATAAAATTAGGATTTTTCTTTTTGCGCGCCTTAAGATTGCCGAGCTTGCCATATATTTTAAGCTCGGCATTTTCTCTTACACAACACGTGTTATAAATTATAAAGTCAGCCTCATTTTCATTGGTAGCTTTAGCATAACCTACTAGCTCCAAAACGCCTTCGATTTTTTCAGAATCATGAGCGTTCATCTGACAACCAAATGTAGCTATAAAATAAGTTAAGTTTTTATCTTTAATATGATAAGATAACTGCGTGGCAATATCTGCTTGCCTTTTAGCCTCAGCTGTAGTTACCTTAATTTGTGTTCTTTTCATTTAACAGTAACAAGGATACTTAACATCCTTGCAACCTCCTTCCATATTAGTAAATTGATTATTAAGAAAACATAAGAATTGCTATCTTTCTAATTATTTCCAAATTTACTCTTCTTTAATCCCTAAATACACCGAATTAATAACTTTATTATTTCTGTTTACAAAAAGGTTGTTAAATATAACACTAAATGGATGGAAAGTATTTTTGCTATTAGTCGCATGGTACTGACGACAGCTTACAAAACTGCTATTTACCACACTAGTTTTACAGTTAGAAATAACAGGACTGTTAGGAACAAACGATGTATTTATACCTCCGCAATTTTCAAAAGTACATTCCTCAACTCTTAAAGGTATCCCAGCAGAAGTTAAGTCCCAAATAAGTTCCCTTGGGCCACTATCATCTATTTCACAGTTTAAAAATTTACTTCTATAAAGCTCTACTTTACCAACACCCGCTCCTAACGTAAATATTCTATCGCTATAATCCTCAAATATACAATCTCTTACAACTATTTCGTTACAGTTTTTAAACTGGGTAAAATGTTTACCATTTTTAAGGTGACACCCTACAAATTTAATTTGCTCCACATCAAAAAATTCCATCCTAAAATGAGACAAGTCTATTGTACAACCAATAAATCGCACAGTTTGTTTAGACTCAAATATAACAGCCCCATTAATTGTTGGCAAATAATCAGCCAAATTTAAAGCTTGTAAGCTAGTAAAAGCAAAGCTTATAATGCTATCTGTTATTTGTGAATGGACTTGATTATCTGATTTTAATAAATACCTTAATAAATTTGGGGGTAGTTTAGGTGGGGATACAGCACTTATTTCAAAATATTGACCTATGTTTTGGTTTAGTATAGCTTGAACTACATCAAGAATATAACTCAATTCGTTTTCTAATATACCTAGTCCTTCTATTATTTCTGCTGCAAACTGGATAACATCTTCAGGGTGTGCCCCTATATGAATAAGTACTAACATATCTGCCACAAATACATATTTAAGCCCGTCTATTAACACTTCATTCACAAATGTTTCATAAACATCCACTGTAATATAATACGATTGTTGCATATAATCTTGCAGAGTATCATCACCTTTAACGCCTACAATTAGTCTATCAATAAGCATAGTTTGCTCTTCCTCTAAATTCTCTGTATATCTAAGTATAAAACATAACATTTTTATGTACATGTCTTTACTTTGTTTATCAAGATTTTGTATGGGGTGATTGTGGATAGGAAAATTGTTTGCCTTAATCATTCTAATATGCTTTCTAAGTTTAGTAAATTGGTCCATAACATTACTCCTTTATATAAATTAGACAAGAATACTCCTGCTTCTACTGGTGGGGCATTACTCCATTAATTAAATTTACAATTTTAGTTGTATACTCGCTACTACCTTCTTGAAGTCGCCATTGATGCGAATCAAATACATGGTTAGCTAATAAATTTTTTATTGTAGGGTTGCTCCGTATTTGTTGCAATTTTTTATACTCTCTCACAACTTCAAGTGGCTTACGAATTAATTCAACTTGTTCTGGTTGTGTCATATATATTCCTGCTTTATCTGCAATCACTTTGATTTGAGCAAAAAATATATTTTGAAGCGCTTTTAGCTGCTCTACAGCTTCGTAATCTGCATTTTTAGTATAATAGTTTATGCATTCTCTAAATAACACTTTAAGATTTTTAGCAAAAGATGATAAATAAATTCTATTGTCCCATCTATCCATATAATACTTAATTTTATGACTGTCATAAGCTTGTGGCTTTCGGCTAGAAAACTTTAATACATCCACGTAATTAATTTGATTGTTAGCAAGTGATAGCTTTATCTCATCACACATTTTATCTAGCACTTCAGCTGGTTTAGTATCTGCTTTTGTAACAATAATTAGCTTAGGAATGTTTTTTCTTACCGATTTTATAAGATTTATATCAGCTTGAGTAATAAACTCAGTTTCAGCAGAAATAAACCATAATATAAAGTTGCTAGAATTTAACTTACTACGTAGCCCTAACTCATCTGTTTTATGTGTATAGTAATTAGAATAAGGCTTTGCATAACCAGCAGTATCTAAAAAAGCAGTATTAGCATAATTATGCTTAGGCGTTTGAATCAAAATACTCTCAAGCATATGGCCTAATGTTACGCTAGGAATTTGCTGTTCATCAATCTGCGAGGTTCCATGCGAAACCTTCTTAACATCCGTAGGCTCCATTTGGATTTTATTCTCAAATATGTTGACAGCACAAACTTGGTAGTCCTCATTATGAACAATATAAGTAGGCACTGATGTTTCAGGGTCTATATCGTCTGGTAATATCCAGTCAGCATTAAAAGCATTTAAAAAGCTAGACTTACCACTTCCAAATAATCCGCCTAAAGCAACAAGATTTTTTTCACTTAATTCTGAGTATAAAACATAATCCTTAAATTTATCACATTCCGTTATAAAATCACTATAAAGCGCTTCAAAATTATCTACTTCATTAAATAGAGGTATTTGTGAACGAATAATATTATCTAACTGACTAAAATCTAATATTTTTTCAGTAGGTTTTGCTATCACATGGCTAAGTAATTTTAAATTATTATAAATATTTTCCATATTGTATCCTCCGTTTTTAATAATTATATGCTTATATGTAATATTTTCGACATACTTTAAGGATATTATAACTTTGCCCTAAACTTAATTAGCTATAATATTTAAATTTTGACTAATGTAGCCATATAATTGTAAGATTCGTACTAGCATAATATACTATGACAAAAAAAAAACAACCCGAAGGTTGTTATGTTTGTCACCTTGTGAAAATAAATAGAGGAAATATTTAGCTTCTTTGATAAATATTTCCTTTATTTTATAATCAGCGACCCAAATTGCATATTACTATTATGCACTAAAAATTTTCTACTATACAGCCAATATATAACAAGCATAATTTTATTAAATCATATGTATATAACTGCTTTCATTTAGGCACACTAAGTATAGTTAACTTTTTTAAAAGGGGTATGCCATGAAATTTACAATATTAATGTTCCTATTAATCCCAACCATCCTTATAGCTAATCCTAATAAAAATCGCGAGACTATTAGTCCAAATGTAGATTTAACCACTATATGCGAATTACCTGTATATATAAATATAGGTGAAATTAAGGATAAAGTCATTCCTACAATCGTATATGCGAAGATAAAATATGACATTAGCGGATTTTATAAAGGTGATATTGTTGAGGTTATAGAAGATGTAGGTCATGGCAAAAATTATCGTGTTAAACGTGATGATTTTAGTAATTGGGTGCCAAGATATGCATTTGAATTTATAGAGACTCATGAAAGCTCACCTCCCCACCTTGAACCTTTTGAATTAGAGCTTTATGTAAATCATTCTGGATTTGAAAGTGAAACAAACTATTTTATTTGGGTTGATTTAGCAAGGCAGATGGTATATATTTTTACCGGAGAGAAAGAAAACTGGTCTATTCATCGCCTTCTTATTTGTTCAACAGGAAAACAAGAAACCTCAACTATTCGAGGAACTTTTAGCATACAAAATAGGGATTTAGAATTACATTCTACTGAATATGCTCGATATTGGGTTAAGTTTTATGATGAGTATTTATTTCACTCAACCCCATTAGATTTAGACGGCAATGTAGTTGATCCAACGCTTGGGTCGCCGGCTTCTGGTGGTTGTATTAGATTACAACTAGATGACGCAATGTGGTTTTATGAGACAATTCCTGTAAATACTACAGTTTGGGTTAACTAGTTTGATATAAAAGGGGCTTTTGATGCCCCTTATTTTTTTTATAAAATTTCTTTTAAAAATATACCAGTGTAAGAATCAGGTACTTTTGCAACTTGTTCCGGAGTACCCTTAGCTACAACTTCTCCACCTCTAATTCCACCTTCAGGTCCCAAATCTATAATATAATCAGCAGTTTTAACCACATCCAAGTTATGCTCTATAACAACTATAGTATTACCCGTGTCAACTAATCTATTTAATATACCAATTAATTTATGAACATCTGCAAAATGCAACCCCGTTGTAGGTTCATCAAGAATGTACATAGTTTTACCTGTACTTCTTTTACTAAGCTCTGTCGCAAGTTTTACTCTCTGAGCTTCACCGCCTGATAACGTTGTTGAAGGCTGTCCTAGTTTAATGTAAGATAACCCTACATCGTTTAATGTTTGTAATTTACGTTTAATAGTAGGTATGTTTTCAAAGAAAATAGAGGCCTCTTCAACGGTCATATTTAATACATCGGAAATAGTTTTTTCCTTATAATGTACATCTAAAGTTTCTCTATTATACCGCTTACCATGGCAAACTTCACATGGCACATACACATCTGGCAAGAAGTGCATCTCAATTTTTAAAACGCCATCACCTCTACATGCCTCACATCTTCCACCTTTTACATTAAAGCTAAATCTCCCTTTTTGATACCCTTTAATTTTAGATTCTTGTGTATTTGCAAATACGTCTCTTATTAAATCAAATAATCCTACATACGTTGCAGGATTAGAACGTGGTGTACGGCCTATCGGGGATTGGTCAATATGAATAACCTTATCTAAATGTTCAAGCCCTAAAATATCCCTATGATTTCCTGGTTTAACTTTAGCGCGGTTTAAATCTCTTGCTAGCCTTTTTAGTAATATTTCATTAATTAAAGTACTTTTACCAGAACCAGATACGCCAGTAATACAAGTTAAAGTACCTAGAGGAATGTCTGCATTAATATTTTTAAGATTATTCTCCCTAGCCCCTTTAATACAAATTCTATTTCCATTCCCTTTACGTCTAATTTGTGGAACTTCTATTTGTTTTCTACGACTTAAATAAGCAGCAGTTTCAGAATTTTCATTGGAAATTATAGTTTCTAATGGCCCAGAAGCCATTATTTGGCCACCATGCTCACCAGCCCCCGGTCCTATATCCACAATCCAATCTGCAGCATGCATAGTGTCTTCATCATGCTCAACTACAATTAATGTATTCCCTAAATCACGGAGCTTTGTAAGTGTTGCTATTAATCTAGCGTTATCTCTTTGGTGTAGGCCAATGCTAGGCTCATCTAAAATATATAAAACGCCGACTAAGCCTGAGCCAATTTGAGTTGCGAGTCTTATGCGCTGTGCTTCTCCACCTGATAATGTACCTGATGAGCGTTGAAGTGATAAGTAGTCTAACCCCACATCTACTAAAAACCCTAATCTAGCGTTAATTTCTTTTAATATTTGTCCTCCAATAGTAGCTTGTCTATCATTTAATTGTAAATCAGAGAAAAACTTTTTTAAATCTCCAATTGATAAAGTAGTTATCTCATTAATATTTTTATCATCAATAGTTACTGCAAGCGCTTCAGGTTTTAATCTAGCACCATTACAAGTTTTACATGGTATGCTAGTCATATAAGCTTCATATTCACTTTTAGCTGATTCAGAAGATGTTTCATTATACCTGCGTTTAACGTTTTCTAAAATTCCTTCAAATGCATATTCATATGTTCTTGTACCGTAGTCACCAGTAAAATTAAATTTAATAATTTCATCCCCAGTCCCATAAAGAATTATCTTTTGGACTTTATCTGATAACTGCTCAAATGGAGTCGTTAAATTAAATTTATATTTTTTCATCAGCTGGGCAAAAAGCGCATATGCATAGCTATCTGGACTTGCAATAGAACCCCATCCTACAACCGCAATAGCACCTTCTTTTAAACTTAAACTTGGGTTTGGAATTACAAGGTCTTTGTCTACCTCTAATCGTTGCCCTAGCCCCGTACAAGTTGGACATGCCCCAAATGGATTGTTAAACGAAAATAATCTAGGCTCCACCTCTTCAATACTAATATGACAGTCTGGACATGAGAAGCTTTGACTAAACTGAAGAACTTCGTTACTGTTAACATCAACGGAAAGTATTCCCCCTGTTAGTTTCATAACTGTTTCTATAGAGTCAGTTAATCTGCTTTGTATTCCTGGTTTTATAACTAGTCTATCAACAACAATTTCTATAGTATGCTTTTTATTTTTGTCTAATATAATTTCTTCCTCAGTTAAATCATACACTTCTCCATCAATCTTCGCACGAATATAACCTTGCTCTACAGCAGATTTTAAAACTTTAGCATGCACACCTTTACGACCCCGTACGACTGGAGCTAGTAACTGTATTTTAGTTTTTTCATCTAAAGTCATTAGCTGATCAACCATTTGGTCAATAGTCTGCTTCTTAATTTCCTTATTACACTTTGGACAATGCGGAATACCTACGCGCGCAAATAATAACCGTAAGTAATCGTATATTTCAGTTACTGTACCAACAGTTGAACGAGGATTTTTACTAGTTGTTTTTTGGTCTATCGAAATAGCTGGTGATAAGCCTATAATATTATCAACATCTGGCTTTTCCATTTGGCCTAAAAATTGTCTGGCGTATGCTGATAACGATTCAACATACCGCCTTTGTCCTTCAGCGTAAATTGTATCAAAGGCTAAAGAAGATTTCCCAGATCCACTTAAGCCAGTAAATACAATTAACTCACCTCTATTTAATTCTAAATCCACATCTTTTAAATTATGTTCCCTTGCACCTTGTATAATTAATTTCATCATATTTTCCTTTCTAAGTATTGGGCCTTTTGCCCCACCAGGTTCATATTAAATTAATAGCTCCAAGTAGTTGGCTTATTTCTTTAAGTCAATAAGCCGACTTTTTAAGTCTACTAATAAATCCCTAAACTCAGCCGCTTTTTCAAAATGTAACTGTGCCGCTGCCTTTTTCATTTCTTTTTGTACTTTTACAATTGCATTTTCTAATTCCGTTTTATCCATAGATTCAACATCTTTATCAATAATATTTTTCTCCATCACCGGTGACTTAGTTGCTACAATTAATTCGCGTACAGCCTTTTTTACGGTAGTTGGGGTAATGCCATGTTGGTCATTATACAACTGTTGAATTTCTCGTCTTCTTGCCGTCTCACATATAGCTTTATCCATACTGCGAGTCATTTTATCAGCATACATAATTACTTTTGAATCAGCATTTCTAGCAGCACGCCCTATAGTCTGTATAAGAGATGTTTCAGAGCGCAAAAACCCTTCTTTATCTGCATCTAAAATTGCAACTAAACTAACCTCTGGAATATCAAGGCCTTCACGCAATAAATTAATACCTACTAATACATCGAATACACCTAAGCGCAAATCCCTTACAATTTCAATACGCTCTAACGTGTCTATATCAGAATGCAAATATTTAACTTTAACACCAGCTTCTTGAAAATATTGTGTTAAATCTTCTGACATACGTTTAGTAAGGGTAGTTACAAGCACTTTACCTTTACAAACACTTA
Source organism: Candidatus Parepulonipiscium sp. PG-Nuni2H_MBin01 (assembly GCA_001994995.1). Taxonomy (GTDB): domain Bacteria; phylum Bacillota; class Clostridia; order Lachnospirales; family Cellulosilyticaceae; genus Parepulonipiscium; species Parepulonipiscium primum. The sequence continues at coordinate 19,347 of MDJM01000035.1, read as the reverse complement.
TTTCTTTAAGTAAATCCTGCACTTGAGATTTACTAGTTCTAACTTCAATAATGGGGTCAAGTAAACCTGTTGGGCGAATGAGCTGTTGAGCACTAATATTTGAATGTTCAAGTTCGTATTGCGCTGGGGTTGCTGAAACATACATGATTTGATGCATTTTTTGTTCAAATTCTTCAAAAAATAAAGGTCTGTTATCAAGAGCAGAAGGCAATCTAAATCCATGTTCAACTAACACGTTTTTACGCGCTTTATCACCATTATACATTCCCCTTATTTGAGGGAGTGTCATATGCGACTCATCAATCATAATTAAATAATCATCCGGAAAGTAATCTAATAAAGTAAATGGAGTACTCCCCTTTGCCCTTCCTGCTAAATGGCGGGAATAATTTTCTATGCCTGAACAAAACCCTGTTTCACGTAACATTTCAATATCAAAATTAGTACGCTGTATAAGTCGTTGCATTTCTAATAACTTATCTTGCTTTTTAAAATCAGCAGATACAACTTCAAGTTCTTCTTCAATTGCACTAATAGCCACAGCCATTTTTTCTGGCGCAACCGCATAATGAGATGCTGGAAATATTGATACATGGTCGCGGTACCCCAGTACAGAGCCGGTTAAAGTATCAATTTCAGCAATTCTATCAATTTCATCACCGAAAAATTCTATTCGCAAAGCTTCGTCAGCTCTACCTGCTGGAATAATCTCTACTACATCTCCTCTTACTCTAAACGTCCCCCGTTCAAAGTCATGGTCATTTCTGTTATATTGAATTTGTACTAACTTTCTAAGAATATCATCTCTATCAAGTTCCATGCCCACCCTAATAGACAAAACTTGATTTTCGTAATCAATCGGGTCTCCTAAACCATATATACAAGATACACTTGCTACTATAATAACATCTGTTCTCTCAGACAAAGCAGCAGTGGCCGAGTGGCGTAACTTATCAATTTCTTCATTAACACTTGAATCCTTTTCAATAAATGTATCACTATGAGCAACATAGGCTTCAGGTTGATAATAATCATAATACGATACAAAATATTCTACTGCATTAGTTGGAAAAAACTCCTTAAACTCACTATATAACTGAGCCGCAAGAGTTTTATTGTGTGCTATAATTAATGTTGGTTTCTGTACTTGTTCAATAATATTAGCCATAGTAAACGTTTTACCAGAACCTGTAACACCTAGTAACGTTTGATACGTATTACCATCTTGTATACTTTGTACTAATGTTTTAATTGCCTCAGGCTGGTCGCCTGTTGGTTTAAAATCAGATTTTAGTTTAAATTTATTCATTGATTCCATGCTCCCTATCTAGTTTAATTAATATTGACTCAAATAAAGTATTAACTAATTTTTATAAATTTAAACTTATTAACTAATTTTTTATTGCGAAATTTGTGCATGCTGATGTTTTAGCTCTTCTTTCATGTCCCAATGAATAACAAATGTTAATATTACTCTAAGCACTATAATAGCACCTAACATAAATATATCTCTCATATCTGTTACTATAACAGTCTTTAGTATTTCAGCAGCCAATTTAAATTCTAGCCCCATAGCCATAGAGTTAGCAAACTGATATTTTAAGTGATAGTTATCTTCAATAAATAAACTTCTTATATAATGATAGAACGCTTTTAATGCCCCAATTACTAAAATCGAAATTCCCATAAGCTCTAAAATATTAATAATCATTGGAATATAATCTTGTATTATAGTCTCTAAAATTTGTTTAAATTCTTCCATATAATATCTCCTATTGTTTACTAATTTGATAAAATATTCGTACGTTCAAATATAATTACAATCTCTTTATATAAATTATCTATAAGCATGTCCAATTCAGATTTATTAGGTTTACAATGAGTAATAGATTTGTGTATCTCATTAAAACTACATAAATTTAGATTATAATTTAGCATTTCAATATATTCAATAGTATAACACTTAGCTTTTGGTATATCTTCTATAATTATTTCTTCCTTATTATTTATCCAATCTAAAACTGGATTCATATTTTGAGTATCTGCCCTATAAAACCATATATGTTTAGTTGCAGCAGTATTATCAAAAAATAAAATATTAGTTGCCATACCAGAAAGTCTAACAATCGTATGCAAATTAAATTCTTTAACTAGCTTCTTCTTAATGTTAACTTTAGCACTATCAGTTCCACATAAAAAGCTGTCTGGTAATAATATAGCACACCTTCCATTTTCCTTTAGCCTAAACATAATTACATTACAAAATAAATCCAAAACATCTTCACTTCTTAGCTCTTGTGGAAAATTTGCTTGCACCGTAGCTATTTCGTTACAATTATAACTACTAGGATTAATCAATATTACATCAAATTTTTCCGCTTCATTATATTCGGTATAATTAATTTCAAGCGTATCTTCATGAAAAATATTTATATTTTCAACCTTATGAAGCAACATATTTATTATACATAACATATAAGGTAAGGGCTTATTCTCCATACCGTAAATAGCTTTATGGTATAAATCAAAATCTCCTATTAAGTTAGCTTGAGGTTTAAGATACTTTAACGTAGCAGCTAGAAATCCACCTGTCCCACATGCAAAATCTGCAACACGTTCACCTAAATTAGGCTTAATTACATCAACAACAAAATCTGTAATAACTCTAGGGGTTTGTGTTAAATCACTAAGTAATGCTTCAAAATCCGTATAATTAAAATTTACTTCATTAATAATATTAAGCACTTGTCTTAACCATGTTCCATCTGTTTGATAACTATTAATACCCTCAAACACCAGTTTTACAATGAGTTGATTAGGAGGGGTTGTCTCATCTATAGGTAATGCTTTCAATGTAGGAAATACTACATTATTAACATATTGTACTAAAGCCTCTCCTGTTAGTGTCGTCTGTGCTGCCCAGAATTCCCATTTACATTCATCGGGAATAATTGAAATATAATCCTCTTTTTCCATTTCCCAATCAGCATAAACCTTCATAAATATCATCCAAGCAACATCATCAGCTCTTAAAATCTCTTGTATACGGTGCATATTATCGCCTTCCTTCTATAAAATACCTATTATTAGTTTGTCACAAAGGCTAAAAAATTTTCATAATTATAAGTGGCAATACATGGCTAACAAAAAAGGTAACCCCCTATAGGTTACCTTTTCCAAATTTAAGTGGCATATTTAAAATCCGACTAGCATTTAATACTGCAATAATAGCTACACCCACATCGGCAAAAATGGCTTCCCACATACCACACATACCACCAAGCCCTAAAGTTAATACTATTAATTTGATAGATAAAGCCAATATAATGTTTTGATAAATAATCTGATTAGTGCGTTTAGAAATACTAATCATAGTAGCAATTTTTTCAATCTCATCATTCATAACAACTATATCTGCTGCCGCTATAGCAGCGTCTGTACCAATGCCTCCCATAGCAATCCCAACATCAGCTCTAGCTAATACAGGTGCATCATTAACTCCATCACCAACGAATGCAACTTTACCTGATGAAGTAGCTAATATTTCTTCTATTTTTTGTACTTTATCGTGGGGTAATAGACCAGCATAAAAATTGTTATCACCAAATAATCCTAACTGAACTGCTACAACTTTAGCTACCCTAGCATTATCTCCTGTAAGCATCACAATATGTTTAACCCCTACTTGCTTTAATTTTTTAATCCCACTAATCGCATCATCTTTTATGCTATCTGCAATAATGATATGACCAATAAACATGTTATTTACAGCCACATAAATAACTGTACCAATCTTTAAGCAAACATCAATTTTAATCCCTTGCTCATGCATAAGTTTTCTGTTCCCTACAATAATCTCTTCATTATTATATAAAACTTTTATCCCTTGGCCACATATTTCTTGATAATCTTGGATTTTAGTTAAATCAATTTCATTGTTATATTTAGATAAAATTGATTTAGCAATAGGATGATTGGAGTTAACTTGTGCAATTGCAGCATATTCTAAAAGTTGATATTTAGAAACTCCAACTGAATAGATTTCTGTAACTTCAAATTCACCTTTAGTTAAAGTACCAGTTTTATCAAAAACTACAGTATTTACATCCTTTAAAACTTCTAAATAATTACTACCTTTGACTAAAATTCCTTGTTTTGAGGCATAACCTATACCACAATAAAATCCTAAAGGAATTGATAAAAGTAATGCACACGGACACGACACTACTAAAAATATTAATCCTCTGTAAATTGATTGTGAAAAAGTCATTGGACTAAAAAATGGTAATGTAAATGCTAATATAAATGCAATTATTGTAACTGCGGGCGTATAATATCTGGAAAACTTAGTAATAAAATTCTCGGTTTTAGATTTTTTGCTACTAGCCTGGTCAATTAATTCTAAAATTTTGGCCACTGTAGAGTTTTCATAAGTTTTCTCTACCTTAATGTAAATAATGTTACCATAATTAATACTTCCTGATAAAACTTTATCTCCTACCCCAACATCAACTGGCATTGATTCCCCAGTTAGAGCAGACATATCTAAATTAGATGAACCGTTTATTATTACGCCATCTAAAGGTATTTTATCGCCATTAAAAACCGCAATAGTATCATCCACTTTAATTAGCTCACATTTAGTTTGTGTAATCTTAGAATCTACTACTAAATTTGCTGTATCAACCTGAATGTCCATTAATTGTTCAATAGAAGCGCGAGATTTATCTAAGGATTTTTGTTGCAAATATTCTCCTACTTTATAAAATAACATTACTCCAACTGCTTCAACAGGTTCATTAATTAAAATTGCGCCTAGAGTTGCAACTGTCATTAAGAAATTTTCATCGAATATTTTACCTTTAATTAAATTTCTTATTGCTTTACATATTACATCATAACCTACAAACAAATATATTAGTGTATAAAACCACGAGTCTACAATACCTGATAAAGCAACTATATAAGCAGTTATGCTAATGATAAGCTTAAATAATCCTAAGTTAAATTCCAATGACTTCGGCTGCATACAATCATATATTTTTACACTAGAATCAATGCTACTTATAATCCGCTCAATACTCCCTAAAGTTTCTTGGTAATTAATATCAGGATTAAGTTCAAATTTTAATTTTTTAGTGACAAAATTTAGTTCCACTTTATTAATAGAATTTAATCTACTTAATTCATCTTCCATCTTTTTAGCACAGTGAGCACAATTTAGTCCTTCAAGAGTAACTTCTCTCATACAATTCCACCCTCCACTTATTTTCTATACTATAAATAGTAAAGCATCCACAGTGCTAATCCTACTATTAAACCACACCAACCTAAGACTAATGAAGCTATAACAAAAGTATAGTCTAGCCCTCTAGTTAAAATTATAAATACAGCTTCATAATATTCTTTAGTACAATCCACAACTTGAATTTTATCTTCAACAGTATTAACTATATTCTGAATATTTTGTAATGTTGTAGAATAACCCCGAAAAGAATTAAGATTAAAAGTCAATGTTTGCGTTGTAACATCAAATTTCACATTTCGGATTTCTTTTAATGACTTAAGTTCATTTTCTATAATTTCACCTTGGCAAGGTGAATCTAACCCCTTAAGCATAATCTCTTTCATAAAAACCATCTCCTTAATATCTTTGTTAGCATTGTATGCTTTCATACCCTTTTTGTCCACACCTTTAACAAAAACTTATTGAGCGTTATTACATTCTATATTAGATAAAACTTGATATAATTTTTATATATTAGTTATATTGCTAAATATCATACTATATATTTATAGTTTTTTCTAGAGTCCTAATATGGAGTATATATATATTGTATAAAATTATACTTAAAGTACAATCTATATTACAAAATTCAGCAATTTTATTGACTCATTTTGTTAATAGTGGTACAATTATTTTAGTAATTTTTTTATAACTAGATAAGGAGAATTTATAATGAGTAAAAATTTTAGAATAAAAATGGCAACATTAATAGCACTAAACTTAGCATTATGTGCAACTGTACCAGCAACTTTTGCAAATGAGTCCACTAAACTAGACCAAAATATTGATACATGGGACTCTAACAATGGTAATCAACTGCTAGTACAAAACCCGTTTAATGACGATGATGAGAGTGACTACATAGTGAAAGTTATTGGAGAGCCTGATAATATGGGTAATGTCAGATACACTTTTGATGAGGAAGTTAGTGGAGAAACAATTACAATGAGCTTTAAATTATTGGCTGAGGATATTGAGCAGTTTACTGGTGGAATAAACATGTTTGCTGGCGGTAATGAGGCCGATAACCAATTTTGTCGTATAAAGTTTGATACAGGCCGAATCAGATATAGTAACTCAGGTGGTATTACTACAACTTTAGTTAACAATGCAATTGGTAATGACCAATGGTATGACATTACAATTGTACATTATATCGAAGATGGAGAATTGTCATTTGATATTTATATAAATGGAGTACTTCAAAATACAGTGCCATTACAAAGCAAAACTTTTGATAACGCAACTCCAGTAAATGGAGACAACATTACAATGAGTTCGTTTACATTATTTACAGACTCTTCTTGTGATGCAACTTTATATTATGATGAGGTGGAAGTTAAAGTTGGAACACATATTCCTGATGAATCTGAACCTATCTCACCTTTTACATTTTTAGAAGAAGATAACTGGGAATCTGCTTCTATCGAAATTGGGCCTTATAGATACCAAGATGAAAACAACGACCATGTGCTTATTGTAGATACAGGTAGTAACATTTATAACAACTTAAGTCATATTGAGCGTGATAAAGTTACACTTAACTACAAAATGCTGCTAACTGATGAGCTTACTGTTGGGGGGCTTCAAACGGATTTATTTACTTTACATGTTATAGGTACACAATTAGTTGATGAACACGCTAATGTGTTAGCTAATAACCTGCGCACAAATGTATGGCATGATATTAGTATTGTACATACGGCAAAAAATGGTGATATAACTGCTGATGTATACCTAAATGGAATAAAAATTGCTAGTGGACTTGAATTAGGTGAAGGTGATACTGTTACTATTGATTATCTAGATTTCTTTGGAGATGAACGTTCACAAGGGCAATTTTTATATAATGAAATAACTGTGCGTAATGCTGAATTAATTCCAGTTGCATCAACTCCAGTACAGCCTTTACGAGTAGATGACGAAACGCCTAAGCCAACATTGCCAAGCGAATTGCCAGAACTACAGGAACCATTTGACGTAGCCGATTTACCACTTAACATTTATAAATCGGGGCTTAATGGACATGAAATTTTAGCTCCTGATTCTGCTACTGGCAATATGATAGACATTACTACTTATTTATCAGATATTAAAGAAGGCGAAGATGTTACAGCAGCTGTACAACAAGCTATTGACGAAGCAAGTTATGGTGATACAATTTATTTCCCTGATGGAGAGTATAATTTTATTACCGACTTAACAAATGTTATTATACTTAAAAGCGGCGTAAGTTTACTTGGAGAGAGTGAAGAAGGAACTATTTTAAAAGTAGAAAATCCAGGGACTTCATCTAATGTATACTTTATGAGAGCTGATGGTCAGTCTAATTTCTCAATTAAAAACTTAACACTTACTTCAACTTATTATGGAGAGTTTCCTGGAGCAGAAGTTTATGGTGATTTATCTGCAAACAAAACTCGTAATGGCAACATGACCCATGGTATATATTTTGAATCAAGTGACGGTATCCCTTGTAGTCAAATCGAAGTTGAAAACGTAACAATTGAAGTCTTTAAAACCATGGCCTTATCTATTAGAAATTCACAAGATGTAAGAGTTACAGGTTGTACATTCCAACACCCAACAGACGTTGGCGGTGGTGGTGCTGGCTACGGCGTTGCTATTCAAGGAACAGTTAACCAAAATAACTTAGGGCAAGACCATGATTCTATGCATAACATTATTGAAGAATGTACTTTTATAGGCCTTCGTCATGGTATTCTACTTCAATACTGGACTCACAATAACTTAGTTATTAACAATATGCTTTACGGCTGTGGCTATGGTGCAATTGATTTACATGGTGAAGATGAATACTTAAATGAAGTTGCTTATAATACTGTATATGACACACATTGGGGTGGAGGTATTGAAGTTGGAAACTCTGGTTCCGGACATGATGAGGCAGGACCATTGAATTATATTCATAACAATATTGTTGATGGCGGCCTTCGTGGTATTGATGTTGAGTTTGGTACTCCTGATACAATTGTAGAAAATAATACTGTAAGTAATATTTATTCTATGAGTGATGGTAATGGCGGTGGTATCCGTGTTAAAAATGCATTGCGTACTATTGTAAGAAATAATACTCTTTTTGATAATAGATATGGTGTCGTATTTGCTGAGGATAGTGGATATACTTACAATGGAATTGATGGCTGGGGTTCTGGTATTCCTGTGCAAACTGAGATTTATAACAATAACCTTAGTGGTAATTTAGAAGATTATTATTTCCCTGTTGGTGAACAAAATATAGTTGATGGTTATGACGCTGATGGCACTATTGTAGTTGAACAAAGTTCTAATGCACACCTTATAGCGCTTATAGCTGCAGAAACTGAGTTTGCGCAACCATTTTTGCCAGATAGCACAAATTATAATATATATTTAACTGGCAGTACACTAACTTTAACACCATACACTTCTGCAAAAGAAGTATCTTCGATTACAATAGATGGAACAGCAGCTATATCAGGTGAACCTATAACACTATCTTTTGATACAGATGAGACTATAGATACCGTAATAGAAATTGTAGTAGTTTCACAGGATGGTAAAAACACAATGACGTACGATATTTTAGCTAGACTTAATGTTGATGAAAACTATATTCCTGTGTCGGGAGTAGCAAGTATGGGTGAGGCTCCTGTAATTGAGGAAAATACACCATATAAATTAGGCGTTGGAGTTTTACCAGCAAATGCTTCTGAGCAAAGTCTTACTTATGAAATTGTATCAGGTGAGGATGTACTTAGCATCGATACAGATGGAAACGTTACAACTCTTAGCGCAGGTAAAGCTTATATAACTGCTACAAGCGTTGATAATCCAGCTCAATCTGCTGAAATTATGGTTATTGTTACCCCTGAAATAGATAAAGAGGCAAATAAATTATCCATTACAGATGCTTGGGCGAGTGATGAAAATGAAGGTAACGAAGTAGCTCTTGCTGTAGATGATGACTTATCGAGCAGATGGGCAGGGCAATCTACTGATATTGGTTCTGAAATAACTCCTGTTACACTTACAGTTGAACTAGAACAAGAAGCATTACTAACTCATGCACAAATTTCTTGGAACAGTGGCGATGCTAGAAATTATCAATTTAAAATATTAGTTTCTGCGGACAATGAAAACTGGACTGAAGTATTTGACGGTGCTAGTAGTGGGCTTACAGCAGGGCTTGAGGCAATTGTATTTGATGAACCTACTGCTGGAAAATATGTAACTTATGAAGGTAGAGGTAGCATAGTAACTGCAACAGACGCGGTTAACTTATGGAACAGTATATTTGAACTTGAAGTTTACGGAAAATAAATTTAGCTAATACAAAAACCCGCGGTTTATATAAATTTACCGCGGGTTTTAATTAATGCTAATCCGTATAAATAGTGTATTGATTTCTACCATTTTCTTTACTTTTATATAAAGCTTTATCTGCATTCTTATATAAAGTACAAAAATCTAATCCAGTATCAGGATACATAGATACCCCAATGCTTGAAGATACAGGACATACAACCTCTTTAATAATCACATCTTGAGCTAATGAATCTACTAATGCTTGGAAATTTCGCTCTAAAGCAATATTATATTCTATATCCAATAATAATACAATAAACTCATCTCCACCTATTCTTCCACAAATGCAAGGTTGGTTAAAGTGACTAGTAATACGTTTTGCAAATTCTTGAATGACTATATCCCCTACAGGGTGACCATACGCATCATTAACATGTTTAAACAAGTCTATATCTATAATTAATAATGCATGTTTTTGATTTGCTTTACTAGCTTGTAATACATTTGAGATATGCTCTGTAGAATAAACCTTATTAAACAATCCTGTGGCTAAATCTTTTTGGGATATAGATAACATTTGTTCTTCCCTAAGCTTTTCAGCTGTAATATTTTGATGATAAATAACCATGCGTATAGTGTTATCAGACTGCCAATAAAAAATTCTAGCTTTAATAAGCATCCAATTATAATTATCACCTTCACCCTTCATCATTATTTCATCTTCTAGTTCATAAACACCTTTATGGTAAGACTCTACCACATTATTTGTAGTAAATTTAAGTAAATAGTCTTCCACAAACTCCGGCTTAATTTGCTCCTGGGCAATTATTTCTAAAGCTCTATCATATGGCGTGGTAGAACTAATTCCAAGTTCCTCAAAATACCTTTTAGTTTCAATACCATCAGCGCAATTATTAGTAATATCTATCTCTAAAATATTAACATATAATGTTTTGGTAGCCTTATATAATAATTCTCTATACTCAATATGGTGTCTAGTCAACAAATCCATATTACGCTGATTAGTTCTTAAAACAATATTACTAATAATAAAAAGTATAATAAATATAACTATTGCACCCATACTTAATGATATTAAAACCTGAGTTGTATACACTTCATCTCCAGCAGTAATATCACTAGAAACTACAATATACCAATCCAGTATAGGAATATATTTAACACTAATAAATGTATCAGCTATAGTCTGATTTTCAGGATGGTCTTGCATAGCCTCTGTAGTTAATATCGAATAAAGCAAATCTTCATTTGTAATTGTAGATAATTGCGTTGCACCCGAGGAGCTTAAAAATTTTATTTGCACATTATATAACTGTTCATAATAATTAATTAAATTTTCTAAATTTTGCTCCATAACTCCTATACCCATAACTGCAATCGTATTATTGTCATCATCTGTTACACGACAATTAATAAATACACATACTGCATTATCCGCACCTTGCACCTTATCATTATCTATATTTAATTCATGCTCTTTACCATTTTCTAAAAAATCAAAATACCACTTATCTCTACTATCCGATTCTTCCATCACCCTATCTACCCCATTGTAAGAGTAATATCTAGAAGTAGCTACAGAAGCTAAAAATACCGCATCATAATCATATTTATCCTTATAAATAGTTAAAAACTCTTGAAGCTGTTTAATATAGTCCTCATCATTTAAATATAATTGCTCTTCTGCTAAGAAATTCTTTAATAAACTATCATTAGCCATAGTAAGCGAAACATGTAACGGTTCTGTCACATACGATTCAACTTGATAATAAATACTCTCGGAAACTAAAGTAGCTATATTTTCTAAATCATACTTTTTTTGAGCCGAATTAGACATATAATTAATCAATGATGTTAGCAAAATTCCACTAAATAAAATTAAACATATCAATATATTTGTTTTAAATAATAATTTCTCTTTCATACTACCCTCTCCTTTGATAAAGATTAACTTGATACAAACTAATTTTAATGTAGAGCAAAGCAAGTGTAATATAACGATATATTTAAGCCAATAATTCTGAATAATTTCAACCTTTTCATATAAAAATACTACAGTATTAACTCTAAATCTTTTGCTACTAAATACCTATAATTATTATATTTTTCAAGTGGTAAAATTGCACTAAAATTTATGGAAAAATTTTACCTAATATTTAAATAAAATTATCATAATTTTACTAAAAAAAAGACGCTCTTTAGTTGAACGTCTTAATAATCATCGTCTTTACCTTCTCCAGTTAGTAGATATCTCACAAAATTATAATTTAAATTCTGAATATGGCTTTCACTATGTGTGTTATTCATCTTATCTAGAATATCTTTCTCTGCCTCTGCACGTACCTCTTCATTTTTATCCTTTTTTAAAATCTCTAAGAAATTCAAATACCCATGCTTTGCTACGTTTTTTCGCACCATAGGTTCAGGGTCTTTTACCAATTTAGCTAATAAATCTTCATATTTATGATTAGCAACTTGAGCACGTACATATACATCTTCATCATCTATTAACTGCTCTAAAAGGTCCTTATGATTATGTGTAGCTACCATAGCTCTAACATCTGGGTCCGTATCCTCACTTAATTTAACCAATAAATCTTTATGGTTATGAGCAGCAACATTAAATCTTACATCAACACTTTTATCGCGCGAAAGTTTCGCTAACAAGTCAGGGTAATCATGTTTAGCAACTTGCTCCCGTACGATAGATTCAGCATCTTTTGCTAGGCGGTCTAATAACTCTTTACAATTCGTATGCGCTACACCAGCTCTTACAGCAGGTTCAGGGTCATTAATTAATCGTTTAGCATAAGGTATATGACCATGTTTAGCAATCTCAGCTCTCACTAAGTACTCATCAGGAGCAGTAGAATTATTTATTAAAACATCAAGATGCTCTAAATAGCCATGACTTGCAACCGCTACTTTTATTGCAGGATGAGACTCCTTCACTAACATATTTAAATGCTCCAAATGCCCCTTACTAGCCACAGTTGCTTTAACGTGCGGGCTGGTGTCATAAACTAATTTATTTAAATGCTCTAAATGACCATGCTCAGCCACAGCTACTTTTACGTCTGCATTCTCATCATAAACTAACCTATTAAGATGGTCTAAATGGCCATGTTTAGCAATGGTTTCCCTAACTATAGGACTCTTATCACTTAACATCTTATCTAACAATTCTTTATCATTTTGTTGAGCAACTACAGCTCTAACATATGCATCAGGGTCATGCAATAACTTATTTATGTAACAATCAAGATTATGCTCAGCTACAGCGCCTCTTGGAATAGGATGTGTATCATGTACTAAAATATCAAGATGCTCCTTATAACCATGTTTAGCAACTGTTGCTCGTACTAAAAAATCAGGGTCATGTACAAGTCTACTGAGTAAATCTTTATAATTATGAGTGGCTACTATCCCTCTTACTTTAGAAGCCTTATCAAATACTAAAATATTAAGCAAATCCTTATACTTATGCCTTGCAACTTCTCGTCTCACTCTAACTACCCTATCATATGCTAATACATTTAATAAAGACTTATGATCAAGAGTAGCAACCTTCCTTCTCCATTCCCAAGATTGGGCTGTGATAAAATCAGTTAATTGTTGAGTAGTACCATTTCTAGTTAACAATAATGCTTTTTCTAAAGCTTTATCTCTCATATCAAATCTCCTTTCAAAAATAACCCCCTATTAATAGGAGGTTTCTATCTAATAAACATTGCGTCGCCAAAACTAAAAAATCTATATTGTTCATTTACAGCTATATCATAAGCTTCCAATACATTATGTTTCCCAGCTAAAGCACTTACTAACATTATTAAAGTAGACTCAGGTAAATGAAAATTAGTTATTAGATTATCCACACACTTAAACTTATAAGTAGGATATATGAAAATATTTGTCCACCCACTTTTAGCTACAATCCTGCCTTCCTCATCCGCAATAGACTCAATAGTACGACAACTGGTTGTACCAACACATATCACCTTACCACCATTATCTTTACACTTATTAATAATTCGAGCATTCTCATCATCAATCATATAAAATTCTGCATGCATATCATGTTCAAATATATTTTCAACTTTTACAGGTCTAAACGTTCCAAGCCCCACATGTAAAGTAACATAGGCAATATCTATACCTTTAGATTTAACTTTATTTAAAAGCTCCTTAGTAAAATGAAGTCCTGCAGTTGGAGCGGCCGCACTACCAGTATGCTTAGAATACACAGTTTGATACCGTTCTTTATCATCTAACTTTTCCGTTATATAAGGTGGTAAAGGCATCTCTCCTAATTTATCTAATACCTGCTCAAAAATTCCTTCATACTCAAACTTAACTAATCTCTTTCCATCCTCAATTAAATCTATCACAGTGGCACTTAATATATCTGCGAATATAATCTTCTCACCTATTCTTGCTTTCTTACCAGGCTTTACTAAAACTTCCCATACTTTCTCCTCAATCCTAGTAAGTAATAAAAATTCTACTTTACCAGCAGTATTTTCTCTATTCCCAAATAATCTAGCTGGCATAACCCTAGTATCATTTAGTACTAAACAATCCCCCTTTTCTAAATATTCAATAATATTATAGAAGTGGTCATGTCTAATTTCTCCACTATTCTTATCTAATACCATAAGTCTAGATGAAGACCTTTCTTGTAAGGGTATCTGAGCAATCAACTGCTCAGGTAATTCAAAATAAAAATCTGATGTTTGCATCTGTATTCCAACCTGTCCATATTCTTATGTCAAAATTATACCCAAAATATATTAACTTTAAACAAAAGCAAGAATAAAAAGACCGAATTTTTACAATCCGTGCCTTTTTATCCTAAATTTATATAGAAGCTTTTGTAACTTCTTCTAATGATAAAAAATCCACAAGAGCCTTAGTAGCTTCAGCTTCATCATTGCCATCCACTTGTAACTCTAGAGTAGCCCCCTTAATAGTACCTAAAGACATCATACCCATAATACTTTTGGCATTCACCTTTTTTTCCATTACATTAATAAAAATATTACTCTGATACTTACTTGCTAGCTGTACAAATAAAGCAGCTGGTCGTGCCTCCAATCCATTTTTAAATTGTAATGTCACTATTTCTTTAACCATTTTAAAATCCTCCTCTTTCCTGTCTAACTTGCAAGGCAATCTCACTTATTTTTTTTAACCGATGATTAATGCCCGATTTACCCACCGGTGGATTCAGCTTCTGTCCAAGCTCTTTTAAGGTTGCTAACTCATGTAATAACCGTTGTCTAGCTACTACTTCTAAATGTGGAGGTAGTGAAGACAGACCAATAGTTTCTTGCAAATATTCAATATCCTCAACTTGCCTTACCGAAGCAGATACTGTTTTAGATAGATTAGCTAATTCACAATTCACTATCCGATTAACATTATTTCGTAATTCTTTTACTATCCTTATATTTTCAAGCTCCATTAGAGCTATATGTGCACCAATAATATTTAATAAGTCTACAATTTGTGAACCTTCTTTTAAGTATACCACATAATCATTTTTTCTTCTAACAATTTTTGCCTCAAGCTCTACATTAGAATCAAGTCCTATTTCTTTTATGAGATGCTGGATATAACTTGCCACTTGTTCAGTTGGAGTCACAAATTCTAAGTGATAAGCTTTTTCAGGATTACTTACAGAGCCTCCTCCTAAAAATGCACCTCTAAGATAAGCTCTTTTTTCACATATAGTTTCACTTAATATTTCTGTTATTTCTGGATTTAAAAGAAATATAGTTTTACTCGAAGTTACTATGGGTTTAATATTAAAAGTTTTCTCTAAAATTGTAAAATATTTTTTTGCAAAATTCTCGTTTTCCACACACAATTTAGCAGTTACATTAAAATTTACTGAAACTGCCACAAACCCGGCTAATTCATGTAAGCAATTTTGATTCTGCCCAACTAATTCACCTTTTATTTTTGAAGAAAATGACATCCTATTTACCTCGTTTAGTATCTTTATCTATATCACGGTATTCTACTTTAACTATATATTTATTCGCCTTTAAATGGTTTTCTAATTCATTTGCTACAACCACTGATCTATGCTTACCTCCCGTACACCCAATACCTATAACTAATTGATTTTTACCCTCTTTAGTATAAAGTGGTACTAAAAAACTTATCATATCCTTAAGTTTAATTAAAAATTCACTAGTAGTATCAGACTGCATAACATAATCTTTAACAGCAATATCATGCCCTGTATGGGGTCTAAGCTCTGCTATATAATAAGGATTAGGCATAAATCTTACATCGAAAACTAAATCAGCGTCTATTGGTATACCGTATTTAAATCCAAATACTAAGATAGTTATCATTAAATTCTTAAATTCCGTGTCAGTTTCAAAAATATTAAATAAAATTTCCTTTGTATCCTTGGGTAATATATGTGTAGTGTCCATAATATAATCTGCTTTAGCCTTAACTTCAGCTAATATCTTTCGTTCTCTTATAACACCTTCATGTATTCTTTCGTTTCTGGCCAAAGGGTGGAGTCTCCTAGTTTCTTTAAATCTTTTAATCAGCTCTACATCTTGGCAATCAAAAAATATAATTTTATAAAGAAATTCTTTACTTTTCAGTACATCTAAACTCATAAATAGATCTTCAAACAAAATTCCACCACGAATATCTATTCCCAGCACCATCTTTTTATAACTATGTTGTTTATCTTGTATAAGCTCTATAAAATTAAGCAGTAATGCAGGCGGCAAATTATCTATACAGTAGTACCCTATATCTTCAAAAAATTTAATAGCTGTAGTTTTTCCCGCGCCCGACATTCCTGTTACTATAATAAATTCCATCGAACTCCCCCTAAACGTAAAATTTTAATAACCTCAAGGATATTTTATCACTCTTTAAGTATATTTATGCAACTCCAAAAAATTCCTCACTTTACTCCAATTAACTTAATCTCAGGTTGCAATTGAACTTGGTAATCTTGCCAGACTTTTTTCTGTACTTGTTCAATCAAATTTAGTACATCTTCACAAGTAGCATTTCCAACATTTATCACAAACCCACAATGCTTACTAGAGACTTGAGCACCGCCTACAGTATAACCAGCAAATCCACTATCCATAATTAATTTTCCTGCAAAATGTCCAGGTGGTCGTTTAAAAGTACTACCTGCACTTGGATAGTTAAGTGGTTGTTTATCACGTCGGCGACTAGCAAAATCTTTCATTTTCTCACTAATCTCGCTCTGTGGTTTATTAGTTAGACTTATAGTGGCTTCCAAAACTATATATTTTTCGTCTGGAATTTTACTTGTCCTATAACCAAGTTCCAGCTCCGCAGCTAATAACTTTTTAATTTGCCCATCAATAGTTAATACCACTACACTTTCTAAAACATCTTTTATCTCTCCATCGTAAGCACCAGCATTCATTGTAATAGCTCCGCCTAATGTGCCTGGTATTCCATGAGCGAATTCAAATCCACCAAGACTTGCTTCTTCTGCCTGCTTAGCAATTTTTGATAATAAAGCGCCAGCTTGCGCAGTAATTTTATTCTCACTTACTATGATATCACTTAAGTTTTTATAAATAGATACTATTACGCCATCAAAGCCTTTATCACTAACTAATACGTTACTGCCATTTCCAAGGACATAATACTCCACATTGTTTTTAAGGCAAATATCTATAATAGCTTGCAACGATTCAATGCTAGTAGGAGTTACAAAAATTTGTGCCTCTCCTCCTATTCTAAACGATGTATGTTTACTTAATGGTTCATCCACCTTAACATCAGTTGTATGCTCTAATATTAAATTAATCAAATCTATTTTATTATCCATAATACACTCCTTAAATTTACTTTATTTACTATTATACTATACTCAGAATGGTTGTTTAATTCATTTTTATTATTATACCACATGCAAAAAAAATTGCTAGTATAATCTACCAGCAATTTTTCCTCTTATAATGTTATTACTTTTTGAGCTTGTAATAGTATTTGCGCAATTTCTTCCATATTACTAATTCTACCAGCAGTTAAAGAACTTTGGCCGCAAATCTTATACACACAAGTACCACATGCTATCAATTCAACCCCATAATACTCTAATGCTTCTAGCATGTCTAAAAACGGAGAATTTTTCGCAAGAACTCTTACTCCTGAATTGTAAAATACTATGGCATCGGGTTTAACTGGATTAGCCACTACTTTCCTTAAAAACACGCCTAAAAGAGTATTACCTACTCCGCTATCTCCATATCCTAAAGACTCATTATTAATTATGATAACACTTTTATACATATAATCACCTTAAAAATGCTTTGTCAATATATATAATATGCATCCTATCGCACTATGGTGAAGAATACGACAAAAAAGGCTATACTAATGTATAACCTCAATCTCCAAGCTTAATACGTTTATTAGAACTGTGTATAACCTTTAATCCCGTTACTATTAAAAATACTAAATTCATTGAACACCCTATAACTGCTACTCCTCTATCACGTTTATTATTAGTACCTATACCCCCAAGTACACTTCCTACTAACGTAATAGGTAGCCCTAAAATAGGTATTATCCACGCCAATGATGATATTATTCCAAGTGCTAAAGAAATCCATGCGTTGGAATTCCTTTTGTAGGAAGTTGTTAAGTGCGGCATCATATCAGTACTATTATTAGTATCATCATCATCGATTAAGTATTCGCCAATAGTGCAATCCATCCACTCATCCATCTGCATTCCTCCTTCTAAATAGATAATCAATTGTGTATAATCTCTCACAATTGTATACGTTTAGCATCAGTAATTGTTAACTAAAATTTGCTTTATCATTAGTTTCATTAAAACAAAGTTTTAAATACATACACATATTATACATTAATTTTCCAATTTGGTATACGGTACATTTGCAACAAATTTTAGGATAGATTGTGGTAGGTAAATTGGAGGGGGTTAGATAATTAGTAAAATTTATACATATTAAGTTGAAATAATTTTAAATATTTAGTATAGGTTCACTCACTCTTTAATCTTATTGGACATACAATATACTATACTTGTATAATATAAAGGAGTGATTCGTATGTATGACGCTATTGATGCTATCTCCTATGCCTTAATGTATTACAAAGAATATAATAACATATATCCTAATTATGGGGACTTAGATTCTACTAATTTTGTTTCTCAATGCTTATTTGCAGGAGGATTACCTATGCAACATAATGCCAATAAAGACCCTTTATTAAATTGGTATTGTCTTAGTAAAAATCAATATAATGAAGATTTAATTTCTCCAACTTGGTATTGTGCTGATTATTTTTATAAATATTGGTCTAGTAGTGCAGGGGAACATTTTACATTCACTGTTAAAGATGTAAAAAGGCCTAAAGTATTGGATTTAATTGAACCTGGTGATCCTATTACACTATTTAATCATAATAAGATTACAAATTGTATTATTGTAATAAGAAGAGAAGGTGAACATATTATATGTGCTTCTCATGAAGAGAATACAATTGATATGCGTCTAGTAGAATTTAATCTTAGAATGTTCCGCATTTATAAATTAAATAAAAAAGGTTAAATCTTCTATAAAGAAGACTTAACCTTTTTTATGCCCGAGACCGGAATCGAACCGGTACGAGTGTTATCCCGCAGGATTTTAAGTCCTGTGCGTCTGCCAGTTCCGCCACTCGGGCAAAAGCGG
>MDJM01000034.1 GCA_001994995.1 Candidatus Parepulonipiscium sp. PG-Nuni2H_MBin01 | reverse complement strand
GGGTGCGTTTGTAAGTTATTGTAGAACTAAAGATTCCTTTTGTCAAGGTATTTTTAAGAAATTTACGGGTAATTCATCTCACCACCTATAGAGGTGGGATTTAGTTTAATTTATTTTTAAAGTCTGCCCAGTCGGCTATAAATCTATCAATACCCGCATTAGTAAGCGGATGTAGCGCCATTTGAACGATAACGTTATAAGGAATAGTAGCTATATCTGCACCTAATCGCGCCGCTTCAATAACGTGGATTGGATTTCTAATACTTGCTACAATAATTTCAGTCTCAATTTCATGTGCGTTAAAAATTTCTACAATTTCGCTAATTAGTCCCATCCCGTTAAATCCAATATCATCTAGACGGCCTAAAAAGGGGCTTACATAAGTTGCTCCTGCGCGCGCTGCAAGTAGAGCTTGTGTTGCTGAAAAGATTAGCGTTACATTAGTTTTAATGCCTTTTTGAGTTAACGCTTTAGTTGCCTTTAATCCATCTAATGTCATTGGCAATTTAATTACAATGTTTTTATGGATTTTTGCTAACTCAACTGCTTCTTTCACCATTTCATCCGCTACTAGCGAGATTACTTCTGCACTTATCGGGCCATCAACTATTTGGGTAATTTCTTTTATTACGTCTTCAAAAACTAATCCTTCTCGTGCTATTAAAGATGGATTTGTTGTTACACCGCAGATTACTCCTAAGTCGTTTGCTTCTTTTATATCAGCTACGTTAGCTGTATCAATAAATAGTTTCATAAATTTCTCTCCTTTATTTAGCTCAATTTACCTCGTGGAATTTTGGGAGCGAGTCCCGGGCTATGGTTGTGGACGCTTTATAAATTTTGTAATAATCAACAATTAATTACCTAACTACACTAAACAACAATATTACTATATAAAATAATAACTTGGTTGTAAATATACAAAAATATATCTAAAATTTATATGTTATTTAGCTATATTTTTAGATAAAATATCTATATAAATTAGTTAGTATACTAAAATAATATTAACAATTTGCCTTATATAAGCTTATAATACCTTCAGCCGTTAAGTTAAAATATTTTTGCAATGCATCTCTAGTACCAGATTTGCCATAAGTATCATTTACACCAAGTCGTTTTAATTTGGCATCTTGCGTTTCAGCCAAAATCTCTGCTACAGCCGAACCTAATCCACCAATAATGCTATGGTCTTCAGCCGTAATAATAAACTTAGTCTTTTTTGCATACTTAGTAATTAAGTCCGTGTCAATAGGTTTTACCGTATGCATATCAATAACCGCAACACTAACGCCTTCTGTAGCTAAAATTTTAGCAGCTTCTAACGCTTGTGCAACTAAGTCGCCAATCGCTATAATAGTTAAATCGCAGCCATCGCATAAAACATTACCTTTACCAATAACAATCTTCTCACCATTAGTATAAATATCTTGCGAAGCGCCTCGGCCGGTTCTTAAATACATAGGCGACTTTAAACTAATCGATTGTTCCACAATTTGAGTAACGCTCTCAGCATCGCATGGTACAACAACCGTCATATTCGGCATAGTTCTCATAAGCGAAATATCTTCTATAGCTTGGTGCGATGCTCCATCTTCGCCAATCATAACTCCGCCATGAGTTGCGCCAATTACTACTGGTAAATTTGGATATGCAATAGAATTCCTAACTTGCTCATATGCTCTACCAGCCGCAAATATTGCAAATGTACTTGCAAATACCTTCTTATCACAACTTGCCATCCCTGCTGCGGTTGTCATCATATCGCCTTCAGAAATTCCTATATCAAAAAATCTATCGCTAAACTCATTTTTAAAAAATATTGTTTGCGTAGCTTTTGCAAGGTCTGCATCTAATACAAAAAACTCATGTTCCTTACCATACTTCGCTAAAGCTCTTCCATACGCTTCTCTAGTTGACATATTCATGATTTAAACCCTCCTAACTCTTCCATTGCAATTTCATATTGCTTATCATTCGGCGCTGCACCATGAAATCCTAGTTGATTTTCCATATACGACACACCTTTTCCTTTTGTAGTATTGCAAATTACAGCAGTTGGTTTGCCTTTAGTTTGTTTAGCTGTTTCTATAGCTTGGCGGATTTGGTCTAAATCATGACCATCAATTGAAATAGCGTTAAATCCAAATGCATCAAACTTTTTAGCAACATCGCCTACACCCATAACTTCTGTTGTTGGTCCATCGATTTGCAAGCCATTTACATCCACAAATAAAGTTAAGTTATCCAATTTATAATGAGCTGCTGTCATAGCCGCTTCCCAAATTTGGCCCTCTTGAATTTCGCCATCACCGCATACAACATAAACTCTAAAATCTTTTTTATCATGTTTTGCAATCATAGCCATACCGTTAGCTGCTGATAAACCTTGCCCTAAAGAACCAGTAGACATATCAACCCCAGGAATTTTATTCATACAAGGATGACCTTGCAGATAGCTATCAATATTTCTTAAAGTTTTAATATCAGAAGCTGGGAAAAATCCTCTTGTTGCTAATGCTGAATAAAGAGCAGGCGCTGCATGGCCTTTTGATAATACAAATCTATCCCTATCAGGATTTTTAGGATTTTTAGGGTCAATATTCATTTGCTCAAAAAATAGTACTGCTAAAATGTCGCATATAGAAAGCGAGCCACCCGGATGACCACTTTTTGCGCGGTATACTCCTTCAATAACACATTTTCGCATTTCGTTAGCAATTTCATCTAACGGCATTTCAGCTTTATACCAAGCTATCTCATCAGTTTCTCTATTTGCTGATACCACGTAACGTTGACCTCCTTTTAAATAAGAATACACATTCGCCGGACCTACTCCTTTATCTATTACATCAAACTTAAAAGTTCCATTTTCGCACGCTAAACTAATTAATTCTTGCGCTCCTTGGCGATGACCCAAAATTGCCATATTATTTACTGGCCATAATGCATGCGAGAACTCGAATGGCTTAGGGTGTTTGTATACATGCTCATATTTTCCGTCTTTTAACTTATATACATCCAAATTTTCACCATGAAACGGTGAGAATACTACCATTTCCAAATCGCCATCTTGGTCAAAATCTAAAAATGTTATATCGCTCGCTGGTGTATCCAATAACTGCGTTATTTCAAATTCACCATTCTCATCTGCTGGCGGCACAAATTTAAATACTCCATCTTCTGCTGCAATTACACTATAACCATGACCATTTTGTTGACCTTTAAAATATCCATGATTTTTTAATAGCTCATCTTTAATAACATTAAGCTTTAGCTGGTTGTTTTGGTTATAACCACTTAAATCATCTGGTAACTTCGCTACGTAAACTTTACCTTTGTGTGCCCAGTCATCTTTAAAATCTCTACCAGAGCATAAAGTCGCTGCAAACAAATAGTTAACTCCATTTCGTGAAATAATATCAAAACGGTGTACATGTGGTAAATCCACTAAAGTTTGTATATCCCAATCACCGTCAGCTTTATATGTTACTACAACAATTTTTGATTCTTTAGAATCGTTTGGCGAGTAAAACTTATGCGTTGCAAGAAACATACTATCTTTATTCGGAATTCTAACCATTGACATAGTGCCGCCTGGTCCATCCCAAATTGTGTCTTTTAAATTACCTTCTAAGTCAAACAAAAAACATTCATCTTGCTTTTCTGCTGCTACCAAAATGCACTCTTCTCCTTTGTGGGAAATTTGCGAAATAGAATAGCATTTATTTAGTGGATGGGTTTTAATTTTTTGAAACTTCATCTTTTCACCTCAAATTTCGTATTAATAAAATCAATTGCTTCCTTAATATACTCTTTATAGTCTCGGCCTTCCACATACCAAAATTCTAATACAAAACGTCGAACACCTAATTGTAACGATTTCGCAATTAACGCTTCAAAGTTAACTTGCCCTGTTCCAAATGGCACATCTCTAAATACTCCTGGCACAGTTTCCTTTAAATGTACAGCTACTATTTTACCTCGTGCATTTTCTAAATCTTGCAAAATCTCATCTAGGTTATTGTTATATGCATTAGAAATGTTGCCAATATCGGGATATACATTTAAGTATGGCGAGTTTACTATGTTTACAAATTCCATCGCCTTAGTAGCGGTGTTCATAAAATCAGTTTCCATAGTTTCAAATCCCATAACAATTCCTTTTTTACTAGCCATTTCGGTTGCGATTTTTAAATTATCAATAAATAACTGCCTCGTTTGACTATCGCCTTTATCATAATACACATCATAACCGGCAAGCTGAATTGTTCTAATGCCTAAATCATCCGCTAAATCTATAGCTTTTTGCATAATATCTAAAGAGCGCTGCCTAACAGCTTTATCTTTACTGCCTAGCGGATATTTTCTATGGCCGCTTAAACACATAGTTCTAATGTAAAAATCCGTTTCATGCATATGTTGCAAAAGTGCGAAGCGCTCATGTTTAGTCATACTAAGGCGTGCTAATTTTTCATCAGTTTCATCTATACTAATCTCCAAATAATCAAAGCCTGCTTCTTTTCCTGCAATTAACTTATCTTTCAAGCTTAAATTATTAGGCATAGATTTTTCATAAATTCCTATTTCGTACATAATCTACCCCTTTCAAAACAAAAAAATATTATTGGCCGTAATAAGCGTTAGCACCATGCTTTCTTAAAAAGTGCTTATTTAGTAAATCTTGTGGCATTTGGCTAACGTTAGTAGCGCATAAAAGTTCTGTGTTAAATGCCATCATAGCTACTTCCTCTAACACAACCGCATTATGTACAGCGTCATATGCATCTTTTCCCCAAGTGAATGGCCCATGATTTTTTACTACAACAGCAGGCACTTGGTCCGGGTCCATATGTTTTTCTTTAAACGTTTCTACAATTACTACTCCAGTGTTATATTCGTACTGTGAATTAATCTCATCGCTCGTCATATCTCGTGTGCATGGTATTTCACCATAAAAATAGTCAGCTTGCGTAGTTCCATAAGGCATAACTCCGCGGCCAGACTGAGCGAATACAGTTGCCCATCTTGAGTGAGTGTGGACTACCCCGCCGATATTAGGAAACTCTTTATACAGCTTTACATGCGTTGCAGTATCTGATGATGGTTTTAGCTTCCCTTCAACCACGTTGCCATCTAAATCCACAACTACCATATCATTAACACTCATATGCTCATACTCAACTCCAGACGGTTTAATTACTACTAGGCCGCTCTGTCTATCAATACCCGATACGTTGCCCCATGTAAAAGTGATTAACTGATACTTTGGCAATAACATATTTGCTGCAAAAACTTCTTGTTTAAGTTGTTCTAACATTAACAATTCCCCCCATTTTAACTTAAATAACTCACCTGCTATTACAGGTGAGATTACTAATTTATTGCTTATCAATTATATGACTTTGGATTTTTTCTTTAATTTCAGCTTCAGATAAAACGTTTCTAAGTGGGATTACAGTTTTTCCCTTCTCTTTTGCTGATTTAAAATTGGACTCTAAAGCTGCTGAACAAAATACTACATCGTAGTTATTAATTTGCGTTTTAGCTTCTCCAACACTACAATGGTGAATTGAAACATCTATACCAAAGCTTTTAAATGCCTTATCAATTTTCATTTTAATAATTTGGCTTGAACCCATGCCACTTCCACATGCCGCTATAACTTTTAACATAACAATCACTCCTTTACAACTTTAAGAACTTTACGCCACTTCTTCAACACACTCATCAGCTTGCATTTCTGCTAAGTAGCTATCATAATCTTCCGTGATGGAAAAATAATACTTTTTGTTTTTCATATATTGCATTTGTGGAATTGCAAGCATCGCTGCTAAACAAATACCAAAACCAACATAACCTAAATGTTTCATGCTAAGACCAATTGCAAGCCAAATTGTTGACCAGTCGATATTACCATGCCATCCGCCGAAATCAGAAAGGCCAAATGCCAAGACGCATACAGCGCCAAGAGTTACTTGTAAAACTCCAGATATAAAAGTGATTATTGTTGCTGCGCGTAAGCCACCTTTTCTATTTGCGTACACAGCAAATGTAGCATTATCAAAGAATACAGGAACAAATCCAGTGATAATTAAAATAGGGCTTTTAAATACAATTAATCCTAAAATTGCTACAAACTGACCAAGTGCGCCGAACAAAAATCCAAGTGTGATTGCATTAGGATGACCAAATCCATAAACAGCAGCACAGTCTACAGCAGGTATGGAACCTGGCAGAAGCTTGTTAGAAATACCTTGGAATGACTCAGTAAGCTCTGATACGAAAATACGAACCCCAAGTTGTAAGATTTGTAAGTAAACTGCAAAGCTAACTGATTTTTCAATTATATAGAAAATAAAACTGCGAGAAGTATCCATTGAAGTATCAATTTGCCCCATTAAATCCTTACCTAGGATTAGCATAATAGCGCCAAAGAAAATGGTCATAAGAGTACTTGTAGCCACAATATTATCTGAAAAAATACTTAGAAAACCTGGCATCTCCAAGTCCTCAATCTTTTTGTTTTTAGTCTCATCTTTACTTTGGAACTTTCCTGCGATTTTATCCACAGCCCAAATTCCAAACATCTGTTGGTGAGCGATACCAAATCCTCCACCTTCAGTAAGATCCTGCGTACATTCAACAGTGAGATTAGAACCAACTGCCCAATATGTACCTAATAATATACCTAACATGATAATTATATTAGTATCTTGTAAGTGCGGAAAACAGAATAATAATATCCATAACGCAGTTGCAGACTGCTGAACCATAATATGGCCAGTTATAAATACTGTACGCACTTTTGTTATTTTTCTAAATAGCACTAAAATCAGGTTAAACATAAACCCAACAAGAAGAACCATCATCATCATTGAGAATGACCTTCCAATGCTTTCAACAGCTGATTGAGCTGCTGTTTGACCAAAGTAAGGGTCAATAACTGCTGCGCTTAAATTAAATCTTTCTTTTAAACCAGCAAGAATAGGTCTAAAGTTGGAAACTAGCCCGCCAGAAGCTACATTAAGTATTAAGTAACCAACTAGCGCTTTCATTGAGCCGGCATATGCTTCGTATAATTTACGCCCTAATAACATATACCCAACGAGTACGATAAACGCTATAAAAAAGGCTGGCTGAGTTAAAATATTATTTTGAAAAAACCCCCATACACTAACTATTGCATTCATATCGCGCCCTCCTTTTTTTTAATCTATTAACTTGCGTAAATCCTCTGGGCACTTTGCTGCCATAAGTAAATCTTTTTTCGCAGGGTCGTCTAATAGGTCTACTAACGCCATCAAATTCTCTAAATGCTGCTCATTGTCTGTAGATGCTAATACAAAGAATAAGTTGGCATTCTCTTCTGGATTATCGCTAAATTGCACTGGTTTTTCAGTTTTCATAAAAGATATAGCAGTTTCGCTAACGTTTTTACCTTCTTTTGCATGCGGAATGCAAACGTCTGGAGCAATTACTATATATGGGCCGTATTCTTTTACCGCGTTAATAATGTCCTCGCCATAGTTTACATCTGCGATTCCTTCTACAACAAGTGGCACAACTGACGCTCTAATAGCTTCTTCCCAACTATCGAAGCTTTCATGAAAACAGTATCTACCTTTATCTAAAATTTTTTTAATCATGCAACTACCTCCTAAACTGTATTGCTCGTTATTATAAAAACGATGGATATGGTATGTTAATATCTACAGTAAAACAGTCATCAAAGCCACGAGGATAATGGTATTCTCTCTTGTTCTTATCATTAGGGAATGTAAACTTGCCGCCAACTTGCCAAATAAATGGGCTAAACTTATAATCTAATCTGTCTTTTTTCATATCATATAAAACCGCAATTTCGTTGCAGTCAGCTTGGAAGTTAGACCAAATGTCATGGTGGAATGGGATAACAACTTGAGTATTAAGACACTCTGCCATTCTTAAAATATCAACCGAAGTCATTTTGTCAGTAATCCCACGTGGATTTTCGCCATAAGAGCCAAGAGCCACATCAATTTTATGCTCATTACCATGCTTAGCATAGTAGTTAGAATAATGAGAGTCACCGCTATGATACAAATTGCCACCTGGAGTTTTGATTAAATAATTGACAGCTTTTTGATCCATATCTATTGGCATAGTTCCTACCAAATTGCCATCTGGAGGCATTGTAATAAGAGCAGTTCTATCAAAAGCTTCAAGCGCTAAAATTTCTATGTCTTTAATCTTTACGCTATCGCCAGGCTTCATAACTATACAACGCTCAACTGGCACGCCCCATTCAACCCATTTATCCACGCAAGCTTGTGGCCCAATAAAAGGAATAGAAGGATCGCAGTTTTGCACAACTTGAGCAGCAACATTAACATCTATATGGTCATTATGATCATGAGTAGATAAAACTGCATCAATGTTTGTTATTGCAAATGGATCTAGAACAAAAGGAGCAACTCTAAGATTTGGTTGAAGATTAACTCCGCCGCTCATACGAGCCATTTGATGTTGAGGGTCAATAGTTTTCTTAGCACGCGTTCTTTTCCCGCTCCCACACCAAAAGTCGATTGAAATATTTGTTCCGCCTTCAGATTTTAGCCAAATCCCTGTGCATCCTAGCCACCACATTGCAAATGTTCCTGGCTCTACCACAGTTTCCTCAATTTCCTCATTTAACCATGTTCCCCACTCTGGGAATGTATTTAAAATCCACTCTTCTCTTGTTAAGGTATTTACTTTACTCATAACAAATCCTCCTTCTCAACATGCAAATAATCATTTTATAAGCATTTTGCTTATTTAAAAATCAATTTAGTAATATTTATCACTAATTTATCTTTATACTATGATTATATTATATACTAGTAACTAAGTCAATAGTTTTTATAAAAAAAATCATTATATTTTTTAAAATTAGGTAACGCTAACCAAATAAGTATCTTTTTTCCAGAAATACTTGATTATTTTGACTATTAGTGTTAAAATATGATTATAATATGAATAAATATGATTATATGGAGACGGGGGGGATAAAATGAAAGCATTAAATATGCGCCAAAAAAAGATTATTGCTTTATTAAAAGACTATGAAACTTTAACAGTTTCAGAAATTAGCCATATTATAGAGGCATCTGACGCAACTATTAGAAGAGATTTAATCATTCTTGCTGAGCAACATTTGATTGAAAAGTTCCATGGGGGAGCCAAATCTATTGAATCAAAAGGGTATAACTACATAGAACAACATAATAAATTAAATCAACTTGCTTATTATGCTGCTTCATTTGTAGAAGATGGCGATGTAATTTTTATTAATTCAAGTTTAACTGCTATTTTAACGTTAAATCATATAGTGGGTAAACAAATAACGGTGGTAACTAATAATCCAGTCGTGGTCAATTTGAATATTGACAAAAATATTGAGCTTATTTTATTGGGGGGTATGATTATGCCAGCAAAGAAGTCGATTGTGGGACACTTTGCCACAGATATGCTGGCTACTATCACTGCTAACAGGTGCTTTTTAGGAGTGAGTGCGCTTAATACTACAGCTGGTCTTGGTACTACTATTTTTCAAGAAACTACTATTAATAAGATGTTTTTGGATAGATGCTCGGGCGATAAGATTGTAATTGCCGAGAGTCATAAGTTTGGTAAGGAAGGGAACTTTATTTCGGCGCAGTTAACTGATATTACTCATATTGTTACTGATACTAATTGTTCTGAGTATGATGAAGTTGCTTTTACTGCTACGGGCGTAAAATTAATTAAGGTGAAGGTTAACTAAGTGGGTTTTGACTAATATATAAGGAAGCTACATGTGAACTAAGCTGTTAATTTAGGTTGCTTTTGGCTAATATATAAGGAAGCTACATGTGAACTAAGCTGTTAATTTAGGTTGCTTTTGACTAATATATAAGGAAGCTACATGTAAACTAAGCTGTTAATTTAGGTTGCTTTTGACTAAGCCGAAAGTTAACTATTATAAGGAAGCGTCAACTAGAAGCCGAGGGGCTTCTTTTTTTTGTGCATAAATTTTTATATATAGGTATATTTTTATTCTACAAGGAATAAATGTATATTATGGTATAAAATATTGGTTTACTGTAATTTATTTTCAAGGAGGATTTACCCAATGGCAATTAAACGTTTTAAAAAGCACTTGCCTGTTGCAATGGCTTTAGTTCTTGGATCTTCTTTTGCAATTTTTGCTGAAGAAAATGAAAATGTAGAAGTTTCTGCTCAATATATTACAGAACTTCAATCTGATGATAGTATGTATTCTATTTCGCCTATTAGCGATTCAGATGATCCTGAACATTATCAGTATTACACTTATGATGAAGATTATTACGCTCTATATGAAATAGAGGCTATTGATACTTATGTGAAACTTATTACTTCGGTTTATATCAGTGAAAATCAAGGTGCTGATGTTGATGGTAATAATTTATGGGCTACGGAGGCTACTCTTAACGCTTATAAGGCGACAGTGGAGCCTGAAATTACTACAATTATTAATGCTTTAAAACGTATAGAGGCTGCTAATAATCTATACGACAAGTCTATTTATGTTGGTACTTTTGATGAATCTCATGCCGGACCTGCTGATGATGATGATGCTCTTAGTAATTATCCTACTAATCCTGATGGACATAATAATGAAGCTGCGACTAGTACTTATGCACAGGTGTTAATGGAATTGACAGAACATATATCTGATGCATATGAGGAACTTCACAATTTAAGTATTCCTACAACTGCATTCTATAGTAAAACAGCAGAATTAAACGATGCTGGTAACCAGGTTGGTAGCAATGTTGAATTTACAGCAGCAATAATGTCAACAATTCTTAATAATATTGATAAAGATATGGATGGTAATGATTTAGATTATGAATCTGATGGCAGTATAGTAGCCGCAGTTAAAACGAGTGCGTTAAGTGGTGATGATATACCAATGAATGAACAGTGGGTTACAACTGCAGTTATGAATACGTTTATAAATGCGCTTGATTCCGCGGAGCTTGCTTATGATAATGCGATATTTACAACTTTAGGTGAGGACAGCCTATCTGGACGAAGTAGTAATGTTATGGATTCATATGTTACTAGCCAATTGCAAATGGTGGCTGATAATTTACAGAACGTTCTTGGAACTCTTAATGAGGCTAAAAAGGATGGTACTTATGAGCTTTATCAGGCTAGTAAAGAGCTTTATTTAGAGTTAGAATTAGTTGGATTTATCTTAAATGGTGCAGGCGATGATGAGGATACTAAAGGTACTGATGCTCCTTATGAAACTATTATTAGTGGTTCGTATGGACATGATGATGATACTGATTATGCTAGTGGTGCGCGTTACCCAACTAATGATAGTCTTGATAATACGTTAAAACTTATTACTGGATATATGTATGATAATGAAGATACTAATGTAGCAACTAGCAATGTAGTTGGTAGAGCATTAATTGATGTCTTTGGTATAACGTCTTATGTACTTGAGATTGAGGAGGTAGATGGAAATACTGCAGCTACTTATGATTTAACTGATGAAACTGGCATTAAGGCGGTATTTATAACTGAGGAGCTTAAGATACCAATATTAAGTGTAAACAATGGTGTAGATGTAGTGGACGTATATTCATTGCAATCTGAATATGACACATTAAAGTCTGCATATGACAATGCAACTAGCGTTTTTGGTTTATATAATTCATTAAACAGTGAGTATAATGATATTGATGATAACTTTGAAGCAACAGCGGCAGGCTTAAAGTCGATACAAAGTGCTTATAATTCTTTATCTAGCGCTAGAGGAGTTTATACTAGCATAACTAGACAAGGTACACGTGGTGAAGTGTTAGTGGCTCTTGAGGAACTTGGAACTGAGATTAAAACCGCTTATTTAGAGTTATTTGGCAAGTATGAAGATGATGATGGTGTTACTTATACAACAGCTGCATCTATGACTAGCGTTTCAATCACTAGCTTAAAAGACATTTTAGGTGACACGGTTGATGATTATTATGGCGCAGTTTATGATGCTGAGTTTATCAAAATCTCTGATGATGGTAATACAATAGTAGATTCTTCTACTACTTACTTAGTGACTGGTGATAGGTATGTTTCTAAAGAAGTAATGGAAACGTATTTGCAGGCTATATATGATGCAATTGATAAGTATGATGATAAGACGCTAGGTAAAGAGGCTATTGAAACTGCAACTACAACTATGTCTCGCGCAACTACTGATTTTACAACTGCAATTAAAACTTATGATGCAAGTAGTTATAAATTAGCAATTCATGAATTAGTTGTAGCTATAGAAAATGCAAATCTTAGAGTTGGCGATGGTGGGTTCTTAAATGAGACTAAATCTGCTGGTGACTTAACAAGCATATCTATAATTAATTTATTAGATGATACAGGAATAGAAACTACAGAAACAATCACAGCATGTGTAGAGGATTCTAAAAATGGTACAGTTACGCCAGATAGCAAAAACTGGGTTTCTCCAACTGTAATGACCACATTTGAAGCTGCTATTACAGAAGCTGAAAAATATGTTGCATCTGAATCAGTGGTGTTAGGTTACTCATCATCAGAGTTATCACAAGCAAAAGCTGCATTAACTTCGGCGATTAATGAATTTGACAATAACAGCGCAATGGGCTCACAAACTACTATCCAAGTATTGTTAATGATACATGATGAAGCGGTTTATGACGCTCAAATAATGTATAGGGAAGCTAGTGGCACTACTACAGCTGATGTTCCATTATGTATTCAAGATGATGAAGGTGATTGGGTATTTGTATCGGTAGACATTACTAACGATGAGGATACTGTTACTGGTAGTAAATACGAGTATGTAGAATATAATGCCGCTGAGCATGATGGTGAACAACGATATTCATACGTTTATAGAGAAGCATCAGACAGTGATGATGCCGACACAGTATACTATGTATATATTAATGATGAATATGAATTATATGATGAAGATGACGATGACCATGAAGGTTTACAACTTTATAAGCAACCACTAGTTACGATAACTACGGGTATTTTAAGTGATAATAAAGGGTTAAACCTTGTAAGCTTAGCTGATAATTTCTATAATACAACCAATCGTTATGGCGAGCAAATATACTATGCGAGTTACGGAGATTGGACTACATTATTAATGGCAGCTGTTAATGGGCAAGTTAACCGACTTGAATATGACCATGTAAAAGGTGGAGCATCTGTAGAAGAGATTGCATCATTAATTTGGGCAATTGACTCAGATAGAGATTTAACAGCAACACAAAACGCGTTATATACTTTTAATGATGAGACAGGTTTATATGTGCAGGGTACGACTGGAACATCAGCAGTAACTACGCCAGCGCTTATTAATTCGCTACAACAATGGTTAGCGCCAGATGGAGCTATGCAAATATTTGAAAACTCATTAACTGAAGCTAGTGAAGAAAAAGCTAATTTATATGAGACTTTATATCACTGGTCTTCTGGAGCGTATGCATTTATGGATAACTACAAAACTAGTAGCACAGGTGGTATAAATGTTGAAACGTATGAAAAATGGGTAACGCCAGCGAAGATGAAAGAGTTAACGGATGAGATTGAGAATGCTGAAACGTTATTGGCTACTGCGGAATCATCAGAAGCAAATGTTCAAAATAGCAAATCAGAGCTAGAACGTATTATGGGTGAAATCCAAACTGAAGCTCAAGCTGGAACTGGTGAAGCGGCTGCGTATTTAAGACAGATTTTATTCTATATTGAAGATGCACAATCATCAATTGATAACGAAGAAATTATCGTTTCTGATTATTATGGTGCAGATGTTTCTGAGAATGAAACGGCATCTAGTGGAAGACCGGTAAAATGGGTTACTCAAACTGTTATGGAGGCTATGGAGGAAGCTATAGCAGACGCGCAAGAAGCTTATGATAATCCTGACCTTACACTTGATGAGTTTAAAGCGGCTTATGAAGCAATTGAAGCAGCTTATAATACATTTACTGGCGCAGCTACAGCAGGTCAAAAAGAAAACTTTGTATCATTAGCTACTGAGTATGACGATCTTGAATCAGCTATAATTGCTATAACTGGAACTATAAGCACTGCTTCTATTGCGAACATTACATCTAGTAGTGTTGAAGGTACAGATATTGCAACAGATAACTACTGGGCACTTGAAACTGATATAGAAAATTTCATTACGATTTATAATACATTTAATGAGTATAAAACTGCTATTGCTACTGTAACTACTTCAAACGATAATCCATTATCAGATTATCAAGCTAAATACGATGCATTGAATACAGCGTGGGAAACGTTCTTTGGTGCGCAAAAAGCTAGCGATGGAAGCTTTATAACTGATACTGACGGCAACTACACATTTAGTAGCACTTCTCCAGTACAATATGGTATGGCAGGTCAATACGAAACTCTTATATTAGCTGAGATTAACAAGGCGGCTGCTTACATTGAGTCTGACGAAGATGGAAATTATTATCCATATGTAGATAGTTCTGGTAATTTAGCTCCAGATTCTACTACTGAAGAGGCTGGAACATACGTTGCAATAAGTAAAGTAAACGGTGACGATGTGGCTACAGATGATTATTGGGTAACGTCAACTGTATTTGATGAATTAGAGACAGCGCTTAGCGATGCTATTAGTGATTATGAATCAATTACAGCAACTACTACTGGTACTCAGATGTCAGAATATTTACAAGACATTAAAGATGCTATAGCAACATTTGAATCAGCGCTTGCAAAAGGTACTGGAAAAAATGCAACTGCAATTGATAACTTGGTGGCAGAAATCGAAAAAGGATTTAGAATAATCGGTTACAACGCAACAGTGGATGAAGAAGAATGGACTTTAAGCAATGTGGGCGACGCAATTACGTTACTTAGTTCAGACCCTGTTACTAAAATAATCGAGATGAGCACTAACGGTGGTATAACAACTTCAAATAACTGGGTTGATGAGACTACATTTAATGAATATTATGCTGAAGAGGTAGCTACATCTACGCTTGAAACTGCGTTAACAGCTTATGCAGATGCGGTGTCAGGTGAGAATACTTCAACTGAGATTGACACAGCTAAATCTAATTTAAGCACGGCAATTACTACGTTCGTTGGCAAGTCTGCTGCTGGTACAGGAGCTGCTACTGAAGCTGCACGTAAGGAGTTAGAGGATTTATTAAATGAGGTTAACGATGATTATTTAGCTGATGACTCTGATGTTAAAACTAGTGATAAAAACGGTACTGATTTATATGATTCAAGTGCTGATAATGATACAATACAGTGGGTAACAACAGAAGTTAAAGATGACTTAAAAACGGCATATGATAAATATTTAGAAGTTTGTGACAATGACAATGCAACGGTAACTGAGTTAACTGAAGCGAAAACTAATTTAGCACAAGCGCTTGCTACATTTAAAGAAGCAATTACTACTGGAGTATCTCAGCTAGCTACTGATGTTGAGATTAGTGCTCTAAATGCTTTATTATCTGCAACTCAAAATATAGAAGTAGATTATATTAGTACCACAAACGGAACTGATGTGTCACATAACTACTACTGGACAAAAACAACTGCTGACAAAACGGCATTTACAAATGCGTATACAACAGCAAGCGAGTTAAAAACTGGCACTACTGATTATCCATCATCAACTGATGTAGTTTCAGCAACAACAGCATTGCAAACTGCGTACGATAACGTTTATGTGGGTAATAAAGAAGATTCATCTATAGCGAAAGTGGAGTTCCGTACATTGATATTAAGTGCGATTACAAAACGAAATACATTGACTGGCACTGACTAT
This sequence comes from Candidatus Parepulonipiscium sp. PG-Nuni2H_MBin01, assembly GCA_001994995.1. GTDB lineage: Bacteria > Bacillota > Clostridia > Lachnospirales > Cellulosilyticaceae > Parepulonipiscium > Parepulonipiscium primum. The sequence continues at coordinate 25,992 of MDJM01000034.1, read as the reverse complement.
TCTATATTAAATGGCCAAATTGCTTTAGCTTTAACTGCGTACAATATGGATAATATGACTTGCGATATACTAGGTTATGATATGCATAAACTTGAAGATACGGATAATTCAACAGGTAGAGATTATGTGACAGAAAAAGGTGACGAAGATACTAGTTCCGCTAGATATAGCTTAAGAAAATATATGGACGATCCAATGAACGCTGCTATGAATGGTATTTCAGTGCAAACAGCTATAAATAGGGCGAACAATGGTTATTCAACGTTAGCAACAACAAGCACAGCTTCAATAGCGAGATTCTCTTTGTTTAATATGGATGATGTATATTTATCTGATGTTATTATAACTGAAGAGATGGTTATGGGATTGCCATCAGTATCAGAAAGTGGAAGTAGCGCTACCAATAATAGCGCTGTTACAGAAGCTGTTGTTGTTGAAGATACGGTTGAAGACGTAGTTGGCGATGTAATTGAAGACGCGGTTGAAGATGTTGTTGGAGATGTTGTTGGCGACGTAATTGAAGACGTTGTTGAAGATGTAGTTGGCGACGTAATTGAAGATGTTGTTGGCGATGTTATTGAAGACGTTATTGAAGACGCGATTGAAGACGTAGTTGAAAACACTGTTGAAGACGTTGTTGGCGATGTTGTTGGCGATATAATTGAAGACGTTATTGAAGACGTTATTGAAGACGCGATTGAAGACGTTATTGAAAACGCTGTTGAAGACGTTGTTGGCGATATAATTGAAGACGTTATTGAAGATGTTATTGAAAACGTTGTTGAAGATTCGGTTGAAGACGTTATCGAAGATATTGTTGAAGACGTAGTTGAAGATTCGGTTGAAGACGATTTAGTTATCGAAGATACTCCAGCTATCGAAGATACTCCAGTTATCGAAGAAGCTCCAGTTATCGAAGAAACTCCAGTTATCGAAGATACTCCAGTTATCGAAGATACTCCAGTTATCGAAGATACTCCAGTTGTCGAAGAAGCTCCAGAAGAAGCTATCGAAGAAGCTACAGAAGAATCACAACAAACCGGTCATGTTGGACCAGGTGCAGAATACTTATACGAGTAATAAAGAAGCCCTTGTTGCGGAAACTGAAAATCCGTAACAAGGGTTTTTTTTATTATCCAGTCGACACACTTAAAAACATAGCTACCCAAAATCCTAAAATACATTATAGAAATAGACAAACGGTGGACAAAAAGTTTATAACATATAACGAAATATTATATATAAAACGACAGTTAATCCTATAAATCCTTATTGTTAAAAATAAATCACTAAATCATTGGTAAAAAAAAGAAAATATTTGGTTTTTCCAACGATTGGTAGAATAATAAATCGGACGATATATTATTTACAGCTAATTATTTAGCGAAAAAATGATTTGTAAGATACAAGGAGGGTTTTTATAAATGGCAATTAAAAAATTTCAAAAGCACTTGCCTGTGACTATGGCATTGGTGTTAGGTTCATCATTTACTATTTTGGCTACTGAAAATTCTGATTTAATCTCTTTGGCGGATATTAAATCTGCAGAAGAGTTTTCTATTTCGCCTATTGATGAAGATGGTTCTAGCGAGCCAGAATATAATTTAGCATATTCGGATGATGAAATAACTTATGGCTTATATAATATTGAGGTTATCGATACTTATATGGAGTTGATTACTTCTGTTTATATTAGCGACAACCAAGGTGCTGATGTAGATGGTAATAACTTATGGGCTACTGACATTACTATTAATGCTTATAAAAGTGCAGTGGAACCTTATATAAGTGATATTATTACTGCTTTAAAACGTATTGAGTCTACTAATGCTCAATATGCAAACTCTATTTATGTTGGGACTTTTGATGCTTCGGTTGATGGTGATGCGGACCTAAATCCTAATGGGCATGATAATTCAGATGCTACTACTTATGCTGATGTATTAGTTGATTTAATAACAAATATCAAAGCGGCATATTTAGAAGTTTACAATGTAGAGCTAGATCTTGCTGATTTTTATAGTGAAGATGAAAACGGTTTAACTACATTTGTAGATACGCAGCTTGGAACTATTATTGATACTATTACTGAAGATAGTGAGAGTAATACTTTAGAAAAAAATGAAGATGGTTCGCTTATTGCTATAGTAAATGTAAGTGATATTAATGGTGTTGAAGTACCGATGAATGAGGAGTGGGTTAATAGTACAACTTGGAATGCTTATATTACTGCACTTGAAGCTGCTGAGCTAGCTTATGATAATGCCACTAAATCATATCTTAGAGAAGAGTCGCTATCAGAACGTTCTTTTGGAACTGTTTCTGCTAATGTTACTACTCAACTAAAAATGGTATCTGATAACTTAGAAAGTGTACTAAACTCTCTGAATGATAATAAAGCAGATGGTACTTATGAACTATACCAAGCTAGTAAAGATTTATATTTAGAATTAGAATTAGTTAAATTTGTTTTAAATGGTGCTGGAGTGGATGATACTACTGGTCCTGACAGTCCAACATATGAAACTATAATTACTGGTGCATATGGTCATGGTGATGATACTGCTTATACTGACAGTGGAGCGCTTTATCCAACGAATGATAGTACTGATAATACGTTAAAGCTTATTACAGGTTATATATATGAAACTGATGCCGACTTAGTTGGTAGAGCAATTTTAGATACCACAACTGCTCCAGCTGATGTAGCTAATGTTGGCACCGTATTTTCAGTAGCTGATATTAAAATCCCAATTTTAAGTGTACACAATGGAGTGGATGTAGCGGACGTATATGCAATACAAAGTGAATACGATGCGTTAAAAACAGCATATGAAACAGCAAACAGCGCATTTGAATTATTTAGCTCCTTAAATGATGATAACGATGACTTAGATGAAGATTTTGTGGGAACTACAGCAGGATTAAACTCTATTAAGCAAGTTTATAATAGCTTAAGTACAGCTAGAGAGACTTACACTAGCATTACACGCCAAGGTTCGCGTTCTGAAGTTTTAGATGCGCTTGAAGACTTTGAGGATTCTATTAAAGAAGCGTATTTAGCTATTTATGGTTCCTATCATGATGGGTCAACTGATTTAACAGATGTTGATGACATGGCTGATGTTAGTGTTAATGATTTAAAAGCTAGTTTCAGTTATGATGCAGTCTTAGATGATGGCGATATCAAAATTTCAGATAACGGTAATACGATTATTGAAACTGGTACATCGCTAGCAAATGGTGAGAAATATGTAACTAAAGCAACAATGGAAACGTATTTGGAAGCTATTAATGCGGCGTATGATGCTTATGAAGATAAGACTTTAGGTAAAACTGAAATTGAGTCTGCAACTAACGTTTTAGATGGACAAACTACTACATTTAATAATGCAATCCAAATTTATAACGCAGATACTTATAATTTAGCAGTGCATGAATTAGTTACTACTATAACTAATGCTGAAGCGCGACTTAATGGAGGTACTCTATATACAGCTAAAACAGATACTAGTGGCTTAACTGGTGATCCATGGACTTGGGCTGCAGATGATAGTGGCGAGACTGCATCGTTACATGAATCTAGCACAAAAGATGGAACAGACATTATTGATGAAAATAAATGGGTAACAGAAGCAGCGATGACTACATTTAAAACTGCGATTGAAGATGCAAAAGCATTTATAGGTTATGATGAATCTGTAGCTAATGGTAGCAATGCACCAGAATACACTGCAACACAGCTGACAGCGGCGAAAGCTACATTAAACGCAGCTATAAATGATTTTGACGGCGGGGCTAAAATAGGTTCTCAAACTACTATTAGCGTATTGTATTTGATTTACCAAGAAGCTATTGCAGACGCTCTAGAAATATTGGAGGACGCTCAAGGCGAAACAACAACAACGCCATTATATGTTAAAGATGATGAGGGTGAATTTGTATACGTATACGATAGTACTGACGAAGAATATGACTATACAACTTACGACGAAAACGAAGCTACACATGCTGGTGAGCAAAGATATTCGCTTGCTTATACAGAAGCCGACAGCGATGATGATGAAGATACAGTTTATTATGTATACATTGACGGTGCATATGAAGCTTATGACGATACTGACGACGACCATACTGATTTACAACTTTATAAGCAACGATTTACAAAGACAACTACAGGCATATTAAGTGATAATGCAGGATTAAATTTATTAAGTTTAGCAGAAAACTTCTATTCAACTACTAATAAAGCAGGAGATAAAGTAGTTTACACAACTAACAATGATTGGGTTAGCTTATTAATGAGCAGGATTGATGCAAATCTATCGATAAGTGCCATTAACGTAAATAACGGTGGTACAACTGTAGAGGAAATTGCTGACTTAATTTTAGCGCTGGATTCTGAGCGAGACTTAACTGCAACTCAAAAATCTGACTATGTCTTAACTGACGGAATATATTCAACTGATGGTAACGTAACAGCTGAAGCAACACTAGAGCATGTAGCTTCGCTAGGAATGTTTGCGCCAAATGGAGCCGTGCAAACGTTTGAAAGCTCTAAAGCTGATGCAAGCACATGTAAATCTGAATTATATCAAACGATATATGCATATAGCACAGGCGCGTATGACTTTATGGATGGATACAAAACTAGTAGTACAAACGGAGTAAATGTAGAAACGTTTGAGATGTGGGTGCATCCAGATACGATGAAAGTGTTAACTGATGCGATTGAGGTGGCGGAAGCTTTACTGGAAGATGTGGACGCTACAGTGGATGCGGTTAAAGATGCTGAGCAAGATATTATAGATGCGATGGCGGAAGTTGTGGCAGAAGCTGTTGCTGGAACGGGAGAAGCTTGTGCTGCTATGCGTGATATTGAGTATTATATTGATGCAGCTCAAAATGTAATTGATTATAGTGAAATTATTGGTGTAGATGACTTTGGTGCTTATCTTGCTGCGACTGCAACAGTAGTTGATTATAGAGATGTTACTGTGTCGCAAAAATGGGTAACTACAGATGAGATGACTGCTATGACTAATGCTATAGATAGTGCTCAGCAAGTATATGACGACCCTGATAGTGACTTAGATACATTTACCACTACTGCTAATAGTATTAAAGAAGCTTATGATACTTTTATAGCAACTGCTCAAGTTGGTCAAAAAGAAGCGTTTGAGGCGTTAGATGGTGCTTATACAACACTTAAAGACACTACAATTAATGGTATTGCAGGAGCTATAGATACTGACGCTATCACAATTGCAAATATCACATCAAGTACTGTTAGAGGTGCCGATGTTGCTCCAACTGCATATTGGGCTAGTGCAACGGATGTAGAAGATTTCGTTAATGCGTATGCTATATTTGCAGATTATCAAACTGACATTAGTGACATAGTAGGTGCATCCGAGTATAGCGAGGATATAACTTATCATTCATTAGAAGATTTACAACAACAGTACGATGCTCTAGAACAGGCATGGGGAGAATTCTTTAATGCAACGAATGATGGAAGTTCGTATACGTTTAATGAAAATTCTAAAGTTCAATTTGGTATACAAGGACAATATCCAACTGCAATACTAAATGCAATTAACGAAGCTCAAGCATACGTTTATGAGGAATATTTTAAGGCAGTAGATACCACGGGGCTTGGTAGCGGATTTGGTTATGAAACTACCGAAACAACTAGTGCTACGTATATAGCAGTAAGTACAGTAAATGGTGATGATATTGCTAAAACCGATGAATGGGTAGATTCACAAACGCAAGCTGACTTAATAGACGCAATAGACACAGCGATAGACGATTACAAATCAATTACAATTGAAACTGATGGTAACGATATGGCACTATATTTAGAAACTATAGAAGATGCAATAGCCCAGTTTGAGGATAAAATAGCAAATGGTACTGGAAAAAGCGAAATTGCAATTGCTAGCTTAGAAGATGAAATCTTAAAAGGATTTAGAATAATCGGTTATACAGCGGATGTTTCAGAAGGAGCATGGACATTGACTAACACTGGTGAAACAATTGTTTTAGAAGCTACAGACCCAGTGGATAAGATTATTGTTGCAAGTGATAATAACGGTATAACAACAAAACTTAATTGGGTAACTACAGCAATTTTTGACGCATATTATAATAATAGCGAAACTGACGATGATATTGCTGATGACACTGGTACACTTATAACGGCGATGGAAGCGTATGCAAATGGTTTAGATGGTACAATTTCGGCAGCGGATATTGATACAGCTACAACTAATTTAAGCAACGCGATTACTACATTCGTTGGAGAGTCTGCTGCTGGTACAGGAGCAGCAACTGAAGAGGCACGCGCTGAGTTAGATGCGTTGTTAACACAGTTAACTACTGATACTACAGGCTACTTAGCGGATAATGCGGATGTTAAATCAAGTAGTGTAAATGGTACTAACTTAGCTGGAACTACGAGTGATGATACAATACAATGGGTAACAGACGAAGTTAAAACTGCATTACAAGATGTATATGATGCAGCTAAGCTTGTTAGCGATGATGATGATTCAACAGCAGCACAGTTAATTGAAGCGAAAACGGATTTAGAAGACGCGATAGATGTATTTGAAGCAGCTATTAACACAGGCGTATCTGTAATTGCTACATCGACACAAATTTCGCAGTTAAATGACTTAATTACAGAGGCCGAAGCAATCGGAACACCTACAGTTAGTACGCTTAATGGAGCAGATGTATCGCATAATGACTACTGGGCAAAAACGCAAGCACAGTTGACAGCGTTTAGCGATGCATTAACACAAGCGAAAGATACAAATAGAGATTTATATACGTATGCAAGAGCAGATGAAGTTGATGAAGCAATAACTGCATTAGAAACTGCGAATGAGGATATATTTGTAGGTAATAAAGAAGATTCATCAATAGCTAAAGTGGAGTTCCGTACATTGATATTAAGTGCGATTACAACACGAAATACAATGTCTGGCTCTGACTATACTATATTAAATAGCCAAATTGCTCTAGCTTTAACTGCGTACAATATGGAGAATATGACTTGCGATATACTAGGTTATGATATGCATAAACTTGAAGATGAGGATAACACAACAGGTAGAGATAACGTAACAGCAAAAGATGACGCGAATGATGATAGCTCAGCTAGATATAGCTTAATACAATATATGGCTAATCCAATGGACGCTGCTATGAATGGTATTTCAGTGCAAACGGCTATAAACAGAGCGAATAATGGTTATTCAACGTTGGCACCACCAACTGCTGCTGGCGCAAGAGCAAGAACTGCGGCATTTAACATTGATGATATGTATATCTGTGACGTTATTATAACTGAAGAGATGGTTATGGGATTAATACCAGTACCGGAAAGTGGAAGTAGTGCTGCCAATAATGGTGTTTTTGAAGATGCTGTAGTGGCAGATGATGCTACTGATGATGTTGCTACTGATGATATTGCTACTGATGATATTGCTACTGATGATATTGCTACTGATGATATTGCGGGCGATATTGTTAATGAAGATACTCCAGTGGTGGACGATATTGTTAATGAAGATACTCCAGTGGTAGATGATATTGTTAATGAAGATGCTCCAGTGGTGGACGATATTGTTAATGAAGAAACTCCAGTGGTAGACGATATTGTTAATGAAGATACTCCAGCTGTAGATGATATTGTTAATGAAGATACTCCTGCTGTAGATGATATTGTTAATGAAGATACTCCAGTGGTAGATGATATTGTTAATGAAGATACTCCAGCTGTAGATGATATTGTTAATGAAGATACTCCAGTGGTAGACGATATTGTTAATGAAGATGCTCCTGCTGTAGATGATATTGTTAATGAAGATACTCCAGTGGTTGAATACGTGGTAGAAGGTGAACTTATAGAAGACTTAATAGTTGAATAACAAAAATTGACACGCCATGTTGGTCCACATGATATATACAAATAATATTTAACAATGCCTTTGTTACGGTGATTTCCGTAGCAAGGGCTTTTTTTGTGCAACAATAACAGACGGTGCGCAATAATATAGTAACAATGACTATGTATCTGACATATTATGACATTTATAATGAAATTGTGACGTTTTTCGGATTTGCTATTAAGTGGGTTGTCAATTTAAGACGATATATAATACAGGTTAAAAAAATACCTAAAATTTTATAACATAACTTTAAGGAGGATTTATTTTATGACTATTAACAAATTCCAAAAACACTTACCTATGACTATGGCTCTAGTATTAGGGGCTTCAACTTTTGTTGTTAATGCGAATGAACCAGTTCAACCTATTAATGATTTACAGTTAGAAACACTTGTAGAAGGTAGAGACAACAACAATAGTAGTGTAGGGTATGATGAGTTGGACGTAATTAGAGATTATGATACATATAGCGCTACTTTAACAAGCGCATTAGATGGCGCTGATATTGAAAATACTAAGTGGGTTACTGAAGGTGAGTTAAATAATTACTTATTTAAAGCTGATGAACTAGCAGCTACTATTGGAGAGGCTATTGCGGAACTAGCAGATTTAAATACTGCATTTGCAAGAGAGCTTAAGGATGGATCTTATGATGAGTATGAGACAGCGTTAGCAGAATTAAAAACGGCAATTACAGACGCTAAAGCGGTTATGTATAGCAATCCAAATGCAGCTGTAGCTGATTTATTACCACAAGTAGAAATCAGTGAAGTAGGCGGTGCTGATATAGCTAAAGATAAAACTTGGACAACTCAAGCTAAGTGGGATGCTATTGAAACGGCGCTTAATCATGCAATAGAGTTATCAGAAAACGCTTTAACAGAAGCAAAAACTTCTAATACACCAGCTGGCTTTAGCAATAATAACTATTTTACAAGCCAATTAACAGCAGCAAAAGATGCGTTAGCACAGGCGACAACTGATTTAAGTCCATCAACTGGTACTCATGCAATTCATCAAGCTAGACATAACTTAGCATTAGAATTAGAAGTAGTTAAATTTGTTTTAAATGATATAGATAAATATCCATCTAGTTCTTATGCTGAGCTAGATGCTGGAAAAGCTATAGATAAAGAAAATGTACTAGCTGATAACACATTTAACATCACAACTGGATACAGCTTTGATTCTACTACTGGAGAATTAAATAGTGATAATAGTACTTATACAAAATCTAATGTAATAGTACCTATTAAGAGTGAGCATAATGGTATAGATGTTGTAGCTAAATATGCAACAGTAGCACAATACGAAACTTTAGAAAATGCATATAACACTGCTGTAGCTATATATGAAAATTATGACGGTGTAGATGCTAACAATAATGTGGTTGATTCTGAGACTAATGTTAATACTACAACTGCTTTAACTGATGCATTGACTGCTCTACAAACAGCTAGAAATACTTATACAGGAATTACTACAGACGGTACACGTGGAGCTGTATTAACTGAACTTGCTTTCTTAAAAACTCCTATTGTAGCAGCATATACAACTTTATATGACTATGATGCTAATAACGATAGTAAAACTGTAGCTGAATTAGCTGCAACATATGATGATACAGATCCAATCATTAAAGTATCAACAAATGGAAACGATTTAAGCGACGGCGATAGATGGGTTACACAAGCTGAGATGGACACATATAAATCAGCTATCGCGGCGGCAGGTAACGCTTATGAGCTTACTGGCCAAACTGTAGAAGGAGCACAAACTGCTACTGCAGCTATAGCAGCGGCTAATACAACTTTTAATGGTGCAATCCAAGCATACAGTGCAACCGCATTTACTGATGCAAAAACGGCTTTAGAAAATGCTATTACGGCTGCTAATAATGATGCTACTGTAACTAGTACTAAAAATGGTACAGACATTATTGACACAACTAAATGGGTAACTACAGCACAAAAAACTGCATTTACAGCTGCTATTAGTGTAGCAGAAAATTGTCTCGATAATGCAAGTGAGTATTCTGCAGATGATTTAACTGCTGCAAAAGATGCTTTAGAGGCTGCTAAAACTGTATTAGAGGGACAAGCTCAATTTGGTTCAAACACTACAGTTAACACATTATTAAATAAATACACAGATGTTATTTCTGCGGCGGCGGATAAAATAACTGAAGTTCATGGTTATAATGATAATGGTGAATATACAGGTTATGTAAGTGGAGTTGAAGGTTTAGACTTCCTTAGTGAAGACAACGCATACAAAAACACATACAATGACAACGGAAGCGACGTTGATATTAAATATGTAACTACAGCAGACTATATCGCACTAGTAATGGCGCATGGAAATGCATCTTCAAGTGCATCTAGAATTAAAGCTGGAGATGGAACTACGCCAGCACAAATTGCTGAGCTAATTTACGCACTTGATTCAGAGGCTGACCTTACTGACAATGATATAAATTCTTCGCATTTAGTAGGTGTATCACCAGGAACTGGAGCAATCCAAACATTAGAAGACGCAAAAACACTTGCTAGCTCAAGCAAAAATGTGTTATTCAACATATTAAACGATCAGTATGTTGTTTTCAATACAACTAATCCAACAGGAGCATATGAGGCGATTGAGTATTATAAAGTAAGTGATACAGGCGGTATTAATGTAGATAGAGTAGATAAGTGGGTAACGACAGAAACTATGCAAGTGTTATTAGATGCAGTTGAAGAGGCAGAGGAAGTATTGGAAGCAAAAACATCTACAGTAGCACAAGTAGAAGCTAGCCAAGCTAAGGTTAAGGAGGCAATTAAAACTGTAGTAAATGCTTCTCAAGCTGGTACTGGTCAAGCTATCGAGGCGCTTAATGCTATTAAAGATAATATAGAAACTGCAGAAGCGTTAATTGCTGATAATACTGGAACTGTTAAAGTATCTGACAAATTTGGTTTAGATGTTGATACGAGTGGTACTAATAAATGGGTAACTCAAGCTGAGATGGATGCGTTTGAAGGCCAAATTGCGGATGCTCAAGCGGTTTATGATAATCCAGCTGCTAACTTAGAGACAATCAATAATGCTAACGCTACTATGGCTGCTGCTCTTGCTACATTTACAGGTGAGACTGCTAAAGCTGGTCTTGCAGATGAGTTTAGAACTTTAAATGGTCAGTTTGATACTCTTAAAGATGCTGTAACATATGCTGTATATGAGAATGATGGTACATTAAAAGTTGTTGCAAGTGCAATTGGTGGAGTAGAAGTTGAGACGGGTAACTTATGGGCAACTGCTGCTGATATTGCTACATTTGAAGATGCATATTTAGCGTTTACTACTATTAATGATGAGCAAATAAATGATGATGAGATATATTATTCATTAGATGAGTATCAAGAGGCTTATGATACTTTTGAAACAGCTTGGAATGCATTCTATGCGCGTAACGCTGATAATACTGCGTTCGAGAGCGAATCTCAAGTACAATCTGGTATGAAAGGTCAATACCCAGCAGTATTAGAAGCTGCTATTGAGGTGGCTAAAAAATTAGTAGATCCTACTAAAGCAGAATACATTCCAGTAAGTACAGTAAACGGTGATGATATTGATACAACAGGCGAATGGGTAACTCAAGCTGTACAAACTGCATTAAATTCAGCTATTACAACAGCTGAAGCGCGCCACACTGAAATCTCAGATGATAATACTACAATTAGCGGTATTATTATGCAAGGTTATATTGATGATATAAACGATGCTATTGATACTTTTAACGATGCTAAACAAAATGGTACTGGCGCAAATGCAACTGCTTTACCTGATTTGTACACTGCACTTGAAAAGGGTTATAAAACAATTGGTCATACGATTACAGAGTCTAACGGCGATATAACTGTAGATACCTTTGATGCTACTGTTCATCATGAAGACCTTGATAAACCAATAGTAGCAAGCAATGATAATGGTTTCACTACTGATTACCATTGGGTTCCTACAGCTGAGTACGATGCATATGTAACTGCTCTTGAAGTTGCAAAAACTGCTTATGAGAACGGTTCTAGTGGTACCATTAATGCAGCGTCTATTAATACTGCAGAGTCTACATTAAATGGTGAAATAGCTAATATCATTACTTCTAAGAATGAAGGAATGCTAACAGCTATTGGTGATGCAAGAACTAACTTAAACAATTATATTACTACTGCAACACCTCTTAAAACAGAGTTTTTCTCTAAACATAGTTCACAAAACGGAACTGACTTAGCAGGTACTTCATCTGATGATGATACTCTTGTATGGGTAACTACTGAAGTATACAATACATTAGTTTCAGCAATTGCAGATGCTGACAGGGCAAGTCTGGACAATACACTTACAGCAGATGAATTAACAGCGGCTAAAACTACTTTAGAAGAAGCAGTACTAGCATTTAATAATGCTAAACAAACAGGAGTATACGCGGCAGTTACAGATAATGCTAAAACTGAATTAGAAGATGATATTACAGACGCTAAAACAGTATTAAGCAAAATTGAAGACAGTATTACAGGAACTGGAACAGATGTATCACATGATAACTACTGGGCTGAGTCAGATGCACCTAAATTAACATTACAAGCAGCTATAACTGAAGCTGAGGAGGCTATTGCAGGCGAATATCCATCTGCGAGCGATGTAGAAAAGGCTAGAACAGATTTAGCAGAAGCTATGGATATTGATAATAATGGCTTAATCGTAGGTAATAGAGAAGATACTTCAATAGCAAAAGTTGAATTCCGTACCTTTATTTTAAATGCAATTACAGAAAGAAATAAATATGATTCTAGCGCGCCTGGGTTTGAGCAATTAGCATATTTAACATTAAATGCTGCTATTTCAACGGCTCTAAGCGATTATAATGATCCTACTATTACTTGTGCACAGCTTGGTTATACATTAGTAAAAGGCGAAGATACTAATAATTCTACAGGTAGAGATTATGTAGAACCATCAACTGAGACTAACACTTCTAGATCTAGATTACAAACTGCTATTACAAATGCAGCTAATTCCGTAGGGTCTAGAAGCAGAAGCGTTATAAATATTTCACCAGAGGATTTAGCTGATTCGGATGAGTTAACAGCATTTATTGAAGATGCTATAAATGATAACCTTTATGTGGCTGAAGATGTTGAGACAGTAGTTGAAGCTAAAGACGTTGTAACAAATGTTGTAACTGAAGATGTTGTAATCGAGGAAGAAGTTGTAACTGAAGATGTTGTTATCGAAGATGTTGTAATTGAAGACGAAGTTGTTATCGAAGACGAAGTTGTAATCGAAGACGAAGTTGTTATCGAAGACGAAGTAATCGAAGCTGAAGAAGTTATCGAAACTGAAGAAGTAATCGAAGTTGAAGAAGTAATCGAAGCTGAAGAAGTAATTGAAGCTGAAGAAGTAATCGAAACTGAAGAAGTTATCGAAGCTGAAGAAGTTATCGAAGCTGAAGAAGTAATCGAAACTGAAGAAGTAATCGAAACTGAAGAAGTAATCGAGGCTGAAGAAGTAATCGAGACTGAAGAAGTTATCGAAGAAGAAGCTATCGAAATTCAAGAATAAGAATTACGCTTCCATGGGAAAAGCCGTGGAGTATGTAAGATTTAATAAGAAAGCCCTTGCGGACGCGCAGGGGCTATTTTTATTGCCATGAATATTGTATAATCAAAACCATCTTAGCTAGGCGTAGTGACGCAATTTTAAAAGGAGCTGATTAAGATGAAAAAGTGGCAGATAGCATTACTAGCAAGCATAATGGCAACCACAATACAAGCGACGGAACCAGCGCCAGACTCAGTTGGCGAAGTTATAACACAAGTGCAGGCGAAACTAGAGCGGCAGCTAATCAATATAAACAATAAGGTGGAGCAATGGGAAGTGCTAACATATAACGGAACAACATATTTGCCAGTGAGACAATTGGCGCATATGTATAAAAGCAGTGTGGCATTTAAAGATGGAACGTTATACTTAAGCTCTATAATGCCGCCGAACATAGAACCTGCGCCTACTGTTTCTGATGGAGTGGCTGTTGAGAATAGTTATGTGGGGATAGAGAATGCTAAGGAGATAGTGCTTCACCATGCTAATATACGAGGGCAAGATGCTAAGTTTAGTAAAGTGGATTTGGTGTCAAAACATGATTTGTTTATATATGAATTAGAATTTAAGGTCGGACAAGTGGTATATACTTATCAAGTGGAAGCGACTACAGGACGAGTTATGAGTTGTAATAAATCGGAATAGAGCTACGGCTCTATTTTTTTTATGCAAAAAAAAAGCTTGGATACCGAAGTACCAAGCCTGTTATTTATTTAGTTAGACGCATATAGCGAGTTAGCATTGCAGAAACTTCTGCTCTAGTTGCCATTCCGCGTGGGTCCAAGCGACCTTTATCTTTACCGCCAAGAACGCGGTTACCAATAGCCCACTCTATAGGAGTTTTAGACCAAGATGGAACGGAGCTTGCATCTGTGTAATTTTGTATACTACCAGTTGCGGTCATATCAAAACCTTTGTAGCGAGCGAAGTTATAAATCATAACAGTAAGCTCTTGACGAGTGATAGGGTCGTTTGGACGGAATGTTCCATCGCTAAATCCGCCTGTAATATCTAGTTGGTCAGCCCAGTTAACAGCTTGAGCATACCATGCGCTAGCTGGAACGTCTGAGAAAGCGAAACCGCTTAGCATTGGTAAGTTGCTATCTAGCCTGTGTAATATAGTTACCATCATAGCGCGAGTTACAGGAGCTTGTGGTTGGAATGTTGTGCCGTTAACGCTAGACATAAGTCCGCGTGAGTATATGTTCATAACGTCTGCGTAAAACCAGTTAGTAGGCTGAACGTCGGTAAAAGGATTGTTTACCTTTTGAGTTGCTACTACTGGCTGTGATATAACTTCTTTAACAACTTCCTCTACCATTGTGTTAACAACTGAATCGATTGCATATTCCACTTGATTAGCTTCTTCAGCTAGTTCGTTAACGACAGAATCAATTGCAAAAAGCTCGATTTGGCTTTCATCCAAAGGAGCAACTGAAACTAAAGTGTCATCTACAGGAGCGATTTCCACTTCATCAGCAGTGATTAAACTGCCTTCAACTAAGCCAGAGCCAATTACTGCGCTTGTGGAACTAAGGCTTGCTGAATTAGGTGGATTGCTTGTAAGGTTGATTTGAGCTGGAGTTACTGTTTTAGATTGAGATGTAGCCACATATTGAGATGTTTGCTGCGGCTCGTTCTTATCTTTTTGTTGAGAGCGAACATAAGCTTCATTGGTAGAAGATACGTAAGGAATAGCATCATCATCATCAGCTGGTGTTTCTTCTGAAAAAGATAATGGGCTAGTAGAACTTACATACTTAGCTTCAAGCAAAAACGGTGGAGCAACAGAAAGAGCAATACCTGTAGTTAGTAACGTAGCTATTAATTTTTTCATAAATATTTCCCCCCATATTTATATTATGTATTACAATGTTACCTGACTTAATCTATTATACCCCCTTAGCCTACAAAAGTCAACATTTTTTGCGTTCCAGTTTTTTCTATATGTATAGCGTGCTGTTTTAATTACAGTTTTTCTATATGTATAGCGTGGCGGTTTAATTGCAGTTTTTCTATATGTATAGCGTGGCGGTTTAATTACAGCTTTTCTATATGTATAGCATTTAATTCCAGTTTTTTCTATTTAATTATTTTAGCCACAATTTATGCTGTTTTTTATTTGTGGGCAATACTATGTGTATAAATTTAAAGGTTGTGTTTGATAGAAAGGGTGGTTTAATTGGAAATTCAGAAGATTTTATCTTTTGCAATTTATGTTGGTGAAGTTATGCTTAGAAGCGGTGCTGAAACTTATCGTGTGGAGGATACGGTAACTCGGATTTTATCCATTCACAATTTCAGCAGGACTGATATTTTTGTTACACCTACTATTATTACGGCTAGCGTTACTAATAAGGGTGTGCCAGTTACTGCAATTAGGCGCATTAAGGATAGGGTTAATAGGCTGGATAAGATTGAGCTAATTAATCAGCTATCGCGAGATTATGTAAACAAAACTTATAGCACTGAGCAGGCTAAGCTTCGGCTTAGGGAGATTGATGCTATAGCGCCATATTCATTTTGGCTAATTTTTTGGATGTCGGGCATTAGTGCTGGCTGCTTTGCTGCTATGTTTAACGGCGGTGTAATGGAGTTTATCGTATGTTTGGTGACTGGTTGTTTTATTTCTTATGTGCAGAGAGTGCTTAGTAATCGCGGTGTAGTGCGATATCTGACTTTGTTTATTGTATCATTTTGTATTGGTAGCATTGTTATGTCGATACTTTATTTTTATCCGATTTTATCAATGGATGCAATGATTATAGGTTGCATCATGACTTTAGTTCCCGGAGTTGCGTTTACTAATGCTATTAGAGATACAATTGGCGATGAGCTAATTTCGGGAATGTCGCGAGCGGTGGAAGCTTTGTGTATTGCGCTAGTGATTGCTGTTGGGGTTAGTTTACCAATTACGATTTATCTTATGTTAGGAGGAACGTTATGATTATTCAGTTTATAAGTTCGTATATAGCGACGTTATCATTTTGCATTATATTTAATGTGCTTAAGAAGCATTTGTACTTGTGCGGTTTTGTTGGCGCTGTCGGTTGGACTATTTATTATTTTCTCGCTAAGCATTGTTTGCTAACTGAGGTGTTTTCTAGCTTTATTGCTGCTTTAGTTGTTACTAGCATATCTAACCTTTTGTCGCGTCGTAGACATGCTCCTATTACAATTTTTCTAATACCAGGCATCATTCCTCTTGTCCCTGGCATCGGGCTGTATAGAACTGCTTATTATTTGCTATTTAAAGATTTCCCTCAAGCTACTGAAGCCGCTCTTACTGCATTTCAAGTTTCTGGCGTTATCGCTGCTTCGATTACTATTGTTGCTTTTTTACCGGCTATTTTTACACCTGCAAAAAAATAGTTTGGATTTAGCTTGATTGGTTAAGTTTAAACGATAAAAAAGCCTCTACTAAAATCAGTAAAGGCTTTTTTATCATTAATTATCAGTTACATCTCTTACAAGACGTACCATATTATAAACTCGCTGCTCATCACCTTGAGGTGCATTTGGGTCTGGCTGAGGATATTGCTCCCTCGTACCAGTTTTCGGGTCACTACGTTGTGCTCCTGAACCATGCACATCTAAAGGCTCCTCATGCATCCTACCCATTGCATTACCAAACACCATATAACTTGCGGCATTATATTCAATCGGGCTAGCACTAGTGTCATCATGCGTAGTGCTCGACCAATAGAAGCCGTAATCATCATCTTCAAAGTAATTTATAATTGGCGTACAATAGAATAACTCATTCATAGATGGTGTTCCTGTTACAATAGGAGATTTATCATAATCGCCTAAACTCTGCAACTCCTTAATATCTGGCACACGCCAATCCGAGTAGCCAAGGAAGTTTTCCTCATTCATTTCAGCTGCCCAAGCTAATGCGCTCTCCCAATCCATAGTCCCATCTTCAATATCGCCGGCGCTATAGTAACCGCTGTCAAATTGCATCCACATTAAACCAGTAGCTTCATCAGTTATAGTTTCATCGCCGTTATCAACAAACAAGTTCAACCCATAGCTAGTATTACCGCGCACATAGTAGCAATAAAAATCTTTGTCGATTTCATATCCCTTAATGCGCCCATCTGCGAAATTATATCCAAACACAGTTGTATTACCACCTAAAGTAGTAGAATCATAAATAGTTGAACTTAAAATTTGCGAATCGATAAAACGCGCTTCTCCTGCTGCGTCGCCATATTCAAATGCAAAAAATTGTGTATCGATATATGGTTTAGATGTGTCGGAACTCATCCTAGTGTAGCCAGAAAGGTCAATTATTGAAAACAGCTCCTTAATAGTTGGGATTCGCCAATCAGAATATCCCGCAAATTCAGTTTCATTCATAACCGCAAGTTGCTCCACTGCCTCCGGCCATGTCATCTTTTTACCCGGGTCTTGTTGCCACATCAGCCCAGTTACATTATCCGTAATAGTTCCATCGCTATTATCCGTATAGCTTGGAGCATTTTTTATAAATTGTGCATCTTGACCATAAAAAGCTTCACCTTTAGCAGGCTCCTCAATTATCTCATCGTTAGAATAGAAAGTCGTTTGATTGGTATCTACAATAGGATATCCACCAACTTGTGCCTCATACCCAACAGCTTCCAACAAACTTTTCTCAATCTCATTCGCTTCTTCAACAGTTAATGTACTTTCGACACGCTCAGGTGGCCCTCCAGGTTGTTGCCCTGGCGGCGGCGCTTGCTCTGGTGGTACACTTGTTGATTGGCTTACAGATAGCGCCTGACGCGGATTTGTGGATGATGCAATTTCTATAGTTGCAGTCGGCGGTGGCGGACTGGATAAATTGCGTTGCACCTCCACTTCGGCTTGGGCAGAACACCCTATTGTAGCACTCGCCACTATTAAGCCTGCTATTAATAATTTTCGTTTACACATTATATAAAAGCCCCTTTCTTATTATTAACTTATCTTATATTTTGTTAATCATTCGTTTTGGTAGCTAAATATTATTTTGACTTTTAATTATGACTTATATGCAAAAAGCCTTTACTAAATATTTTCATAAATAGTAAAGACTTGGCATTTAGAGTTATTCGTTTTTTCGCTTCGTTTATTAATATGCAATAAAAAAAGGACTTCCGTCCTTTGTTAAAATATATAGCGAATCTGAATGTAATTTTCGTAATCCCCCTCTTTTAAGAGGGAGAGCATATTAAATTGTATTGCTAAAATCAACATTTTTCAAGCAGAGCCTGAGACAAAGTTAGTTTTTAGGTTTCATAAACTTCTTAGCAATAGTCATACTGCCACTTATAATAGGATTATCAAGCTCCTTGTGCGCTTCTTTTAGCTTGCTTGGAATAGGAATATATTGTGGACACTGCTTTACACACTTACCACATGAAACGCATAAATCCGCCCCCGATTTTTTCTCACCAAAGAAACCAACGCTACGGCCAATGTACATCACCCTAGTTAACATGCTATTACCAAAGAAGTATTTGCTATTGTAATCGCTAAACGTTCCTGGAATATCTACACCAAATGGGCACGGCATACAATAATTGCAACCAGTGCAAGGCACTTTCATCAACTCTCGATATACCTTTTTAATTTGATTAATTACCTTTAACTGCTCATCGGTCATACTATTAGGCAAAGTCTTCTTAGCCACATGAATGTTTTCCTTAATATGATTTAAAACATTCATCCCACTTAAAACCGTTCCCACCTCTTTGCGGTTCATAACAAATCTAAGCGCCCAATATGCGCTACTAAACTGTTCATGATTTTCAGCTAAAATCTGTTTTACTTTATCTGGAGCTTTTGCAGCAAGCGCACCACCTCTTAACGGTTCCATTACAACAACGCCCACACCTTTTTCATATGCCCTCTTAAGCCCTGCTGTACCAGCTTGATTATGCTCATCCAAATAATTGTATTGAATTTGGCAAAAATCCCATTCGTAATCCTCCAAAATTTTAATAAACTCTTGTGGCTTACCATGAAACGAAAAACCTATAAAACGAATAGCACCGCTTTGTTTCTTATCATCAATAAATTCCAAAATCCCTAGCGACTTTAATTTCTCCCAATCCTCAAGGCAACTTAGCGCATGCATAAGATAAAAATCAATATAATCTGTATCCAACCTTTGTAGCTGCGTATTAAAAAAGCCTTCGATTTGCTCTGGCTTATTTACTAAAAACGCAGGTAACTTATCTGCAATATGCACTTTGTGTCTAATATCGAACTTTTTAACAAACTCCCCTAAAACAACTTCGCTTTTACCTCCATGGTATGGAAACGCTGTATCATAATAATTTACCCCTCTATCAAACGCATACTTCATCTGCTCAAATGCAATCACCTTATCTATACTTCCTCCTTTAGACGGAAATCTCATGCATCCATATCCTAAAAGGGAAATATCTGGCCCATCTGGTGTTAATTTTCTATATTGCATATTTGTAACCTCTTTTCATAATAGTTTTTTATTATTTTTATCCGTTTTTTTTAATATTATCCATCTTAGCTTCTCTATAGCGCATTTGTTAGTTTTAGAACATATTATAACCAAAAAAAGCTCCCATCCACAAAGGACAGGAGTTTTACTATTGCGCACTATAATTATCAAATCTATCCATCAAATGTTGATATGTTTCAAACGTAATATCTGGCATACCTTCACCAGTTTCTAAATCCATCCCAACTTCCTTAAACGCCTGCTGAACCAAACTGCGCATCTCTTCCATCTTTTCTGCATCTCCACCGGCTACAGCTTCAGCGAATTCAAATATTCTATCACTAACAGACTCTACAGAATAAGCTCCTCCTGGTGCAATTGCCGCCGCAGCTTCCTCAGGAGTCGTTGCTAAACCAGGTAGCTCATAGAAGTAGCTAGATAATTTCACGCTAGATAATGTTGATTGGTTATTAACTAAACCTTGCGCCATTTCGTTTAACATATTCATATACGCTTCATCTTGCTCAGCCTTCATAGCCTCAATAGCTTCTGCTGATAATGGACCGCTAGTGCTACTTTGCACCGCATCTGAGTCATCTTCAGCCACAAATAAATTTAAATCGTCTTCAGTTTCATATAATTCTTCAGTTTCATATAATTCTTCTATGACATCGTCTTGTGTGCTTAACTCAGACGATGGTGGTGGTGGCGGTGGTGGTGGCGCTTGCTTACTTTGCGATAATGCTGCCATGCCCTCGCTTGAAAAGGATACTTCATGAGTTGGAGTAAACTGTACCCCAGTATTTTTAACATTGTCTGTAGTCGCTGCTGTATCCGACTCAACCTTAGTTGTCGTATTAAATTGCATCATATTTGAATATTGACTTATACCATTGACATTCATAAGTTGCCCTCCTAAAATTTATTAAGTTACTCAATAAATATATCGGAAAGCTAAAATTTTTACTTTAGTTTAGGTTTTAAATTCGTATGCGTCATATGATTATGACAAAATCGATGCTAGTCTATATCTTACCTTCGTATGCTTTATATAATTTGCTAGCCTATATCTTGCCTTCGTGCTCTTCATACAATTGTGGCAAAATCGATGCTAAGTTATTATACTCAATTAAACTGTGTATACAATTGTTTCTAGCCATTGCGCTAACCACTTTTTTTGGATATGGTATATTACTTTTTGCAATCTTATTATTTTTAATCATAAATTTTATCCAGTATCGACTCCTAAACTCTATCCCTCCTTCCACTTGCCTAACACTATGAAAGAATACATTTATAGGCAGCCTTGGTCTTCTATTAGTACAAGTAGCTATTTGAAAAGTTTTTACAGCAGAATTTTTAATCATATCTGGCGTAATCCCCAACACTTTTGGCGACCAAAATTTAATCTCAACATCTGTAGAACCTTCTATATTAAACCCTTCCTGCGGATAATGCGTCCTTCCTATATTGCGCACATTTAACGGCGTTGCAGAACTATCAAAGTGCATATAAGCCTCTTTTGCACTTATACCAGTGTGGCCTACAGGGCACCATATCATATATCGCAAATCTTCTAATGGGTGCCAATTAAACCACCAATCTATCATTATAGGTTTCACATTAGGCATATATACTTTAGTTGCCGCAAAGCCAGTACCATCGGGCATAACACAATAACCAGTCTCCGTATCTAAATATCCATCTTTTAATATATCCTTAGCATTATAAATCGAAAGCGCATTTTTGGGTGCTATTGGCCCATTATTTACAATATCTAAATCTGCCTGCGGTATTAGCGCCATATCCTTATAATAGTACTTAGAATAATCCTTTGCCTTCTGCTCCTCGGTAAGCTCTTTTCTAGCCATCGAATTTATAAATTCATTAGTTAATTCGTTTGGAAAAACATTATCTAGCTCATCCATAATTTTTAATATATTCATAAAATCCTCCTTTGAACATGTACGTAAAAAAAACAATAGGTGACGCTGTTTTAGACTTAAACTAAATAAGCAAGACCCTACTTTAGTTTATTAAAATAAGTATGAAAATATTATTTTACCCGCTTGCGTATTGGATAATGTATAGTGGTTATCCTAACAGCATAAGGAGTGAATAATATGGAAAAGACAAAAACTTATGAACAAGTTTGGTTTCTTACATTACTCACACTACTAGCAGGCTTTGTTAATGCCTACACCTACATTACGCGCGACCAAACATTTGCTATAATGCAAACTGCTAATATGTCCAAAATAGGTATTGCGATTGCTCTGCAAGACTTTGAAATGTTAGAAACTCCAATTTTCTCAATACTATTTTGCGTTTTAGGCGGAATATTTTGCGAATACTTAAAAAACCATCCTAATCCTAAATATTTTAATATTTGGCAACGTAAAAGCCTATTTATAGAATTTGTAGTATTTTTTATAGTCGGCTTTGTTCCCGTTGGTATGTATGATATAGTTATTATTTCTGCCTTTGCTTTCATTGCACAAATGCAACTTGCTACATTTGGCAAATGGTATGGTGGGATGCATAATACTACCATTTGTACTGGCGACCTACGTAACTTCGCACAAATTTTTTATTCTGTCGTTGTCAAACGAGATAATAAGGATAAATCCATTTTACGCGACATTCTAATAATGGTCACAGCCTTTCCTATTGGCAGCCTCGTTGGGGTTTTTATATGTAACTCATTGCAACAAAAAGGTGCATGGGTTGGTTGCATCATAATTATAATGCTGTATTTTGTTACAAAGCAAAGCTAAAGCCATGACTACAGCTGTCGTGGCTTTATAATTAAGGTTGCTAAACGTTCTAAAAATTAGTGCAAGCTAATATATTATAATATAAAAGGAGGTCGGATATGGAAGCATTAAAAGTATTTTTATTAGCATTCGTTGTAGAAGGAATAGGTGTTTCGATAGGGGTAATGTTGTTATATATATTTAACATAAAAAGTCCACGGCTTATAGGCATGTTATTTGGCGCAACAGCTGGCGCTATGATATCGCTTATTAGCTTTGATATTCTCCCCGATGCATTTAAAGGTGGACAAACCGAATTAGTTTTTATTGGCGTAATGTTAGGACTAGCTGGTGGAATATGGCTAGAATATTTAACCCATCAGGTAAAATCTACTACAGATAAAAGAGCGCAAACCGGTTTTGCAATATTAATCGGGATTGCAATACATAACTTTCCCGAAGGATTGGCGCTTGGCACATTGGCGTTAAGCTCCAAAGAAGCTGTATTGAATTTTGCTATAATACTTGGCGTTCATAGCATTCCAGAAGCTATTGCAGTTGCGATTGCACTTAAAGAGGCTAAGGTTAACCCAAGATTACTATTTTCTTTACCTATTGTATTAGCTTCAGTTACTGCAACTGGCGCTTTGACTGGCTATGTATTTAGTAGAATTAATATAACCTTTATAACGCTATTATTAGGCGCGGCCTCTGGGCTTATATTGTACATAATATTTGAAGATTTATTACCTGAATCAAAACATATTTGGAATGGCAGATTTACAAGCATTGCCGCTGTGTTAGGTATGATAACTGCTGCAATTGCTTTAAGATAAAATAAAAAAGAGAGCGCGCTTGCTCTCTCTTTTTAGTTTGGTACGTTTAATGTTTCGCCAGAATAGATTAAGTTTTCATTAGTAATATCATTTAACGAAATTAATTCAGCCACGGTTGTATCGTAAGTTGCAGCTATTTCAGATAATGTATTGCCAGATTGTACAGTGTATTTGATAAATGGCAGTATTAAAACTTCGCCAGGGTAGATTAAGTTTTCATTAGTAATATCATTTAACGAAACCAATTCAGCCACGGTTGTATCGTAAGTTGCAGCTATTTTAGATAACGTATCACCAGATTGTACAGTGTATTTGATAAATGGTAGCGTTAAAACTTCGCCAGGGTAGATTAAGTCTTCGTTAGTAATATCATTTAACGAAACCAATTCAGCCACAGTGGTATCATTTGCTTGAGCAATTGACCAAAGTGAGTCACCAGATTGTACGGTGTAAGTATCAGCAGTAGTAGCATCTGTAGTAGTATCGGTAGTAGTGTCGGTAGTAGTGTCGGTTGTAGCTGTAGTAGCATCTGTAGTAGTATCGGTTGTAGCAGTAGTATCGGTTGTAGTTGTAGTTGTAGTAGCTGTAGTAGTATCTGCTGTAGTGTCAGTTGTAGTAGTATCTGCTGTATCATCAGCTTGCGAAATAAATATTGTATCTTTAAAATAATCTAAATCCACCGTATCATCATCAATTCCATTTACGCTACCACTATCGCTATACTGAAAACCTGCCCATTCCGTCCAATTACCCAAATCTGGGTCAGAACTACTATAATCCGCTACCCACAACGGATACACATTTAACGACTCATCCCATAAACTTGATGCATTAGAACTATCGCTATAAATTACAACTGTAGTTCCTACCAAATCCGATAATTCACTAATGTACGTTTGCGCAATTTCATTTATCTCGCTATCTGACAAACTGCCAAAACTCTCAAAATCCATTGCTGGGTAACAATCATAAGTTGTATCTTTAATTAAACTATACAAATACTGCGCTTGTGTGCTAGCTTCATCTGTAGTTGTTGCATCTATATAATGATAAAAACCAATTTTAAGCTCCGCATCTGTCGCGCCTTCGTAATTTATCTTCCAATACTTATCTTCATAATCTCCACCTTCTGCAACTCTAATGTACACTACTTCCATACCATCGGATTTTAATTGTGTAAAATCAATACTATCACCTTGCCACTCGCTTATATCTAATCCTTTATTAGTTGCATAAGTACATGTTGTGCTGCAAACTAAGCATAACGCTAATGATAATAACTTTTTCATTTACTCCACCACTCCTTTCCCTAAAATACTATGCGTCCATAGCAAGTTAGTTTCATTAACTAACGGTGAAGTTTATGTGAATTATTTTAATCAAGCTTTAACTCAATAAATCGTTGAACAACAACTGCTGTTTCTATACGCGTTACTGGTTTTGTTAAAGCTAAATCAGTCGCGCTCACTCCCACCAACAACCCAGTTTCAACCGCCCATTCAACTGCATCATTAAATTCAAATTGATACCCTAGTAGATTTAAGTAATCATATAACATGGTTACTAAATTTTCTCTTGTAATCGTGGAGTAAGTTGGCAAGTTTAATATTTCAACTAAATTAACAGCATCTGTATACCAATAGTGCTCACTTGATTGCTGCGGTAACTCCACTTGCCCCGATAAGTTATATATAATGCCAGCTAGCATTTGTGGTGTTAACTCATCATGTGGGCTAAATAGCATTTCGCTAGTTCCGTTCATAATGCCATAGCTATATACAACTTCTGCCGCATCTTGATACCACGCATATGGGTTAATGTCGATAAATTTTACCGTTGGATATGCTCTAGTTGCTTTTAATGTTTTTAATTCAATGAAGTTTTCATGAATTTGTTCAATAAGCGTATTTTGCGTTAGTTGATTAAGCGTAGTTTCCACAACCTGTGCAACTTCTGTATTTACTGGAATTAAATGATTTGGCCAAATTGGAAATCCTAATTCAGGTTGTTGCGGAATATTAGGTTGTTCAATATTAGGTTGTTCAATATCTGGAGCTTCAATATCTGGTTCAGCAGGAATATTAGGTTCTACAATATCGGGCGGTATATTAGGATCTGAAATGTCAGGTTCAGCAGGTACATTAGGATCTGCAATATCGGGTTCAGCAGGTACATTAGGATCTGAAATGTCAGGTTCAGCAGGAATATTAGGCTCTGCAATATCGGGTTCAGCAGGAATATTAGGCTCTGCAATATCGGGTTCAGCATCATCATTAGGATCTGCAATATCGGGTTCAGCAGGAATATTAGGCTCCGCAATATCGGGTTCTTCAGGAATATTG
>MDJM01000033.1 GCA_001994995.1 Candidatus Parepulonipiscium sp. PG-Nuni2H_MBin01 | reverse complement strand
CGTCCGCCACTAACTACCGAAGTAGTCCGTTCGACTTGCATGTGTTAAGCACGCCGCCAGCGTTCATCCTGAGCCAGGATCAAACTCTCAATGAAAATTGTTTGTATTTTATAAATACTTTTACAATTAAAGAGCTTGTCTACTGACAATTAATACTCATTTTTTCTACCTTATGGTAGTTGAATCGACTGGTCTTAATTCTTGATACTATTTTATTTTCAATGTTCAATTTTTTTGTTATTGGTTTTTGTTTTTACGACTTGTTTAGTTTACTATGTTTCATTTGGCTTGTAAAGGCCTAATTTAAACTTTTTTAAATTTAATTTTTTTATTTAGCGGAGAAGGAGGGATTCGAACCCTCGCGCCGGTTTCCCGACCTATACCCTTAGCAGGGGCACCTCTTCGGCCAACTTGAGTACTTCTCCGAATTAAATTTATTATTTAGTTTTGCTAACTTGTCTAACCAAAATTGATTATAGTACTATTTGCTCTATATGTCAACACCTTTTTGAAAAAAATTTAGTTTTATTTTTTAGTTATCTTCTAAACCCTTATCACATCTACATAGTTTAATTATGTTTTTCTATTTTTTTATTAGATATTTATCCCTAATTTATTCATTTCGTATGTTTTAAGTTTTAATGTGCCATACTAAATTTATAACAAGTCTTCATATCTCTATCCTATTTTTATTTATTTTAATTAATGAGGCTTAAAGGAGTATAATAATGACTAAAATAAGAAAAGCTCTTGCTACAGATTTAGATACTATAGCTAATTTTAATTTAAATCTAGCAATGGAAACTGAAAATAAAATCCTAGATAAAAATACTGTAACGCAAGGGGTTAAATTTTTACTTGAAAATGAAAAATATGGTACTTATTATGTAGCTACTAATTCAGAACAAATTGTAGGTCAAGCTATGTACACATATGAGTGGAGTGACTGGAGAAATGGTTTGTTTTTATGGATACAAAGTGTCTATGTTATGCCTTCTCATCGTAAAAAAGGGATTTTCTCTACGTTGTATAATGAAATCAAAGATATTTGTGATAACTCGTCTGGCATTTGTGGCATTAGGCTTTATGCTGAGCGCGAAAATTATACCGCTCACAAAACTTATGAAAATTTAGGTATGACAAAATGTTATTATGATATGTTTGAATATGAGAAAAAAACCACTTGAGCGCACAAGTGGTTTTTTTCATGCCTATTACATTTGTACAGGAGCTTGTATTCCTAATAAATACAAAGCATTTTTAAGTGTATAAATGGTTGCAATTACCATACTAAGTCGAGCATTTTTAAGTTCTTTATCTTCTACTAAAATAGAATTTTCATGATAAAATTTATTAAATGCTTGCGCCACATTAACAGCATATCTAGCGATATAAGAAGGCTCATACTTTTGCCCAGCTTCTTCTATCATATTTTTGAATTGGCCTAATTCTTTAGCTAAGTTTACGCTCATTTCATCTGTTAACAATGAATAATTTACTTCAGTTATATCTGATTTATTTATACCAGATTTTTTAAGAACACTACAAGCGCGCGCATGGGTATACTGAACATAAGGCCCCGTTTCACCATCAAAGTTTAATACTTTTTCCCATGAAAATTGTACATCTTTAATAATACTATTATACATATCATTAAAAATGACTGCCCCTATACCCACTTGTTTTGCTACTGTTTCTTTATTTTTAAGTGACGGATTTTTCTCATTTATAATTTCAGTAGTCTTTTGAATAGCTTGAGTTAAAATCTCCTCTAATAACAATACGTTTCCTTTTCTAGTAGCAAGAGGCCCACTTTCCATACTTACCATTCCAAAAGGTACATGAACTAGCTCATCCGCCCAATTATAACCCATTTTTTCAATTACTTTAAACACTTGAGCAAAGTGTAAATTTTGCTGTAGTGCAGTTACATATATTGCTTTCTTAAAATTATATGTGTTTTTACGATACAATACCGCAGTTATATCTCTTGTTGCATATAAAGTACTACCATCTTTTTTTGTTATTAAACATGGAGGCATATTATATTCATCTAGTTTTACGATTTTAGCACCTTCGCTAATTTCTGTTAAACCATGTGTATCTAGTTCATCTATTATTTCAGCCATTTTATCATTATAGAAAGCTTCGCCATTATAGCTATCAAAAGTTATATCTAATAGTTTGTAAACTCTATCAAATTCTCTTAAACTTATTTGTTTAAACCATTTCCATAACTCTAGAGTCTTAGTATCTCCTTGTTCCATCTTAGTAAAATAAGCTCTAGCTTGCTCATCTAACTCTGGATTTTTTTCTGCTTCTTCATGAAAAAGTACATATATTCGTAATAATTCTGATATACCTTTTTCTTCTATTTGCTCTTTACTCGAAAAATTATTATATGCTACTATTAATTTTCCAAATTGTGTACCCCAATCGCCTAAGTGATTTACACCTTCACAATTGTAGCCCAAAGCTTCAAATATTCTATATAAGCTATTTCCTATTACAGTCGAGCGCAAATGCCCTACATGGAATGGCTTTGCTATATTCGGCGATGAGTAGTCAATTACTATATTTCCTTTTGATTTAGAATTATCTATACCGTAATTTTCTTTCTCTAGTAGGATATTTGATATTATTACTTTCACTAACATTTCTTTATTTAAAAAGAAGTTGATATACGCATTTACATTTTGTACACTTGCTAAAAAATCAGTTTCGGGCAATTTATCCGTTATATCTTTCGCAATTATAGGTGGCGCTTTTCTTAATTCTTTAGCTAATTTAAAACATGGAAATGCATAGTCTCCCATATCAGTATTTGTAGGTATTTCTATCATATCATATATATCAGTTTCATTTAATGTTGGAAGTTGTTCATGTAATAACTTAGCAACGTTCCATTTTAAATCTGTCATTATAAAAGCTCCTTTCTTAACTAAAATAATGGGTTTTTATTAGGCTCTCCTGCTTTTCTAGGATATTGTTTAGGAGTTTTAACTACTTTTTTAATTTTAGCTATCTTATGATTTAGGTCAGTTTCAGGCACTTTTGCATCAACTATCTCCTCTAAATCTCCACCTAATATTTTAATCGCTTTACGAGCTTGTTCTACTTCTTCTTCAATTTTTTGGCCTTTTAAAGCAATGAAATATCCTCCTACCTTTACAAAAGGTAAAGTATATTCACTAAGCGTCGCTAAATTTGCTACTGCTCTTGCGGCACATATATCAAAGTGTTCACGATATTGTTTTTGTTTAGCTAAATCTTCTGCTCTTGAATGAATACACTCAATATCATCTAATTCCAAATTATTGATAACTTCATTTAAAAAATTAAGCCTTTTATTTAGCGAATCCACTAATGTCACTTTTAGATGGGGAAATACTATTTTTAATACTAAGCCAGGAAACCCCGCACCAGTTCCTATATCCACTAATGAATCAACTTCATTTAAATTTACAGCATTATTAACTGTCATGCAATCTAAGAAATGTTTAGTTAATATTTCTTTTTCATCTGTAATAGCAGTTAAATTTATATTTTTATTCCATTCTAGTAATAAATCTTTATATGAGTGTAATTGCTCCACTTGAAGTGTAGTCAAACTTATATTTAATTTGTTGGCTGCTTGTATTAACATACTTCCTACTTTCTACGTCTTAGTTGCTCAAGATAAATAAGCAACACCGATATATCCGCCGGAGATACACCTGATATTCTGGAGGCCTGGCCTATAGAAATGGGTCTTATCTCTTTAAGTTTTTGTACTGCTTCACTTCTTAAGCTATATACCTCTTCATAATCAATATCTTGAGGAATAGCTTTTTTCTCTAAACGTTTAAACTGTTCTACTTGTTTAAGCTGTCGACTAATATAACCTTCATATTTAAGTTCAATTTGAACCTGCTCAATAATATCTGGCTCCAGATTAGGTCTATTTATATCAATCATATCAAAATCTTTATATTCAAGTTCTGGGCGCTTTAACAATTCTGCTATTGATACACCCGACTTTAATGCAGTACTCCCTTTTTTAGCTAATATAGACTGTATCATCTCATTGGTACCAACATAGGCTGTTTTAAGACGTTCTATTTCGTTAGTAATAGCCTGTTTTTTAAATATAAATTGTTGATATGTTGTCTCATCAATTAGGCCTACATTATATCCTTTATCACGCAACCGAATATCAGCATTATCTTGCCTTAGCAATAATCTATACTCTGCACGCGAAGTCATCATTCTATACGGTTCTAAAGTTCCTTTTGTAACAAGGTCATCGATTAATACTCCTATATACCCTTCTGATCTATCAATAACTAAAGGTGGCTTTTTATCAATTTTAAGAACAGCATTAATACCTGCTATAAGGCCCTGCGCCGCAGCCTCTTCATATCCTGAACTCCCATTAACTTGACCAGCACAAAAGAAGCCTTCTATAAATTTAAGTTCTAGGGAATGATTTAATTGTAACGGGTTAATACAGTCATATTCAATTGCATAGCCAGTTCTAATCACTTCTACGTTTTCTAACCCTGGAATTGAGCGCAACATATCTAGTTGTACTTGCTCTGGTAAAGATGAGCTCATTCCTTGTACATACATTTCAGTAGTATTTTCACCTTCTGGCTCCACAAAAACTTGATGCCGCTCTTTATCTGAAAATCTTACAATTTTATCTTCTATAGAAGGGCAGTACCTAGGTCCAACACCTTCTATTACTCCTGAATATAACGGCGAACGATGTAAGTTGTCTTGAATAATTTTATGTGTAGTTAAATTTGTATAAGTTAGATAACAAGGTAATTGTTCTTTCGTTATGTCCGAATTTATATTTGAAAAGGAAAAAGGTACTATCTGCTCATCTCCATATTGGGGTTCCATTTTATCATAATCTATAGTTCTTGCATCTACTCTTGCCGGAGTACCCGTTTTAAATCTTCTAATTTCAATCCCTAACATTTTTAAATTTTCAGAGATTGCTTTAGCACTTTTTAATCCATTTGGTCCTGTATATTCAATATATTCACCAATTAAGCAACGAGACTGGATATACGTTCCGCCGGCTAGCACAACTGACTTACAATTATATATAGTACCAGTTGCAGTTTTTACTCCCACCACTTTATTGTCTTGTACTAATATCTCCACAATTTCTTGTTGCTTTATAAGCAAGTTTTCGGTATGCTCTAGCACTTTAATCATTTCTTGAGTATACTTAACTTTATCTGCTTGTACACGTAATGAGTGCACAGCTGGGCCTTTTGCTAAGTTTAACATTCTAGATTGTATAAATGCCTTATCAATATTACGCCCCATTTCACCACCTAGTGCATCAATTTCTTTTACTAAGTGCCCTTTAGATGTGCCTCCTATATTTGGATTACATGGCATCATTGCTATACTTTCTATATTCATAGTGAACATTATAGTTTTCTTGCCAAGTCTTGCTGCTGCTAAACTTGCCTCGCATCCTGCATGTCCGCCTCCTATTACTGCTATATCTATATTAGGCATTACCTTCTCCTATCTATTATTTCCCTAAACAAAACCTACTAAACAATCCATCAAGAATTTCTTCTTTTAATGACTCTCCAATAATCATACCAAGATAACCATATGC
This sequence comes from Candidatus Parepulonipiscium sp. PG-Nuni2H_MBin01, assembly GCA_001994995.1. Taxonomy (GTDB): domain Bacteria; phylum Bacillota; class Clostridia; order Lachnospirales; family Cellulosilyticaceae; genus Parepulonipiscium; species Parepulonipiscium primum. Next base: position 70,230 of record MDJM01000033.1, on the reverse strand, counting down.
ATCATGCAAATCAATAGCCCAACAATCCTCAGGCATATTGTTATAAATTGAAACTAAAACTTTATCTAAACTATTAATAGCTTTAGCCAATGATTCTTTCTGGCGTTGATTAGAAATTCCGCCATCTAAAACTTGAAATCCTATAGACTTTTCTACCATTATTTGTTTTAACTCATCTAAGCCAATTTTATTTTTAGCTGATACACCAATAGAGTTTTCTAATACTACTTTTATATTTAAATCTGATTTATTCGTAACATAAATAACATTATTTTTATTTAACAAGCTGTCTATTAACTCAGTCTCTATATCATATAATTCTCTAGAACCGTCTAAAACTAATAATATTAAATCAGCAACTTCAATACATTCCTTTGCCTTCTTTATTCCTATTTGTTCAACAGTATCTGTCGTCTCGCAAATTCCAGCAGTATCCCAAAGTACAAATTGAGCACCTCCAATATTAATAGATGCTTCTACCACGTCACGAGTAGTTCCTGCAATATCTGTAACAATAGCTTTGTCTTCTTCAAGAAGAGCATTTAATAAAGATGATTTTCCCGCATTAGGCACTCCTACAATAGCGGTTTTTACTCCTTCTTTAATCATTTTCCCTGTATCCGCTGAGGATAGTAATTGCTTAAGTTTATCATTTAATATTACTATATCTTCTTTAACTTCATTATCTAACTCGCTCTCATATTCAGGATAATCAATAGAAACTTCAATTCTAGCAATAATCCCTAACAACGTCTGCTGAAAATTATTAATATAAGCCGATAATTTTCCATCTAATTGGCCTATAGCTTGGTTTAATGCAAGCTCTGTTCTAGCCTCAATAATATCCATAACAGCTTCTACTTGTGCCAAATCAATTCTACCATTTAAAAAAGCTCGTTTTGTAAACTCGCCATTTTCTGCAATTCTAGCTCCATTTTTTACAACTTCCAGAAGCACCTTATTTAATACAACAGACCCGCCATGGCAATTAATTTCAACTACATCCTCACGTGTATAAGTTTTAGGAGCCTTCATTAACATAACTAAAACTTCATCAATTATATTATTATCGGAGTCCACAATATGGCCATAATTAATAGTATGGCTTGCTACATTTTTTAAAGGTTTTGTAAATACTTTGTCAATAACATCTATTGCCTCACTTCCGCTTATACGAATAATTCCAACACTACTTAAGCCTTGAGGTGTAGCTATAGCTGCTATGGTGTCTTGATACATCAACTTTCTTCCTTTCTCAAATCCTCTTTAAGTTTTATAACCACTCGTCTAGCAGGTTCTTTACCTTCACTTTGTGTTATAACAAATTCATTATCCTGTAACGCCGAATGGACTATACGCCTATCATAAGGGTTCATAGGTTCTAAAAATACTGCTCTATTATTTTTAATGGCTTTTTCTGATAGCTTATGAGCAAGTCTTACTAAAGTTTCATCTCTTTTAGCACGATAGTTTTCAACATCTAAAGCAACTTTATAATATTTAGTATTAGATTTATTAATTACGATTTGTGTTAAATATTGCAATGATTCTAACGTTTCTCCCCTTTTGCCTATTAAAGCGCCTAGCTTAGCACCTGTAATATTAACAATAACTTTATTATCTATAATACGAGAATCAATCTTACAATTCATATTCATTTCATTTACAATTTTAGATAAAAACTCTTTAGCTTTAAGTTCAGTATCTATATCAACTTTTATATTTTCCGCAATATCTACTGGCGGCATATAATGCTCTGCTGTATCAATATTTTCAGATTCTACTATGTTATTATCAATATCTTTAGTTTCAATATTTTCAGATTCTACTATGACACTCTCAGTTTCAGTATCTTTAGTTTCAATATTTTCAACTTCTACTATCTTATTATCAGTTTCAGTATCTTTAGCTGGGATATCTTTAGTTTCAGTAAAGTTTTGCTGCACAGTCGTTACCGACTCTGCAGCTTTATTATTTACTTCAGTAAGCTTTTCAATCTCTTTTAATGTTACCCTAACTTTAAACGGTTTAGCTCCAATGCCAAAAAATCCTTTAGATCCTTTTTCTAAAATCACAATATCAACATTTTCGGAGGTAGTCCGAAGCTCCATTAAAGCCTCTGTAACAGCAACATCTATACTTTTTGCAGTTTTTTCAATAAATTTCATAAATTTAGCCACATGTTGAGCAACACTAAAGAGGAATTGCTCACTCCTTTCTAATTATTTACCAGGTTGTTTTCGTTCTTTACGAACTTTTTCTGCACCAGACCCATTAGACCCATTTACAGAAACTTGTCCACTATTAGTTGCGCCGCCTTCTTGTGGTGGACGCTTTTTACGCTTTTTCTTAGGTCCAGTTCTCTCTGCTCTTTCTCTCTCAAGCTGTTCGTCAAGTGCAGTCATTTCTTTAGCAACTAATCTTCCAACCCATATTTGTTGTCCCATCATAATTAAGTTACCCGCAATCCAATATAAAGCGAGTCCTGATGGCACTGTGTAAGAGAAAAATCCCATCATAATAGGCATCATTATATTCATAGTTTTAGCTACACTCTCAGCTGGGTTCTCCTGTGCATCTGGTGATGGAGTAGGACGACTTTGCGCCATAGTAATTTTACTGAATATGAATGTAGATGCCCCTGCAAGTATAGGCACTATAAATGCTAAGTAATTACCACTAGATACTAGTTGTGAAGGTGCATCAACTAGGTTAAATAGAAAGTACTCATAATCTGACTTTTGTTGTAGTAACTGTGTTAATACTCCATTTAACTCTGGAGCTACCTCCATTAGAGCTGCCCATTGCTGAGTAGTAAAATTTGATATATAATCCGCAGTTGATGGAATGTCTATCTTACTAAGTTCTAATTGTGCTGTACTACTCATAGGATACTCTGCTATTAAAGCAGTAAGTTTAATTCCTATATCCGATACAGTCGCTTCAATTGTACTTGCAATTAAGCTATACAATTCAGCTAACTTAGTAATATATTTACTAGGTTGTCTTAGTACGGCGTATAAAGCATAAATTAATGGTAATTGTATTAATAATGGTAAACATCCTGCAAAAGGGTTTACATTATATTTTTTGTACAAAGCTTGCATTTCTTGGGATTGTTGCATTTGCGATTGTTGGTCTTTCCTATTTACATACTTATCCTGAATAGCTTTCATTTCTGGTTGGAGCTTACTCATCATTCTAGTACTACGCTGTTGTTTAATTTGTAAAGGTGTCATTAACAATCTAGTTACTAAGGTAAACACTATAATAGCAAATCCAAGCGTACCTATGTGTGTTAATAGCGCCATACCTTCAAATATAATATTGAATATAGCACCGAAAAAAGCTGTTAACATTACTTACCTCCTCGTCTTTGTGGTACGGGGTCATATCCTGGTTTAAATAGAGGATTACATCTTAAAAGTCTTAGTACTGTGAGTATGCCCCCGTAAAAAATTCCATGTAGTTGTATAGCCTCGTAGGCATACTGAGAACAAGTTGGTGTATATCTACACCTTGGTCCTAAAGCTGGCGATATTTGTCTTTGATAAAATCTGATTAATTTAAGTGCTAGTCTTTTCATATATTCGCCCTCTTTAAATATATCGCGTCTTATAGATTTTAGCTAGGTAGTTTAGCAAATTTTCTTATTTGCCTGAAAAATTTTATGCTGTTTTAACAACTGCACTAGTGCCATTTCTATCTCATGATAACTTGCTCCATTTGTACTATTTCTAGCAATAATAACAATATCCCAGCTTGGATATGTAATATCACCCTCATTTAGCCGATAGCTCTCTCTAATTAGTCTTGTAACTCTACTTCTTACTACGCTATTACCCACTTTTTTGCTTACTGATATTCCTACACGGCTTATCTTATAATTGCTCGCTAGCTTGTACATTATTAGGTATTTATTAGCATAGGATCTTCCTCTACTATATACCCGTTTAAACTCGCCATTTTTCTTTAATGATACCATGTCCTACCTCGCACCTATATTAAAATAAGGTCGCTACCAAAACGCGACCTTGTTTTATGCTGTTAATTTTTTTCTACCTTTAGCACGTCTTCTAGCGATAACTGCTCGTCCAGTTCTTGTTCTCATGCGTTTTCTAAAACCATGTTCTTTACTTCTTTGTCGTTTTTTTGGCTGAAATGTTCTTTTCATAATTTACCTCCTAAACCATTTAAGCACTAGTATTAGTATAGATTATTTATTTTCTGTAGTCAAGTAGGTTTTACTTATTTTGCATATTTTGGTTGTCCTTAGCATAATTTACCTTTATAATAGTCTAAATTAGTTTTTTAAGAAAGGGTTTTTTATTATGAAAAAAGCGTTATTATTGTATAACCCAAAAGCCGGAAATAGACGTATTCAAGGCTCTCTAGACTTTATCGCAAATAAGGTTCAACAATTAGGGTATCAACTTACAGTTTTTAGAAGTTATGCGCCTGGTAGTATTGAGCAATTTATTGTTGATGAAGTTACCCAAGATGATACTGATTTAATTATGATCTCAGGTGGAGATGGCACTGTTAATGGCTGTATTAATGGTATGATTAGAAAAAAAATTGATTTGCCTTTATTAATTTTCCCTTTAGGTACTGCAAATGATTTTGCGAACACTGCTAACATCCCTTCTAATGTGACTGATGCACTTAGCTTACTTGAAACAGGCGAACCCCGTTTTGTAGATATTGGTCGAGTGAATGAGAAATATTTTATTAATGTATGTAATATGGGCATTTTTAGTGGAGTTTCACATAATACAGATTTAACTCTTAAAAAAAATCTTGGTAAATTAGCTTATTATGTTAAAGGGATTGAAGAACTACAAAACTATGAATCAATGGATTTAGAAATTGAGTATGTCGTTGATGAACAACCACGTTTACTTCAGGGACATTATGTGCTTGTGCTTATTTTTAATGGGCAAGGTGCAGGAGGATTTAATCGTATTGCAAAAGATGCTAGTATTGAGGATGGCTACTTTGATTTAATTGCTATTAAAGATGTTGCTAGATATGAAATCCCTCGTTTATTTGTTCAGGTTCTACAGGGCGAACATGTATCTAATCCTAATGTAGATTATTTAAAATGTTCTAAATTAACTATTAATTGTCTTAACGACTCTAATCAGTTTGTAACTGATGTTGATGGTGAAATGGGGCCAAAGTTTCCTCTTAATGTATCAGTTGTGCCATATAGAATTAAAGTATTTTTGCCTAAAACATCTACTTTACAAGGTAGAATTAGCCTCAAATCTCAAGATGATTTTTTCAAACTTATTACTCAGTTCCAAAATAAAAATCAACTTTAAACACAAAATTTACGCACAAAAAAAGGGGAAGGTTTGACTCCCCTTTATAAAGTTAATCCATTATCAATTAATCTTTTATGCGTATCTGCTGGTAAAACAGTAATATTACCAACTTCTAGCTTACCGCTAGCAATATCGTTAATTAGAGTAGTTATAACATCGCGTTGAAATTGTGTAAGCACCTTAGGATACAAAGAAAATGCGAAGTTAATAAAATCTTGAGTATCCACATTAACAATGGAATTAAAATACTGATACAAACTTATATTAGAACGGCCATTTGATAGCGCAGTGTACTCATCTTTCATTATTTCCTCTTGTATCATATCCATATAAGCATCCACATGAACTAGATTTGGTAACTGCTCTAACCATTGCAGCCCCGGAATAATACCTCGTTTGTAAGTAGACCTATAATACTCAAGAGCACGCATTCGTAAAGTATCATTATCAACTATAGCCTTGCTAGCATAAGTACGGCAGTTAATTTGAACTTGCATAGATTTATTCCACCCTTGTGAAAAAACAACAGCTCTACCTACTTGCAACCGTGATAAAAATTCTTTCTGACTCTGCGATAACGCTATTGCATTGCCAATAGTCTCCTTATCTTCTTGAGCATAAAGCTTATGAATAATTTTAGTATTAGTATTTTTCAACACTTCTGGCATAAGCTCATTTGGAATTTGGTCCACTATTATCAAAGCTTCCCCATAGTTAGACACTTTAGCTAACATATCAGAAAACACTTCTACACTTTGCCTATCACCATATCTTTTTAGTAGCCTATGAGACTCTTCTATTAAAGTTATATGATTAAAATCAGGATTTTCTAAAAAATTTGCCTTTAAAGCTTCATTAAGATTAGTAAGTATAAAACCTGTAATTAAAGCTTTTTCTGTACCATTTTTAATTCCATCTAATTCTAAAATTACCTTTTTATATAATAAATCCTTAAAGTCCACGCTACGTTTTGAATTTAACATTAAGCCTTTAGCCCCTACAGTTAAACTATATAATCTTGCTTTTATAGAATTTATATCGCTATAGCCATCAAAACTTAATTCAGTAATTTTTACTATCAAATCAGAAATAGTAGGGAATGCATACACTCCATCAGCGAATGGGTCAGCAAATTTTCTATTTTTGTTAGACGATATACTCCAGCCATAATCTCTATAACACTCATGTATAGCAGTTTCAATTATTGGTGATATACTTGATTTAATATTAAAACCAGCTTCAATACTAGCCTTTATCCGGTCCACTCTAGACGATATATTTTCATGCGGATAAAATTCAAATGGATTTAACCTAAACGGCGCTAAATTTTCATGCCCTAGTGTAAATATTATTACTTCTGGGTCTTCCACTAATATTCTATACTCAGTTTTAACAGGCTCAATTACCATATAAGGAAGGTTACTGGCTAATAATATGTTTTGGCATGTTGTAGTTTTTCCACTACCTGTTATACCTGTTACAAATATGTTTTGATTTAATTCATCCTTATTTAAACCTACAATAACATCTAGTTTATTCCCTCTTTGAATTAATTTCCCTAAATCTATTTGGTTTTCTAATGGAGTAAAATTTAATCCAAATTCAATTTCTTCTTTTATACTAAGCCCCACCACCTCTTTATGTGGCAGCCCTGCCATTAATGCTAACTCGTTTGTGGATATCCAATTAGCACATGGAATTGTGTTATTTACACTATGTTGTGAATATATGCTATGCAGCCTCTCCTCTTCAGATAGGTCAGCTAATGGGATTTGGAAGTTTTTATATAACTTTAATAACTTTTTATCATAGATTGGAATAAACTCAATAGGCACTTTGTTCCCTTTATAACCAGAATATAGAGCTTTCATTGTATTACCTAACATAGTTAAACTTGGACGGTGTGTTGTTGCTAAAAACGTTGTTGTTAGAAATAACCCTTTCCCTTTACCATAATCTAATCTCTTCAACATTATCTCATCTATATATTTAATCCACTCTTGTATATTCCGCCTTGGCTCCTCTTTAACTTCAATTTCCGGTTGGTCAAAATCCATAATTAAGTCATAATCATCATCAAATGTATTTAATGCTAAGTTCTTCGTAGTATTTTGCTTATCTACCTTAGGCGCAAATTTAAAATTTTTATCACTAAGACTATCATATACCTCGTACAAATTTTGCTCTATACTATCTATTTCACCAAAACTTAATGGAGCTGCTAGTAAACATACTGCAAACATCTCTCCTAACATTACGTCTATTAACCTATCAACTCTTTGATTAGAAGGCTCCATAACTCCTGGCACACCTTCTATTACACCATAGTGGCTCATTTCATCAAATGTATTTATTAATTCTTGCCTCTTAAATTCATCTAATTTAACAACTTTACTACCACGAAAATTCCCTTGCATACTCTGTTTTAAAATATCTTCACCTATATTTGTTATTTCAATTTCGCTCTTATACTTATTTTGCACTACTCCAAAATAAAAATTAACTCCTTTTTTGTTGCCTATAATTAAATAGATAACATTAATATTTTCAATCGTTAAGGCGCTAAATACATTTTCTATACTTTGCGAATACTCTTCAACCGTTAACTCTTGTAAGTGATAAAGACATATTTCATCTATATTGATATTTTCTGTTGGATTTATCCCTAAATCTTGTTTAATTATGCTAGCGTGTGCTGTTTGTAGCATATTTTGTGTTATTTTCATTTATGGCATCCCCCTATACTTGTATCATATTTCTAGCTTATGCCATTACGTATATTATTTATGTTTATTTTAGCTTGTGTTTATATTGGATTTAGTTTTATTAAATCGCCTAATTTCGAGTGGATTGATTGGTATCTATATAACTCATCTTGTGTCATGAATAATATTTGTTTTGTATCTTCTAATTTATTTTGAGCAGTTACTAATTTTTTATTTGAATTCGCTAAGTCTTCTTGTCCTTGTGCTATTTGTTTAGTTTTTCGCTCTATCTCTCTATTTGCCTCTTCTAACTGGGCTTTTGTTCCTTCTAACTCGCTTTCTACAGCAAAAACGCTAGCCCCTGCTTCTTCTAATGCCATTCTATAGTTTTCGATTTCTTCAATTATTTTACCCATTTCTTGTTTTGCATCATCTAGTTGTAGCTGTTTTTCTTCTAATTGTTGGCGTTTTTCTTCCAATTGGTACTGCTTTTCTACTCTTTGAGCTTGTTCTTCTAATAAAATGGTTTTTATTGACTCTAATTCATTTTGAGTTTGTGCCAACTGCTTTTTTAAATCTTCCACTTCTACATTGTCAATATTAGTAGAGAATTTTTTTAACGGTCTACTTACTTTTATTCCTTTTCTAGTTGGAATTTCTTTTGGCCTTACTAAATCACTATCAGAATAGAACTCAATATTACTTTTTGGGTCATCCTTAACTATTTCCCCAAGACCCATAAATAGCTCCTGGAGTTGTCCTTTTGTTATTAATTCATCAGAAGGTAACTCTTGTAATTTCTCATCAAATAAGTTATTAATTTTCGCTTTTATTCTATCCACTTTTTGTTCTCCTTTTCTATTTATTAACTATGTAAATTTTGCCCCGAACTAAATCTAAATATCCCCGTATTTTGGAATTGTTAGATAAGGTTCCAGTCGCTATTACTGAAACCTTATCAACTTTTTAACTACAGTTTAGAATGTAACTTAGCAACTTCAGGAATTAGCACTTCTGTTTCTTGTGGCTCTTCTTCTTCTTCTTCATTGGCAAAAGCATTTAAATCCAACTGCGCGCATAGCAGTTCCTTTTTAGTTGCCTCTAATTCAGCAGTAGCCCTAGTTAAATTGTATTTAAGTTTACTCATTTCCTCTTTATCTACTAATTTATAAGCAGTTAACTCCGTTTGGGTGGCAGTTAAGCGTTTCTTAGTAACTAGCAGTTCAGATTGTGTATCTGATAATTGTGTAGTCATAGAAGTTAGTTCTGCCTGTGTATCTGATAATTGATTTTTAGCTAACTTTAACTGCTCACGAACAGCCGCTAACTGTTGTTGCTGAACCCCTTCTTCTGAAGCTTTAGAGTTAGCTTTTTTAATAGCTGTTGTTGCATCTAGTAACTGCTGTTTAGTAGTTTTTAGTTCAGCTTTAGTCTCTAGAAGCTGTTGTTTAGTTTTAGTTAATACTTCGGTTAAGTCTTGCAGATTACGTTCTAACTTTTTAATATCAGCACCTAAAATCAAACATGTTTTACTTTCCGTTAGAGCTCTCTCTTCTAACCTAGCCTTTTCCTTGCCAAAAACTTGAATAGCATCTTCTAATCGTAATCTCTCCTGCTTTTGGGCTTGCAGTTCAGCAATTAAATTTTTATTCATTTGCTTTTCTAATTCTAATTCTTGATTAAGTAATTGGACTGATAGCAATGGGGTAGTTTGAGGCTTAAGTTCTGCTGTAGTAGGCTGTTGCGACATCATTTCCATAATACCGCTTAAAATGGGTTGTAATTGTTCCGCGGTTATGTTTTGACCTTTAGGAATATCTTTTATTAAATCGTCAATTTGGTTTTTATGCATTTTACACCTCACTTTAAAAAAAGTTGAATAATTTATTTAGTATGTTGAATAAGATATAAGAAGCACACCTTATAAGATTTTTATATGAGCTATGTGCACTAATTATTCGCTTCTGTGACTAAAATACATAGTGTAAATTATTTATTTAGTTATTGGGCATAATAAATTTTGAAATTATACTAAAAAAGAAATGAGGATTTTATTACAATGGAAGTAACAAAACTATATGACAAGTATTGCATCGATTTTAACCAAAACTTTTTTACTCTTACTAAGGCTGAATTAGATGACATTAAAGCAAAGCTTACAGATGAGCAAATTGCAGAAATGAAAGAAATAGTGGACGAGATTTTCACATATGATGTGCAATCAGTAACATTTAATCGTCCAGATTTTGTTAAACATCTTGATAAACATCAATATTTTAGTCTATCTTCATATTTTTATCCTGATGAATCTGATGCGTCTAAACCTTGGGTTCGTAAAGATGGCCAAGTTAATCCAGAGTCAATTTTATATGCAAAGCAAGGACTTCGCAAAACTTCGATGGTTGTTAATCTTGCATCGCTTATGTATTACATTACTGGTGAAGATAAGTATAAGGATGTTCTAGTTAAGCATCTTGATAGCTTTTTTATCAATCCAGATACAAGAATGTTACCTAATTTAAATTATTCACAAATGGTAACAAACCATCCAGAGTGGGGTAAAGGCCGCGGATTTGGTATTATCGATTTTGGTTCTAATATGGGTTATGGGTTTCTTACGCTTAAGCATTTATATGATGAAGGTATGCTTGGGGATGATGTATATGCTCCACTACAAAAGTGGATTAGCGAGTTACTAGTTTGGTTAGAGACTAGCCCTATTGGACTTGAAGAGCGTGATGCACCTAATAATCATGGTGTTTTATATACGTTGTTATTAACTCAGTTACATTATTTTGTTGGCGATTTAGATAAGCATAAAGATGAGTTACTTAAGCAAATTAATTCTCGTCTTGATCAGATTGAAGAAGATGGTAGTTTACCTGAAGAATTGCTAAGAACTAGAGCGCTTGCTTATACTGCTATGGCACTTAAAGGATTCCTTGATACTTATAAGCTATTAGGGGAAGATTTTAGCCAACAAGAACATTTCCGTAAAGCATTTGAGTTTATTTTACCAGTTTTAAATAATAGTAAAAAAATTGGTGATATTTTGATAGAAGATAAAGGTATAATGAGGCCTTGTGTACAGATGGATGGTACTTATCCTGAGTATTACAAGTTTTATTTATCTCACCTTGGAAAAGATTTCGGTATTAATTTACAAGTTATTTCTAACGAAGGTGTGCATTATAAATATATGTTTAACTAAATGTGGAGCCTTGTATCTTTATAGATATGAGGCTTATTGTTTGTTTAATTATAAACCAAAATAAAAATTTACTAAATTTAATATTATTATTTTAATTTTACTCTAAAAAACATATTATTAAGTAAGTACAAAAACCTTTAAGGGGAGATTTTATGAAACGTTATCAAATAAATTCATCAACTATACGACATGCTCGTATTCAAGATTGTGACTGGTCTTATCTTAAGTGGTTTAATAATCCTACTGAAATACGCCAATTTAAAGCTGTTCGGGAAAATGCCAAAGCTATTAGGTTTATATGTTCCCCAACTGAAGCTGTTCAGTTAGAAGCAGTTAAGGCTAGTGCTGATAATATTAAGTTTATTAAGCATCCTACTCTAAATGCTCAACTTGTTGCTGTTACCAAATCGGGGCACTGTATTAAATATATTGATAATCCATCTGAGGATGTACAAATTGCTGCTGTAAAAGGATATGGTCGCGCCCTAAAATATATTGAAAATCCATCTGATACGGTAATACTTGCTGCAATTAATCGCAATCCTCTATCTTTACAATATGTTGATAATCCAGCTGAGGAAATACAGATTGTTGCTGTTAATAGTAATCCATTAGCCATTCAGTTTATTAAACATCCATCTGATGAGATAAGTTGGATTGCTATTAAACAAGATGGGCTTGCTATTGAGTTTATAGATAATCCTTCTATTGAAATGCAGTTAGCGGCTGTTAGGCAAGACGGACTTGCTATTGAGTTTATAAATAATCCTTCTGATGAAGTAAAGTGGGAAGCTCTTAACCAAAGTGTATTTGCGATTGAATATATTAAAGATGCATCGCATGACATGAAATGGACAGCTATTAATAAATTTGGCGAGACTATTAGATTTATAGATAATCCATCTAATGAAATGAAATGGGCCGCTATTAAGCAGTTTTGTGGTGCATTAGAGTTTATAGATAAGCCTACGGGAGCTATGCAATTAGCCGCTATTAAGCAAGATGGCCGACTTATTCGGTTTGTTAATAATCCTTCGTCGATACTAAAGTTAGTGGCAGTTTCCCAAAATGGTACGGCCATAGAATTTATCCAAGAGCCTACTTTAGAGTTGCAACATATGGCAGTAAATCAAACAGGATTTGCTATCCAGTTTATTCAAAATCCTAATGAGGAGATACAACTGAGCGCAGTTTTACAAAATGGGCGTGCTATTGATTTTATAACTAATCCATCTGAGGATATTAAGCTAGCTGCTGTTAAACAGTGTGGCTGGGCTATAGCTAATATGGAAAATCCGTCTGAGGAGGTTAAGCTAGCTGCTGTTAAGCAATGTGGCATGGTTATTGAGGTTATAGAAGACCCATCTGAAGAGATTAAGCTAGCTGCTGTTAGCCAGGAAGGCTTTGCTGTTCAGTTTATTAAAAATCCATCTGAGGAGATTATAAATGCAGCAATCGCCCAATCATCATTAGCAATTCAATTTATAACAAACCCTTCTATAGATACTAAACTAATCGCACTACAACAAAATGATTGGTCAATGGAATTTATGTAAAAATAAGACCAACTCCTAACGGGGTTGGTCTTGTAAAGTTAGCTACCTAATTTTCTTATAAAATCTGGCCAAGCTAAAGGTTTAGAGAAAAAGTAACCTTGGATTAAGCCAAATTTTTTAAATTTATTAAACTGGTCTTGAGTTTCAACACCCTCAATAATAACTTGCATATCTAGCGCCTGTGCTATTTGATACATACCTTGAACAACAGCAACAGTTTTTTCGCTAGGGTCATCTACAAAAGCTTTATCGATTTTTAAAATGTCTAAATTGTATTCCTTTAAATAACTAAAAGCAGAATAACCTGTTCCAAAATCATCAAGTGCCATAGTAATTCCCATATCTTGCAATTTTCTAATATTATTTATTACAATCCCACGTTCTTGTAGTAGAATAGATTCAGTGATTTCAAAGCAAATATATTTATAGTCAATATTGTGTTTGTCTAAAATATGCTTAGCTTTTTCCACAAATGAATCTTCCATAAGTTGAACAGGTGAAATATTAATAGAAATTTGTACTTCTTCACCCCTTGAAAATAAATAGCTTAAGTCTTTAGAAGCCCTCTCAATAATCCAATAACCTAAATCCACAATAATATGAGTACTCTCAGCAATAGAAATAAAGTCTATAGGAGATACAAAACCTAATTCCTCATTCACCCAGCGTATAAGAGCTTCTGCTTTACAGATTTTTTGATTTGCGTCTACAATAGGCTGATAAAATAGAATAAATTCATCAGCTTTAATGGCAGCTTGGAGCTTATTTTTAATAGATTCTTCTCTTATATACTTTTCATAAACGCGTGGGTCAAATTCCAATAACTCTTCTACATTACGCTCCTTACTCTCTCTAATCATAACATACATTTTAGTAAGCATATCATCCATATTACAACTTTGGTTAGGATACGTAATAGCCACTGAATTAAACTGCATATATATAGGGCGCTGTTCGGAGTATACTAGCGAAATTAACGGTAGAACTTTTTTATTATAAAAATTTTCTATAGTACCACTAACACTACCCTCTTTTAGTAGCAACATAAATTCGTTGCCAGAATATCTTATCACCACCCCCTCCACTTGTGAAACAATATGAGAAAGACGCTCAGCAATATCCACTAATACTAAATCCCCAATTTTATCGCCATAAACTACATTGATTTGTTTAAACTTAGCTATATCAATAAGAATAGCAGTAAATGAGTTCCCTTTTAACTGCTTACAATACACACTAAACATCTGCCTATTAGGCAGCGCAGTTAACTGATCATAACATAATAAATATTTAATTTTCTGAATAATTCCTTGTTCAACAGCCTTAGATATTGTTTTACCTTTATAAATACCTAGTTCATTTTCTAAGTAATACTCCCCTATTTCATCTACAATTGTTGTTTCCATAAATCTCTCCCTCCTTAATATTTGCTTAATAATTCCATACCGTATACTATGTAACAGTGTACAAATCGGAACCTAAAAGTAGCCGTTAAGATTTACTACTTCTATTTTATAATACAATTAGGTACATTTCAATGACCAAAGTAGTTGAAATATGTCACTTTTTGTTTTATACTATGGATTAGAATAATATTTATATCTAAACAATGGGGAAAGCGATTTACTTTGGAGTTGGTGCAAATTAATAACGGAAAGGATTGATAAGATGCATATAGACAAAGATGAATTGTTTATAAAAATAGGGGTGGGATTGATTGTAGTACTACTTGCACTAGTTATAGGGATTGGCGCAACTATATTTATCTGGTATAGATATGAAATGGCTGATGGTGAAGATTCGTCGTCTATTGAAGAGCTTATATCTACCGTGGGGTTTGGGAGTCTTGAGAATGATTATGCTGCTGTGGTACCAGAGGTAGAGCCTATAGACCCAGTGGAAAATCCTGCTAAAGATAATGCTTTAAGCAGACGTATTGCAGTGTTGTTGTTTGGTAATGAGGAGGAGTATGTAAATTTAACTCAAGATAATTTTGACCAGATTACGACTTTAACAGCAGATAGTTATGAGGATTTAATTTCGCGCACGCAAGATAAATCTTTTGTAGGGCTAGGCTGGGTAGGCGCTGGGCAGTTGGAGCAGCTTGGGAATTTGACTAATTTAAACGTACTTTACGTATATGGTGTAACGGATGTGGACGAGCTTAGCCAGTTAAGGAATTTAACTAATTTGCAAAAGCTATATTTAGTAAATAATAATTTTGAAGCTGTGCCTGAGTTTATAGGATATTTAAATAGTTTAGATTGGCTTGAAATTACTAATAGCAATATGGAGTATTTGCCTGCTACTATTGGTAATTTAACTAATTTGGAGATGTTGTCTTTAAGTAAAAACCAGTTAAAATCGCTTCCGGATAGTATTGGCAATTTGACTAATTTAAAAAGTTTAGTTTTAGATGATAATAAATTGGAGTCTATTCCAGATACTATTGGTAATTTATCTAATTTAGACCGATTAGTTTTAAGTAATAATAATTTAACGCGACTACCTTTAAGTATTAGTCATTTGGGAAATTTAACTACTTTATATGCTAGTAATAATAAGTTAGAGTATTTGCCAGAAACTATTGGTAACATATCTAAGCTTGACACATTATATTTAGGTAATAATAATTTGGTTTATTTACCTGATAGTATAGGCCATTTAACTAATTTAGTTAATTTACAGGTGTATGGAAATCAGTTGACTTCGTTGCCAGACAGTATGGGGAATTTGACTAATTTAGAAAATCTAAATTTATTTAAAAATAGTTTAACTACTTTACCAGATAGTATGGAGGGGTTGGATAAGCTAAAAACGCTTGATTTATTTGGAAATAATATAATATCTGTTCCAGAAGGGCTTGCGCATTTTGTTGCAGGCTAATAATATCAAAGGAGTATATATGAAAAAGAGTTTGGATGTTGTCAAAGAAAATTTAGGTAGAGAGCGCAGCAGTACTTTACTACATGATATTATGATTGCTGTTATGACAGGTGTTGTAGTTGTTTGCATTGAGCATTATATAATTGTGCCAAGTCAAGGCGCTCCGAATATTCAAAGTATAACAGACGTTACCGAGCTTGAAGTATTTAATTCAGAAGTAGAGCCTTATGTTAAATATTTTGATGAACCAGCAGTTGAGTTTAATATATCGATTGAACCTCACATAGAGTATCAACACAATCCTCCGCCACATAAATATGATAGCTTTTTATATGACGCAGTTAATCTAATAGAAACTTTGTTTTTAGATACTTGGGATTGGCATTGGCATAGATAAAGAGGGGCTTTACCCCCTCTTACAAAATTATTCGCTCTAGCATTCTTTCTTTAAACAAAGCTGAAGCGTACTTTATATCTAGCTCATTAGGATGCATAGCACCTAGTTTATACATTTTAGCCTTTTCAGGTGTTAGAGCATGGTTTTTAATGAATTCGTCGTTGAATTTACCTTTAAGCTTTGGATTTTTATCAATATGGTTTAACATTTTAAAGAAAGTTAATACTTTAGGGCTAACAGCACCTTGGCAAGCAAATTTACCAATAACATTATTATTTTGCTTAACTAACGCTTCGCCGCGGAGTAAGGCTTTCATGCCATGCTTTGAATCAGGTTGCTCACCTAGCGTTGCAAATATGCCAACTTTAGTGTTTTTGATTGTTTTCATAAATTTAGTAGCTTCTTTATTAGGGCCACCCTTATCCACCCAGTAACCAACTAATATTACATCGAAACCGTTTATAGATTTTAGCCTATTAATAGGAGTACAAATAATCTGATGTTGGGGTAACTGAGTTCTTAGTGTTTGATAAATGCCTGTAGCTAATTTTTTAGTGTTACCAGTTTTTGAATTATATGCAATTAAAATTTTCATTTTTATATCCTTTCTAATCTATACAAAAAGCCGTTTAAATCATTAGAGCACAATTATTACGCAGTCGGTGCGGGGCCGAAGTCCCCATCACGGGCGAAGCCCGCACCTTAGTGTTACACTAACCGACAGTGTTCCACGTGAAACAAAAAATATTATAGCGTAAGCTCTAAGTTTAAAACCTTATCTGCTATACTCATCGTTGACTGACGATGTGAAACTATAATAACAG
Organism: Candidatus Parepulonipiscium sp. PG-Nuni2H_MBin01; assembly: GCA_001994995.1. Lineage (GTDB taxonomy): Bacteria > Bacillota > Clostridia > Lachnospirales > Cellulosilyticaceae > Parepulonipiscium > Parepulonipiscium primum. Next base: position 53,321 of record MDJM01000033.1, on the reverse strand, counting down.
TTTTATCTCCTCTACGTACAAAATCTTTTAGTGAGTTTAAAATTATGCATTCATTAAGACTATCTAAATTACTCGTTGGCTCATCTAATAAAATAATCTGGCTATCATGTAAAAACGCTCTAGCTATACCTAGCCTTTGACGTTCACCGCCCGAAATATTATCTCCTAGCTCTCCAATTTTAGTATCAAATCCATTAGGTAAACTAGCTACAAAATCTAGCACCGAAGCTAACCTACAAACTTCCACTAACTGAGCATCTGTTGTAGAGGGGTTCCCCACACGTAAGTTTTGTGCTATCGTTTGATTAAATAGAAATGTATCCTGCGTTACAAATGCTACCGACTTACGCAAATTTGCGGTGTTAATTTCATCAACATCATTACCCCCAATAGTTAATACCCCTTCTTGCGTACGATAAAACTGCATCAACAACTTAAGTAGCGTAGATTTACCACAACCGCTAGGACCACATATCCCCAGTATTTCCGATTGGTTTACGTTAACACTGATATTGTTTAACACAGGATGTTCATCGTATTTAAACGAAACGTTTTTAGCCTTAATATTGTACTCACTTAACGTTACATCGTTAGTGACTTCTGGCATAGTCGGATTTTCATCTAGCAATGATAACACTCTTTCTCCTGATGCTAAAGTTTGTATTAAGTTGTTAGATAAATTACTTAGCGCAACAACAGGGCCATAAGAAGACATTAACATTACAAGCGATAGCAAATATCCGTCAAAAGATAAATCTCCATTTTGATATAACATAGCACCTACAACAAGGCCAGTTGTAGAAAATATTAGTATAGCCGCCTCCGTTATAGCTTTAGTTTTCCCTTCATGTCTACGAATATCTGCTGTGCTTTTGTCTAAAGCCTCACTTCTATTATATATGCCTTTTTGGCGAGATTTATCTAAGTTATATAATAAAATTTCTTCCATTCCTCTTAACGATTCTAAAAAGTATTGATTTAACTCTCCTGCATCTTCTCTATGCGTTCTACCACTGTCTCTAGACGCTTTAGATATTGTTTTAGGTATAATGAAACCTATTGTAATGTAAGCTGTTAAAGCTACTAAAGCTATTTCTATAGAAAATCGACTTATAAGAAAAATCATTATAGCTGATGTTACAATAGCAATTACAATTGGCGCAATTGTGTGAGCGAAGAAAACTTCAAGTAACTCTATATCCGTAGTAATTAGCGACATTAATTGCCCGCTTTCTTTAGTATCGGTTTTGCTTGGGGCTAACCTTCTTAGTACGCCAAACACTTTATCACGGATAAAGGCTAATAGTTTAAATGCTATATAATGCCCACTTGATTGCTCTAAATAGCGTAAAACTCCGCGCGACACTGCTAGCACACACAGCCAAATATATAGGTATTCCATTTCTCCTTTAATTATCCCAACTGCCCCTAATACGGTAATAAAAATTGCTGCTAAAAACCCGAGTACACCCATAGTAATAGTCACTAGCATAATTGGCGTAAATGGTTTTACTAAGCCTAACAGTTTAGACATAACCTTCATAACAAATCCCTCCTGTAGCTAATTTTAATAAAGCAATCGAATGTTGAAGGATTTGGGGCCTTCGGCCCCCTCCCTTATTATTTATCTTTATTTCCCATTAAAGCTGATTTTGTAAATAAAGTAGCTTGGGGTACTTTAGATAAATCAAATTTTTGGCCGTCTTCATTATCTTTAATAACCTTACTTTCCGGGTTGTATAAACCTTGTTTAATTAATGATTTTTCCAAATCATCATAACTAGCATCAGAATTTGGAACAGACCTCATACTTGCGCCGGTACTACCTCCTCCTACACCTACGCCTATACCAACTGCGCTGCTGCCACCTTGGCCAGTTGGTATAACACCCGAGCCTCTTCCGCTAATACTACTACCAGGCTTTCCAGTTGTAGAAGTTGAAAAAATAGCCATTCCTTCTGCTACTTTATTTTCAGCATCATTATCTTTAACACAAACTTTATTATTTTCCGCATTCATTTCAACTTTAATTGCTTGGCTACTATTGTATATAGCCTCTAGCCCTGCTTGTGTTGTAAATAGGTCAAAGTAAATACGGCGGTTTTCCATAAGCTGCTCATGCGTTCCTTCTTCCACTAACATTCCTTCCGATAAAACAAATATTCTATCACTAGAAATAACATTGGCTAATCTATGGGATATTAAAATTACTAATCTATTTTTTGCTAAGTTTTTTATAATATTATTAAAAACCACTTCGCTCTCTATATCTATATTAGAAGTAGCTTCATCAAAAATATAAATAGCTGCGTCTCTAACTAAAGCTCTAGCTAAAGCTAATCGCTGCCTTTGTCCTCCAGATAAATTATTGCCATTTTCTTGCAAAACAAAATCCAATCCGCCTTTAGCTTCAATCTCACCAAGCAGTTGAACATGCCTTAGCGCATTTAGCATTTGTTCATCAGTTGCACGTTTATTGGCCATTTTTAAATTTTGTCTAATAGTTCCTCTAAACAAATAACTTTGATGCTTTACAATACACATATGTTTATTTAAATCCTTAATAGACTCTAGGTTAACACCCCCTATTTGTATTTCACCACCAAATCCAGTCTGTAGGCCCATTAAAAGAGATGCTATAGTAGATTTACCACAGCCAGATTTACCCACTATAGAGTACAGTCCAGTTGTTGCAGTTTTAAACGAAATTCCTTTTATAATATCTTTGCTATCATTGTAACTAAAAAATACTCGTTTTAATTGTACTGGTCCAGTTTTAAATTTTCCTTCTTTTATATTTTCAGCAGTTTTATTCGTATCTAATATTTCAAAAATACTTTGAGCCGCCGATACGCCGTTCATAGCTACATGAAAATAGGAGCCTAGTAGTCTCATTGGTATAAAAAATTCACTTGTAACTAATATAATGAAAATTGTTTGTCCTAAAGATAAATCTCCAGCGTAAAAAGCTATTAAACTAAATATAATTCCAAGAGCCGCTCCTCCATAGGCCACTAAATCCATTATAGTTATAGAATTTAATTGCATAGTTAATACTTTCATAGTTATTTTCCTAAAATGCTCAGCCTCATTATTCATTTGCTTATGATAAAGCCCATCTGTGCCATATACTTTAAGGGTAGTCAATCCTTGGAGGTTATCTAAGAAACGGTCTCCAAGGTTAGTATAAGCACCCCAGTATTTTTTAAATAATGTTTTAGCAAATTTATTTACAGCTATTATAGATATAGGTATTAATGGTACGCATATTAATAGGATTAGTGCTATTTTTAGATTTATTGTCGCAATTACTATAAATAGTGTTAATGGTGCTAACATGCTATAAAAAAATTGTGGTAAATACCGCCCAAAGTATATTTCTATTTGCTCTACTCCTTCAGTTGACACCTGCATTACTCTTGATGTTGATATTGTTTGGTTATACGATATTCCTAAATTTATAAGTTTATCGTAAATCATTTGTCGTAAATCATTTTTTATAGTTTTACTAGCATTATACGCTGCCTTATTTGCTTTTAATGTAGTGGCCATTCGTATTAATATTGCTACCGCGATTAATAATGCATTTTGGATAATAACTAAGTTAGTTAAATTACCAACATAAGCAGCTTGAATTACAGCGGCAAATGCAGATAGGGCTAGTAAATTAAAAATTAGCCCTATCCACTGACATATTACTGTTGTTCTTACGTGTTTCATACTATGTGGAGATGTTCTTACTAAGCGTTTATTTATCATTTTTTAAGCCCTTTCTTCATCACTTTTTTTCTACATTCGGAATAGTTTTTATTTTAAATATAAAATAGTAATATTTACATATATAAAGTAATCCTATAAAAATTCTCATATGCAGATTGTCAATCATAATAAGTGGAAATAATAACATTGTTGATGCAGTAGCTAATATAGTTACTTTGGTTTTTAAAGTCATTGACCGGCTCTGTGCAAATGACTCCAGGTGGTTTTTATAAATTTTTGTATTAACGAAATAGTCATGTAAACGCTGTGATGCTTTAGCATAGCAATACGATGTTAGCAATAGAAACGGTACTGTTGGCAGTATAGGAAAAAATATACCTACCGTTCCTAGTATTAGCGAAACTGTCCCAATTATTGCATAAATTATTTTCATTTTTTTCTCCTTAATTAAGTTTTTAAAATAGAGGCATACGGCTTTTTTGATTTCTAAAAAATCTAAAAAAAAAGATGGGTTAACAAGTTCCACCTTTTTTTATCATATATAAGAAAAACGGTGCACCAATTAGTGCCATAATTACATCTAGAGGGATTTCCACTGGATATATAATGCTTCTACTAATAACATCCGCAAATAGTAGCAAACAGCCACCTAGCAGTCCGCTATATAAGATTAAAACTTTGTGATCGTTTCCTACTAATTTCCTTGCTATATGCGGTACTATTAATCCTACAAAGCTTATAGGCCCAATGTATATTGTTGGAATGATTGCAAGAAATACAGCTATTATCGAAATTAATATTCTAGTTTTATCAACGTTTATACCTAGAGAATGCGCCTTTTGGTCCCCTAAGCCTAGTATGTTACAATTTTTGTACATCGAAAAAGCTAAAATTAACGCTAATATAAAGTAGCATCCTAAGTGTATTACACTATCAATAGTATTACCACTTGTAGTTATAACGCTTGTAGGCATACTAAATCCTGCTGAGAACATATACGAAATAAAATTTTGCAGCCCTGTAAATAGTGTATTTATTGCAATCCCAACAAGAATTAGTCTCACTGGATTTAAGTCGCCTTCCCACGCTAATGCATATATAATGGTGCAAGCTAGCAGGCCAAACACTAATGCAAGTAGCGGCTCCATTATTAATACGCCTGGAAATAAGCTTGTTGCTAGCATTGCGCCAAAGCGTGCTCCACCTGATATTCCTATGATGCTAGGGTCGGCTAATGGATTTTTCATTACGGCTTGTAGTAGCACACCTGACATGGCGAACATTGCCCCACTGATTATTCCTACGAATATTGGTGGCACTCGCATAAGACGCACTATTTCTATTTGCCGATTTTCAGTTGAAGTGCTAAATACTACTTGGCACATTTCTTCTAATGTTAGTTCTATGCTTCCAATATTAAGTGCATATGCACTCAAAATAATAATGGCTAAAATTGGCAATACTAACAGTAATTTTGTCCTCAATCTTCATCACCCCCAGTTTCGGGGCATTCAGTATAAGTTACAGTTTCTACTACAGTATAAGTAGTCCCATATGGATTAATACTATAATCTACTGGAATGTAGTACTCGTCAGGGTTATATGCTATATGTTTCATAATCTTCACCCCACGGAGCTAATGTATAATAGTATTCTCCATCTACTGTGTAGTAAAATAGCTCTGCGCCAATGCTATAATCTACATCTTGTTGGTCTTTATTCTCCATGATATTCACCTCCTATTCGTATATTATATCGGCTAATAAACGAATTGCTTCAGGTGTATCTAGTGTGGCGCTTACATTAAACATGCTATCATCTAAGTCATATACTTTATTTTGTTGTACTGCACTAAACTGTGCCCATAACGGATTTGTAATAAATTCCGTATCAAACATTTCTTTTACTATGCTAGCATCTCCATGAGATAATCTTAAAATTACATCTGGGTCTTGGATTAATATTTCTTCTAAATTCATTTGCACATATACCATCTTCTGTTCACCAGCAACATTTGTAACTCCTAATAACGATGTCATTTGGCCTACAAATGATAGGTCGGATGCTACCATATAATTTCCTGGAAATCCAAATAAAATTAGCACAGACGTATCATCTTTATCTGCTACATCTGCTACCACAGCTTCTATTTCAGCTTCAAAGTTTGCAATTAACTGTTCTGCCTGTTCAGATTTACCAAACGTATCACCAATTACTTGAACTGTATTTTTTAACTCCGTTATATTTTCTAAGTTAACGTACATAGGCTCAATACCGCCAGCATTAAGCTGTGTATCTATCATCGATTTTAATGTAACTAGCGATATAACTGTTGTAGGGTCTATATCTAATATTTGTTCAACATCTGGAGCCATTGAAAATCCTACTGTTGGCAAGCCTTGTGCCGCTGGATGTAGCTCATATTGGCTATCAGGCACAGCTACCATTGGTATATCTAACTCCGCCACTATATCCACCAAAGCCACTGATAGCGGAATTATCCTTTCTTCTTCTAAACTTAGTATATTAGTCGCTTCCACGCTTTCATTTGATGAGCATCCTAATAGGCATAAACATAATAATGTTGCTATAAATAATTTTTTCATATTTATTTACCTTTCTTTATTCCCTTTTTATTACCCATCACAAAAAATCCTGCTGCTCCAATAGCTATAACTCCCACACCTATTAATAATGCTGAACTAGATTCAATTTCTGGCTCTGGGTATTCTTCTATTAAAATAAGTGTATCTTCAAAAAATTCTACTCCATATTCAACATCTCTAGACATCGGTGCCACATACATTCCTACGGTTAAATCATCTTGCAATGAATTAACTGGGAAACTAATGGTTTTCATATTAGTTTCATCATCATGCAATATTGTTTCGTGCTCTACAACTTTGCCATTGACTGTAATTGTAAATTCGCCCATATATTGTGTATTATTAAAACTCATTTCTAATTCTAAATTATCACCATTTTTAACAACTGCTGTAATCGGCTCTGTATAAGCTCTAGACATTGCTATCCCTACAGCATTTTCATAAATTGTATTATTTTCAATTTCATATCTACCTGAGTGTGGTAACGTAACTGCACCAAGTATATTCGTTAATATAACTAATGGTATAAATGATTTCATTTTAATCGCTCCTTTTAATCTATTATTACTATGTACTGTCGCTCCCAAAATAGGGAACGACTTAAAATTAATTTGTTGCTCTAACAATTTCCTCAAATGCCCAGTGAGTACGTGCTACGTCTAAAAAAGGTAACTCTAAATCTGATATATCTGTTGAGTCTTCAATTAAACGATTAATCATGCAAACTGCCTCTGCACGGGTAACTTTATTTTCAGGGATAAAAGTACCATCACCGTAGCCCCTAACTAGCCCTAGCTCAGTAGCTATAATAATATAAGTGTCAGTGTTAAGTACATCTAAAAATTTACTTTTTAACTCTATATCTTCATCTAACTCTAGCTGGCCAATTTTAACTAGCATTTCTGCAAAGTCAGCACGGTTAATAGTTTCGCTACCTGTAAGCTTAAGCGTTTCAAATACTCGCAGTTTAGCCTCAGCTTCAGTTTCTATAAATTCTTCCAACGTATCAAATACAATACGTAACTCAGGTCGCATATCTCCCATTGGTTCTACACCAACCCTTAGTATTACTTCATCCTCTAAGTTATCCACATCAAATACTATAGTTGCAGTTGACCTATCAGAACTTTTATTTAAATTTAGCTCAATATAGTCGTTATCTACTTTGTGTTCCATTGAAACTAAAATATCTTCAAATCCCATACCATTGTTATCTACGTTAATCGTAATAGTATATCGTTCATCTTCATTATATTCTACTCTAACTCGTTCTTTATGGAAAAACTGTGCTGCCATCGAATCTTCATCTACAAAAGCATTTAGCACAGATATATCCACAGCAGTATAAGTTTGCGTTGGCACATCTATTAGTCTACCAAACATAGTAAGAGCTTCTGTTCTCGTAATAGTATTACTAGGCCTAAAAGTATTGTCTCCATAGCCTTCAATATACGAAATACGTCCTTCTTTTAAACTAAATAGTTCTTTATCAACAATAATTTCATCATCAACCGCGTCTATAGTAATAGTACGAGAAATAGCAATTCTATCATCAACTTGCATAGTTACAGTAAGTTCTTGTTCTTCATCAGTTGCTTCAATTTCTTCATATGTAAATGTTATAAATGTAGCGTCCATTGTAAAATCTTCAAGCTCTAAAGTAGTTGTTGCATCGCCATTAAGCGAAATGGTTGCTTTGAAATCGTCTTTTGTTAACGTATCATCGAATGTATTCATAATTAAAGAAATAGCTCCGTTTTCTAATGTGTAGCTAGAAATATATCTAGACACCGCTTCAACATCTGGTACGTTAGATGAAGTTCCTTGTTGTATACTAGCCTCATCTATTAAAATCCTTAAAGTTTGAGGTATGTTATTCATAGGGGCAATTGTAGTTTTAACATAAGCTATATCATCAATACTATCAAATTCTACAGTTGTAGTAATATACTCTACACCGTCAGCAGTAGTTTGGTAATTTAAACCTAACGTAGTATAGGAGCCGTCATTAAGCTGCTGCTCAAGTTTTGTAATAATATCAGGCTCATAGTAATAACCACCTAATTCACCTTCGTTCATAACCACTATAGTTAAATATAGCTTTCCATTGCTAACTTGTAAGTTTAAATCCTCTGTCTTAAAAAATGCAACTGCCATTGAATCTTCATCAACATATTCTTTCCAAACGTTAATATGCGCGCTATAGTTGCCGTCAACTAAATCTGTTGTATCCGCGCTAGTAACATTAATTGTAGCTGAAGCCGTAATGCCGCTTTGCGAACTTGCCGTTATAGTAGCTGTGCCTTCTGAAACAGCAGTAACTGTACCCTTTGAGTCAACGCTAGCAATATTATCATCGCTGCTAGACCATGTTATAGTGGGATTCATAGTAGTGTTAGCTGGATAAACGTCTGCAGATAGTTTATAAGTTTTACCCACTTCTAATGTAGCGTTGGATTTATTTAGTGTTAGTCGGGTTATTTCTACTCTTCCATCCTCATCATCTGAATCTGTTTCGTCGTCTGTATCACCGTCAAGTTCGCCGTCTAGTTCGTCGTCTACTTCGCCGTCTACTTCGCCATCTAGTTCGTCGTCTACTTCGCCATCTACTTCGTCATCTAGTTCGCCGTCTAATTCGCCGTCTACTTCGTCATCTACTTCATTATCTAATTCGCCGTCTACTTCGTCATCTACTTCGCTGTCTACTTCGTCATCTACTTCATTATCTAATTCGCCGTCTACTTCGTCATCTAGTTCGCTGTCTAATTCATCATCTACTTCATTATCTAATTCTTCGTCTACTTCGTCATCTAGTTCGCTGTCTAATTCATCATCTACTTCATCATCTACTTCATTATCTACTTCATTATCTAATTCACCGTCTAATTCGTCGTCTAGTTCTTCATCTAATTCGCTGTCTAGTTCGCTGTCTAATTCTAATTCACTAACAAATATAGGCTCCTTTAAAATAACTCTAAACGCTGGATTAGTACCTCCCATAGCTCCTATTACAGCTCTAACATATATTTCACTATCTGTACTAATAACCTCAAACTCCCAAGCTTCTTCTACTTCATCACCTTGAATAATCGCTTCAGTTTGAGTTTTCTCTACCAAAATCCATTCTTCATTATCATCCCTATACTCAACATCACCTATAGTATCGTTATAAGTATATCCACCTAATTCAGGGTTTTTAGCTAAATATAATGTTGTAGTTGCCACGCCATCCATCATAATAAACTGTACTTCTGAAGGTAAAAATCCTTTACACATAGAGTCTGCATCAGCGTATTGATTATAGACCTCAATAGTTGATGTATATATCCCATCTGCTAAGCCTAATAATGTATTAGCGTCAGAATTAAAACTTATACGTGTGTTAGTTTTCTCACTAATATTATTCGCTTCTTCAATAGCTTGATTAATATCGGTATCAGTATTATCCGCTTCAATATCGTGATTACTATCGCCATCGGTATTATCCGCGTCAATATCGTGATTACTATCGCCATCGGTATTATCTATTTCAATATCGTGATTACTATCGCCATCGGTATCCACTTCAATATCGTGATTACTATCGCTATCAGTATCCGTATCTTTTCCAATTTCTATAGCGGCACTTGTAGTAGTTGTTATTGTTGCTGAAACTAAGCTTTCATTTGTTGATACATTCGCATATGAAATAGATGTAGCTGGTATTATCGCTGCACATGCTAAAGCAATTTTCTTTCTTAAACTTTTACTCATTCTTAAATCCTCCTATTAGTTCGCATAATCAATAAAATTAGAAATAACTGCCTTAAACACTGGCGTTGTAAAAGTTGACTTTGGATTAATAGTAGTTACTTCTCCAAATAATCCATTATACATAGCCCACGTTACAGCATCAATAGCATCTGCTGATACTGCTGCTTTATCTATATAACTATCCAAAGTCCCATCAACGTTAGTATCAATTTGTAATTGAGTCGCTAAGTTATATAACGCTATGCATAATTGTTCTCTAGTTACATCTTCAGCTACCAAACTATCCTCATCACTAAAGCCTGCTAGTTTATATAAAACTTCAGCTACTACTTCATTTGTCGCCTTCACCCCATGCGCCACTTCTATCAGCTCAAAAGCTTCATCTATATCACAAAACACAGATGGTCTTACATCACATAAAATAACTCTAAATGCTGGATTAGTACTACCCATAGCTTCAATCACAGCTCTTACATATACTACTGGCTCGCTTGTTTTAATCTGGATTTGCCACGCATCATCTATCTCATCAGATACAATAGCTTTTTGCACTAACGTTTTTTCAACATTAATCCAGTTGCCTTGCTCATCTTTATAGTCAGTCTCTCCAATAGTATCTTCAAAAGTAAATCCATTCATCTGAGGATTTCTTGCGATATATAAAGTTACAGTCGCTTGACCATCTTCTACTTCAACAATTACATTGTCTTTTAGAATAAATCCTGCGCACATCGAATCCACATCTACATGTTCTTGGCACACATTTAATGTTGCCTCATATCTACCATCTTCTAACGTAGCTAAATCCACTGGAATCAATTCCGATATTTGTGTTGGTTGTGTTGCATATGACACTGCTGGTAATGTCGTTAGCATTGCTGCTAGCGCTAATGTAATTAGTCTTTTAAAGTTTTTATGCATAATAGCCTCCAATATACTGCCCCTAAAAACTAGGGGCACCATTTTATTAGTTTAAATTTAATAAGCGATTTATAATAACAGCAATTTCCGCTCGCGTTGCTGTTCCTTTAGGGTCTAATGTACCATCATCACGACCACCAATTATACCATTGCCCACAGCCCACGCCACTGCATGAGATGACCAAGATGCTATATCATTAACATCATTAAAATCAGCTAGTGAACTAGATTGCATTGTGTCATAATTTTTGTATCCTGCATAATTATATATAATAACTGCTATCTGCTCACGAGTAATATTTTCGCTAGGCCTAAATGTACCATCATCATAGCCACCATAAATACCTACAGAAGCCGCCCAGTTTATTGATGTTGAATACCATGCATCATTTGCAATGTCACTAAATGTTTGAGCGTTGTTAATAACTAAATTATCATCCATTCTGTGTAAAATCGTTGCTAGCTGCGCTCTTGTCACAGTCGTAGCAGGTTCCCATTCAGTATCAGTTACTCCTGCCATAAGGCCGCTATTGTATACTGCTGATACATCTGCGTAGTACCATGCTGATTCGCTAATGTCGGTAAATACTTCAGCTATAGTTTGAGTAACGCTTTCTACGTCTGCCTCTTCATTAGCCTCTAAAACAGTTTCTAATAATTCTGTGATTTCTATATTATCTAGATTTTGTTCAGCTGTAGAAGTAGTTGTAGTAGTTGTATTAGTAGAAGAAGTAGAGGTAGTAGAAGTGCTGCTGAAACTTATACTTGGGTAACTTATACTAAAGTTAAATACGTCGAAACTATCGTAAATAATCCTTACAGTTATAGACATAGTAGCTGTATTACTTGCGCTATCTTGTGCTAAGTAAGTAATTACGTAAGTTCCTACAGTTGATGTATCCACAGCAGTTACAGTTACACCATCTTTAGTAATGCTTGTAGTAACAGTTATTTCACCGTCTACATTATCAGTTGCAGTTACTTCAGGTATGCTAAATGTGGTTCCAGCCAGCAAAGTGTAGCTTGATGCACCTGTATAAGAAAATACTGGAGCTATAGTATCAGCATTGTTATTGTCGTCGGTGTTACCGTCGTCGTTGCTATTATCTTCGCTGTTACTGTCGTCGCTATCGTCATCGCTATTATCGTCTTCGCCGTTATCGTCGTCGCTATTATCATCGCTATCATCTTCATTTACATTGCCATCATTATTGTTATCTCCAGCATCTTTATCATCATCTATGTTATCATCTTCATCATCGCTATCGTCTTCAGCGTTATCATCTTCGTCGTTATCGTCATCGTTGTTATCATCATCGCTATCGTCTTCATCGTCGTTATCTTCATCGTTGCTATCGTCATCAGTGTTATCATCGTCATCGTTGTTATCTTCATCAGCATTATTATCTTCATCGTCGTTATCTTCATCGTTGTTATCTTCATCGTTGCTATCTTCATCGTTGCTATCTTCATCGTTGTCATTATCGCTATCGTCATCAGCGTTATCATCTTCATCGTCGTTATCTTCGTCGTCTTTATCCTCAAAAGGAGTAATATCACCCATAATAACTCTAAATGCTGGATTAGTATTACCCATAGCCCCAATAGTTGCTCTAACATATATCTCAGAGTCTTGTGTTAATACTTCAAATTCCCACGCATCTTCAGGTTCATCATATTGAATTACTTCTTGCGTTAAAGTTTTTTCAACTAACACCCATGTCAGCTCATCTGCATCACGGTATTCAATATCACCAATAGTATCCTCAAATACATTGCCTCCTAAATTAGGGTCTTTAGCTATATGCATTGTAACAGTTGCTATTCCATCTTCCATAGAAAACTTAACGTTATCTTTTTTAATAAAGCTTGCGCACATTGAGTCAGCATCAGTATACTCTTGGAGTACAGAAATATTAGTCGTATAAACTCCATTTGTTAAATCTGCTAAATCACCAGCGCCTTCAATTGGTTGCGTAACTGTTACGGTTACTGTAGCTATATTACCATTATCAGCTGTAACTGTTATTGTAGTGGTACCTGCGCCTACTGCTGTAATTTCACCTTCAGCAGTTACAGTTGCTATATTCTCGTCTGCACTAGACCATGTTACATTATTGCTGTTAGCAGTTATCGTTTGTGAAGCCCCTATTTCAAGCACTATATAATCTATATCAACTGTAAGCTCATCTTCATCTTCATCATCGTTATCATCATCTTTATCATTTACATCGTCGTCGTCATCGTTATCATCGTCTTTATCATTTACATCATCTTCTTCTTCAATATCTTCCTCATATTCATCTGTATAAACTAATCTAAATGCCGTATTAGGATGTTGGAATGTTCCTAGGTCTAAATCTGTCAATAAGTATATATCTTCGTAAACATTATGAACTGGAATATTTAAATACCATACTTCCATATCCCCAATCTGCCCTGCAACTTTTTCTACTTCAACCCAGTCCCCATTAGCATCTTTATAATATACATCTCCTATTGCATCGTAATAAGTAACATCTGATAAAGAAGGATTCTTCTCGATATAAGTAGTTAACGTAGTACTACCATCCACGCGACTAACAGGAACATTAGTTTTCCCTACCCATGCCGCTGCCATAGAGTCTTCATCTTCATACTCTTTCCATACATTTAAATTTACTGAATATTCTAAATCCGGTAATACCGAAATATAATCTAATTGTGTTAAAATAACTCTAACATTATGAGTAGCTGAATAAGCATTTTCAACATCAATATCTACTTGTAACAGCATAGTCTCAGTGCTAGTAGGCACAACAATTTCCCAAGCTGACTGCTCAGTTTCATTAATTACAGCTGTTGTAGTAACCATTTCACACTCTACCCACTGTCCATCATTATTTTGATAGCTTAACTTGTTAATAGAATCTGTATAACCTAAAGCATCTTTAGCTATATGCAAAGTTACATTCGCAATATTGCTTTCTACTTCTACATCAATATCAGTAGTTTTAACTGCTGTAGCCATCATAGAGTCAGTATCCGAATATTCTTGCCACACTACGGCATCCGCTTTATACATACCGTCTGTACTAAAACTAACTTCCTCAGGCTCTTGTAAATCTAGCGTTACAGTTTGTGTTGTATAGTTAGTTATATTTAACCTATCAGCAATTCTAACTGTATAGCTATCTAACACTAAGTCTGTAAAAGTATTTGAGTCAGACCAAGTTTCTCCATTATTAATACTATAAATCATATTATCAGCTCCCGACGCATCAACTTTAATAGCTCCGTCAGCTGAAGTTTCTGTAGAAGGATACGTTATAATAACATCATCAATAGTAACATCTTGTGTGCTAGCATCTTGGTCAGTAACTACAACTCTAATGCCATGCGATTGGTTATAAATACCACTCATAGCATAAACTCCTAACTGAATAGGTACAATATGCGAATTAGTAGGCACTGTAACTTTCCAACATTCCTCTTCGGTTCCATTAACTACAGCCATAGACTCTGTCCTTTGCAAGTCAATCCAATCACCATTTTCATCTTGAGCACGAATAGCAATTAAAGAATCCGCAAACCCTTTGGCATGTTGTCTAAACTCCATAGTTATAAAACCTGTTCCATCTATGATTTCTATACTTACATCTTCAACTTTCATTTCTGTATTCATAGAAGAATCTGCATCTGAATCATCGCGCCAAACTACTGTATTAATTAAATATTCACCATTTTCTGCATCAGCATAAGAAGTACCCTCAGCTACATTAGCTATAGTTATTTCAACTAAGTCGAAAACATCATTAACTGCAGTTGCGGTAATAGTAGTAGAACCTGGGCTATCTCCTTTAACTACTCCATCATTAATAGATGCAACGTTTTCATTAGAACTAGACCATGTTAACGTAGCATCTAATGTAGTCTCCTCAGGGTAAACCGCTCCTACTATTGATACACTTTCGCCTATAAAAAATGTTGTAGCATCAATACTAATCTCAACATCTTCAATAACCGCTGTATCAAAAGGCTCCATATCACTTAGCACTATTCGGAAATAATCAGTATTAGCAACAGTTGAACCAAACATTGCTTTTCTAATTCCTGTTGCCTCTATAGTTATTTCTTCACCTATTAGAGGTACTGTAAATTGTAATACGTCATCGCCACTAGTTGTATCCACACTTATGTAATCTCCAGTTGTTTCATCTAAATAAGCAATTTCTCTAACTGTATATTGAGTAGTGCCATCATAAAATGTTGTGGAGTCTATATTTAAATTTAAATTAGCTTCTCCATCAACCACGCTAAAAATAACTTCTGTAGGCGTTACTCTTCCACTATATCTTGAAAATACGCTATCAGAACTGGTTTGTAAGATGCTTATATTAGCAGAATATGAACCATCATCTAATATATCTGCTTCTGGTGTAAAAGACGTAATTTCATTGAAAATAACTCTAAAAGCAGGATTAGTATTACCCATAGCTCCTATTACAGCTCTAACATATATCTCAGAGCTTTCTGATATTACTTCAAATTCCCAAGCATCTTCAGGTTCACCATATTGAATAATTTCTTGTGTTAACGTTCTATCTACTAAAACCCATGTCTCTCCATCTGACTCACGATATTCAGTATCTCCAATAGTATCCTCATAAATATACTCCCCTAACTGAGGATTTTTGGCTATATGCATGGTAACAGTAGCTATGCCATCTTTCATAATAAACTTAACGTCATCTTTTTTTACAAAACCAGCACACATAGAGTCAGTATCAGCATATTGTTGAAAAATATCAACATTGACCGTATAAACTCCATTTTCTAAGCTAGCTAAATCTATAGTGCTAGTTGATAGCGTAGTGGCTCCTATAGCTTGAGCTGTTGTGACATTACTGACTAATACAGCGGAACGTGTTGTACTCGCTAAATTTGAATTTACTGCACCTTCAGTAGATGCAATATTTACATTAGTATAAACTAACTGTTGAGTGGTTGCTTGAATAAAGACTCCGCAAGCCACCATCTGCGCAATTTTGCGTCTAATATTTTTACTCATTATAAATGGACCCTCCCTAAAGTATTATTGATAATTAATTATATATGACATGTTATAATAATTAAAATCACTGTTCAATTACATATCATTATCCACTTTACCTATATTAACTTAAACTAACTAAAACTGTCAATGAATTTTGCTTATTTACTTTATCTTTGTATATATAGATTAACTAATGTTAGTTTTTATAAACTAACTTTGTAACATTTTATATTAGAGTCTATTTAGCAGCTATCTTACTAAAATATATTGATTATAATCGTTAAATGGTAGATATAATTACTAATTATTATGTTGTTTTGTCATTTGTGTTAACGACAAAAAAATTAGATGCAATTATACATTGCATCTAATCTACTATTACTACTGCTTGCTGACCCATCTGGTTCCAAGCATCTCTAAAATTATCTAAATCTACAGCTTTATTCGTACTATAATCTAATGGGTCATTTATAAAAATTAAATCTTCAGTTAAACCAGTAATAACTACAGAATGCATCTTATATGTAATTTGTATAACCCCCGTTGGGGTATACCATGTCTGAAATTGTGAACTAGGCAAGTAAGCGTAGGAAGTATTGGTAACAACCCAAACCGGATAACCTCTAGCAACAAATTGTAGCATTTCTTCAAATGAAGCTCCAGTTATATCAATTACATGTTCGCCTAAATATGTAGACGCTAAATCTGCAATAGGACCATGATAGACTCCATAACCATGATTCTTAAAATTATACATATCCCCAACAAAGCCATCGTATGGATTACCATAATAAATATTGCCATATGCATCTGTTGAATACGATGTATCATCCTTAGCAACTTCTGCTGCTAATTGCATTTTAGTAACATCTACTCCATAATAATTTAGTAACATAGCAAGTGATGTGACCTCACATCCACGAGGTAGCTCTGGCATCTGCCTAATGAGAGGCATCTCAACACATTGAAATTCTGGAAACTCATAATCTTTTTCCCAAATAATAGTTTGATTACCCATAAAATAAACTGCTGTGATTTCATATCTTGTAGCATAACTAACAGCTTGTGCATAAGTGCTAAAATCATAAGTACCCCAATTTGTAAATACCATAAATGGCAAAAAATTCGATTGAATCCATACACCAGTTTCATTATCAACAACAACTGACCTAGTAATCGTCGCAGCTTTATTAATAGCGTCGTTAATTTCATCAAACTCAGCTATAATACTGCTACCTCGCATAACACTATACTTGGCAGGTTCTAGCAGTTTCTCTAGAGTGTCAAGGTTATATGCAATATATAACATACAACCTATAACGCAACTAAGGCAAGCTGTTAATAAACTAATTATAATCCAAACAGCATTAGTTTTCTTTGGTATCTCTACTTGCTCTTGAATTTCTTGCATAGCTAATCTCTCATATCTACCATATCATCAATGTCATCATCATCAATATCATCAATAATTCCATTATCAATATCCCCATCAATAACGTCTATCACTTCAATAGATAGTTCTTCATCCATTGGAGCAAGCGATGTTTCATCTAATAACTCACCAGGTAGCTTCTCAAGTAACTCTTCTTGCAATTCCTCTTCATCTTCTACAACTTGTTCTTCATCTACTTTAGCAATACAAACAACATGAATGCCGTCTTTTAAGTTAATTAATTTAACGCCTTTGGCATATCTGCCTAGCGATGAAATTTGATTAACTTTAATTCTAATAATAGTGCCTTCCGACGTAATCATTAGTAAGCCCTGCTCATCATGAACAGAAGTAATGGCTACAACATCTCCAGTTTTATCATCCACTTTATAAATTTTAAGGCCTTTACCGCCTCTTTTCTGCGCTCTAAATTCATCCATCCTAGTTCTTTTACCAATCCCATATTGAGTGGCAATAAGAATTTGTTCGCCTTCTTTAGGAACAGTGGCACTAATTACATAATCATCCTTAGAAAGATTAATAGCTTTAACCCCTTTAGCACTACGCCCTGT
Organism: Candidatus Parepulonipiscium sp. PG-Nuni2H_MBin01; assembly: GCA_001994995.1. Classification (GTDB taxonomy): domain Bacteria; phylum Bacillota; class Clostridia; order Lachnospirales; family Cellulosilyticaceae; genus Parepulonipiscium; species Parepulonipiscium primum. The sequence continues at coordinate 35,282 of MDJM01000033.1, read as the reverse complement.
AGGCCTTACATTAGTACCTTCAAATAAAATACCTTGTCCTTTTTTTGTAGCAATTAAAATGGTATCGTTATTAGTAGTTTCATACACTCCAATAAGCTCATCACCATCAACTAAGTTTAGCGCAATTATACCGCCTTTTCTAATATTATTAAACGCATCTATATTAGTTTTCTTAATTAAACCACTTTTAGTAACCATAGTAATATATCTTTCATGTTCATTGTCTTTAACAGGGAACACAGCACTAATACGCTCTCCATTATCAAGCTCTAGCAAATTAATAATAGCCATTCCACGAGCAGTTCTACTAGCTTCAGGAATTTTATATGCCTTTATTTTGTAAGCCTTACCTTTGTTAGTGAAAAACATAATGTTATCAAGATTACTAGTGGTAAATAACTTTTCAATGAAATCTTCTTGGATAGTATTAACTCCAGTAATACCTCTGCCGCCACGATTTTGTTGCTTATAAGTATCTAAAGGAATACGCTTAATGTACCCAAGATGAGTCATAGTTACAACAACTTCTTCTCTATCTATTAAATCTTCAATATCAATTTCATCATCAGAGCTTGTAATGTCTGAGCGTCTAGAATCTATAAACTTATTTTTTATCTCTATAATTTCATCTTTTATTACACCAAATAGCTTAATATCATCTTGTAAAATAGCATTTAAATAGCTAATAGTTTCTTTTAATTGATTAAACTCAAGTTCTAATTTTTCTTGCTCAAGACCAGTTAACGCACGAAGACGCATATCTACAATGGCTTGAGACTGAATATCTGTAATCTCTATTGTTTGCTGCAGCTTTGCCTTAGCTTCACTAACAGTTTTAGATGATTTAATAAGCTCGGTTATTAAGTCAATCTTATCAAGAGCTTTAAGAAGACCCTCTACTAGATGCGCCCTATTTTCGGCTTTCTTTAAATCGAATTGAGTACGTCTAGTAATAACATCTTTTTGATGATTTAGATAAGATTCTAATATTTCTTTTAAATTAAAAACTTTTGGTTCATTATCAATTAAAGCTAACATATTTATACTAAAAGTATCTTGTAAAGGTGAAAATTTAAATAGCTGATTTAAAATTACATTAGCATTAGCATCACGCCTAAGTTCTATAACAATTCTCATGCCATCCCTATCGGATTCATCTCTAAGACCAGTAATTCCATCTATTTTCTTATGCTTAACTAAGTCAGCTATCTTTTCAATTAGCTTAGATTTATTGACTTGATATGGTATTTCGGTAACAATAATAGCTGTTTTACCATTACCCATTTCTTCAATCTCAGTTCTAGCTTTAACTTTAACTTTACCCCTGCCTGTACGATAAGCTTGCTCTATACCATAAATACCTTGTATAATTCCACCGGTAGGAAAGTCTGGGCCTTTAATAATGTCCATTAACTCACTAATATCAGTTTCGCGAGAGAAGTTCTCTTCATTGTTGCCAGTGTAGTTATCAATTAGCTTAATAACCCCATCAACAACTTCTCCCATGTTATGGGGTGGAATGTTAGTAGCCATACCTACAGCAATACCAGACGAACCGTTAACTAATAAATTTGGATATCTCGCTGGCAAAACTACAGGCTCTTGAATAGATTCATCAAAATTAGGCCTAAAATCTACAGTTTCTTTATCCGCATCAGCAAGCATATAAAGAGTTAATTTACTCATACGAGCCTCAGTATAACGCATAGCAGCGGCACTATCACCGTCTATATTACCAAAATTTCCATGCCCATCTACTAAAGGGTATCTGGTAGAAAAATCTTGAGCTAACCTAACCATAGCATCATAGATGGAGCTATCACCATGAGGATGATATTTACCCATAGTATCTCCAACAATACGAGCTGATTTTCTATACTGCTTATCAGGAGCTAAATTCAACTCATCCATTGAATACAAAATTCGTCTATGAACAGGCTTTAACCCATCTCTAACATCAGGTAATGCACGAGATACAATAACACTCATAGCATAGTCAATATAAGATGTTTTCATCTCCTTCTCTATGTCAATAGGGATGATTTTATCATAATTATCAATATCCATTCCTTACCTCCCTAAATTAAATATAGCTTTATTTTTAACACAATCTATATATCTAAATTTGTAACTTTTTGAGCATATTCTTTAATGAATTCTCTTCTAGGTTCTACTTTATCGCCCATAAGTGCTGTAAAAATTTCATCAGCTGCAACCGCATCTTGGATGTTTACACGTACAAGAGTTCTAGTCGCAGGGTTCATAGTAGTTTCCCACAATTGGTCTGGATTCATTTCTCCTAAACCTTTGTATCTTTGCATACGTGAAATGCCATTTCGGCCTATGTCATTTAATATCGTGTCTAGCTCTCTGTCATTGTATGCATAGTATTTTTTCTTATTTTTTTCTACCAAATATAAAGGCGGTTGTGCAATATATATATAACCTTGAGTAATAAGGTCTCTATAAAATCTATAAAAAAATGTTAGTAATAAAGTTCTAATATGTGCTCCATCAACATCAGCATCTGTCATTAAAATAATTTTATGATATCTAAGCTTTTCATAATTTAGTTCTTCGTTAATCCCAACACCAAAAGCAGTAATCATATTTCGTATCTCTTCGCTTGCTAACATTTTGTCTAATCTAGCTTTTTCTACGTTTAGAATTTTACCACGCAAAGGTAAAATTGCTTGAGTTTGACGTGAACGAGCACTTTTAGCCGAGCCACCAGCCGAATCCCCTTCAACTAAATAAATTTCGCATTTAGCAGGGTCTCTTTCGGAGCAATCTGCAAGTTTTCCAGGTAAAGTTGAGTTTTCTAACACACTTTTTCGTCTAGTCAAATCTCTAGCTTTTTTAGCAGCATCACGCGCTCTAGCAGCCATAGTCCCTTTATGAACAATGATTTTACTTATTTGAGGATTTTGTTCTAAAAATACCATTAGGTTTTCGCTTACTACGCTATCTACAATAGCTCTTACTTCGCTATTTCCAAGTTTAGTTTTAGTTTGTCCCTCAAATTGAGGCTCTGCTATTTTAATGCTAATAATAACGGTTATGCCTTCTCTAACGTCTTCTCCAGAAAGATTTTTATCAGTATCTTTAAGCAAATTCATCTTTCTAGCATAATCGTTAATAGTTTTAGTAAGAGCATTTCTAAATCCAGCTAAGTGGGTCCCGCCTTCAGTAGTGTTAATATTGTTTACAAAGCTAAAGATATTCTCAACATAGCCCTCATTGTGTTGAAAAGCAACTTCAACGACAATATCATCGCGGGTACCTTCACAATAAAAAACGCTGTCATAAATTGCTGTTTTATTTTTATTTAAGTGGGCAACAAATTCACTTATACCGCCCTCATAGTGGAATGACTTTTTCTTTTTTTGCTCTTCACGTAAATCTATTAAATCTATTTTTAAACCTTTAGTCAAAAAGGCAGTTTCTTGGAATCTTTGTCTTAATATATTAAATTCATAAACCATTTCTTCAAATATTTGATTATCAGGTTTAAACTGGACAAAAGTACCTGTTTTGTCTGTATCCCCAACAATAGTAAGAGGTTTAATGACATTACCACGAGAAAATTTTTCTTCATGGATTTTACCATCTGAAAACACCCTAACAATTAACCATTCTGATAACGCATTAACGACTGAGGCACCTACTCCATGTAAGCCTCCTGATACTTTATAACCGCCACCGCCGAACTTTCCCCCTGCATGCAGTATTGTAAATACTACTTCTACTGCTGGAATTCCTTTTTGAGGATGTATACCGACAGGAATTCCCCGCCCATTATCCACAACAGAAATAGAATTGTCTGGATGTATCGTTACGGTAACAGCATTACAGTATCCTGCTAATGCTTCATCTACAGCGTTGTCTACAATTTCATAAACAAGATGGTGAAGTCCTTTTGAAGACGTACTGCCTATATACATTCCAGGCCGCTTTCTTACTGCCTGCAACCCTTCTAATATTTGAATCTGATTCTCATCATACGTTGCTACCATAATTTTGTTCTCACTCCTTTGACATTTTTTTACATACTGCGAAACTATTATACCACATAACTACCTAACTTGGCAAATTTATCTTGAAATTGCTCCATTTTTTATTAAATAAAGCTTATCAAATTTTTTATCTTGCCATATAGTTTGTTCAAATTCATTGCAAGTTATTATAGTTTGATTAGATTTTGTATAATTAAATAAATGCTGTCTTCTGTGGCAATCTAACTCCGATAAAACGTCGTCTAATAATAATATTGGTGCTTCACCTAATCTATTTTTCATCATTTCGATTTCAGCAAGTTTTAAAGCAAGCACAACTGTTCTTTGCTGGCCTTGCGAACTATATAATTTTGCATCCATGTTGTTTACTAAAAATTTGATGTCATCTCTGTGAGGGCCTACTGAAGTACTTTGCATCAAATAATCTCTTGTATGGGTACGTTGCAATTCGTCTAAAAATTTATTTATAGCTACGTTAGGTTCATAAATTATTTTTAATTCTTCTTGCCCACCAGAAATTTTATTATGAATGTTAGTAGCTATTAAATTTAGGCTTTCAATAAATTGTTGCCGTTTTTTTATGATTTCAATCCCAAAATCTGAAAGTTGTTGATCCCAAATTGAAATTAGCTCATAATTTCCTGAAATTTTAGCTTGCTTTAAATAATTATTACGTTGCTTGAGTACTTGATGGTATTGCTTTAGAGAGTAATAATATAATTTATCAAACTGACACAATTCAATGTCTAAAAATTTTCTGCGCTCTTTAGGACTTTTTTTTATGAGTTGTAAATCTTCTGGCGAAAACATAACGACATTTAACACCCCAAATAAATCCGATAGCTTATTAATGGCAAGTTTATTAATGGCTACAGACTTGTTTGTGTTAGAAATATAAAAGTCTATTTGGTTGTTGATTGTTTTTTTTTGTACGCTAAGTTGTATGTGGGTAGAACGCTCTCCCCACTTTATGGTCTCTTTTTCTTTGGTAGTTCTATGTGAACGAGCTACAGCACAAAGGTAAATAGCTTCTAGAATATTAGTTTTCCCTTGTGCATTATCTCCTGCAAAAATATTTATCCCTTCGCCTAACTCAATTTTAGTTTGCTGGTGGTTTCTAAAATTAGTTAAACTTAGGTCTTGTATATACATAATCGTAACCCTCTAATTGATTACACATTTTTGGCCGTCAAACTCTACAATATCTCCACTTCTCAGTTTTTTACCTCTCATTGTGCAGATATTATCATTGACTAAGACTAGCCCTTGAGCAACAACATTTTTAGCCTCTCCACCTGTTTGGACAAAGTCAGCAAATTTTAGTAATTGGTCAAGTTTTATAAATTCAGTATTTATTTTAATTTTTTTCATAATTTCAATCTCCTAGGCATTAACACGTATTGGTAAAATCAAGTATTTATAAGCATTACCATTTTTAGGCTGAATAATACATGGTTCTATGATAGATAAAAAATTAATCATAATTTCATCGTCCTCAATAGCTTTAAGTGCGTCCATTAAATACCTTGGATTAAAGGCTATAGTTAAGTTCTTGCCTTGTATATCTGCGTTTAATTCTTCAATTGATGTTCCAAAGTCTGTGTTAGATTTTATAATCATTTGCTCAGTATTTATTTCTAGACATATTGGATGCTTCTTGCCTTCTCTAGAGATTACTGATGCTCTCTCAATACACATCAGCAGTTCTTTGCAATTAACAATAATTTGAGTATCGTAGTCAGGAGTAAACATTTGACTATACTTCAAAAACTCTCCCTCTAACAATCTTGAAACTATTTTGGTATTTTCTATATCGAAAAATACATGTCTATTATCAAAATACATAATAACATCCCCATCATCGTGAGGTAAGATTCTAGCTATTTCTGCAAGTGCTTTTGCTGGTACTATACTTTCTATTTCCCCAAACTCATTAACGATTTCAGCTTGTCTATAAGAGATTCTAAATCCATCTACAGATACTAGGTTAAAAGTATTATCCTTGATGTGAAACATCTCTCCCATAAAGGCTGGTCTAGATTCATCACTAGCTACAGAAAATATGGTTTGGTTTATCATGTCTTTAAGAGCTGCTCTTGGTATAGTATACCCTTTTTGTACTTGAACTTTAGGTAATGCAGGAAAGTCTTCTCCAGTTCTAGCTACTATCGTGAATTTAGATTTACCACTAGCTATTGATACATAGTTATTCTCTAGTAAGTTAATCTCTATTTCTTCGTTAGGCATTTTTTTAATTATTTCACTAAGCAGTTTAGCTTCTAAAGCTATTAAGCCATTAGTTATAACATCAGCTTCAAAAGTACTCTCTATGCCTAAATCAAGATTGTTAGTAGTTAGAGTAACATAGTTGCTATTAGCGTTAATTAGAATGCATTCTAGTATTGGTAGTGATGTTCTAGTTGAACTAGCTTTAATAACAGTGTTGATACAAGACATTAAAGCTTTTTGATTACAGTAAATTTTCATGGTTAGGTTCCTCTCAAAATCGATCGATTTTAGCTGTTTATAGCTGTTGATAATTTAGTCGATTTGCTTAATAAAATATTATAATAAAGTTTATAGTAGTAGTAGTAGGGGCTGTGGATACTGTGGATAACTATATCTAGCCCTTGATAGTCAACGACTTTGCCTGTGGATAAATCTGTGGATAACTCGGCTTTGCCTGTGGATGAATTGTGGATAACTTTTTTGCCTGTGGGGATAAAATTATTTTATCTGATGTATATTGTTGTCTAGTAATCCAACAATTCTCCAATAATTTGGAAAATTTATTAAGTCTGCAGTTTTATTTCTAGGTCTTGGACTATTTGTATTAATTTTGTGTCAGTTATTAAATCATTGGAAATTTTATCGTGTCCATGAATTACAGTGGTATGATCACGTCCTCCAAATTTTTCTCCTATTTTTGGCCAAGAGAGTTCAGTAAATTTACGGCATAGATACATTCCTATTTGTCGTGGATAGGTAATATTTTTGGTACGTTTATTAGATAATAAGTCTGTAACTTTTATATTAAAATATCCCGCTACTAGCTCTTGAATATATTCTGGAGTAATAGCTTTATGTTCATCTTGTGAAATTATATCTTTAAGAGCTTCTTTGGCTAATTCTTCACTAATAGGTTTGTTTGCTAGAGAAGAGTAGGCTAGTATTCTATTTAAAGCCCCTTCAAGCTCTCTTATGTTAGAAATTACGGTCTGTGCAATAAGGTTAAGAACTTCCGAAGGAATGCAAAGGTTTTCTATTAGAATTTTTTTTCGTAGTATAGCAATTCTAGTTTCTAGGTCGGGCTTTTGTATGTCTGCTATTAGGCCCCATTCAAATCTTGAGCATAGCCTAGCTTCTAGTGTTGCTATATCTTTTGGTGGTCTATCACTTGATATTATTATTTGTTTATTGGCTTCGTGTAGTGTGTTGAATGTATGAAAGAATTCCTCTTGGGTGCGCTCTTTGCCAGCAATAAATTGTATATCATCGATTATTAGTACATCTATATTTCTGTATTTGTTCCTAAACTCTTCATTTTTATCATCTCTAATGGAGTTAATAAGTTCGTTAGTAAACTTCTCAGCTGATGTATAGAGCACTTTTAATTTAGTGTTTTGGGCTATGATATAATGGGCTACAGATTGCATTAGATGTGTTTTACCTAAACCTACTCCTCCGTATAGAAATAAGGGGTTATATGCCTTTGACGGAGTTTCTGCTACTGCTAATGCTGCTGCATGAGCCATTCTATTCGCATGACCTACTACAAATGAATCGAATGTATACCGAGGGTTAAGGTTACTTTGAATGTTGAGAGGGTCATCATCTTTTTTGTGTTTAGATATTTTTAAATTTGTAGTGTGTGCCTCTACTATAAATTCTAGCTCATATTCTTTGTTTAGTGCATGTACTACAGAATTTTTTATAAGATCTAAATATCTGGTGTTTAGTATGCTCTGTGCTAGATTATCGTTTACACTGATGATTAAAATATTATTGTCAATATTAATTAGTTTAGTTTGCTTAAACCAAGTGTTAAAGCTAACTGATGATGTTTCAGGTTCAATTAATTTTAGTATATTGTCCCACTGTTCGGTATAGTTAACTACCGCCATGAAAAACCTCCTTGATTTCACTATAAATTGTTACATTGAATTTTAAAATCACATGTATAAGGTAGAAATAGGCTGTGGATAAGTCGTGATTTGTAGGCCTAAAATCTGTGGATAACTCATCGATTTTAGACTAAAATCTGTGGATAACTTTTTGGTATTACACAAAAAAATACGACTTATCCCCAGCCTGTGGATAAGTCGTGAAACAGTTGTGAAACAAATAAAGTTTTATGTGAAAATTAGACTTATCCACAGATTTATCCACAGTTTTTAAATTTGCCAATATAGCTCAAAGTTATCCACAGGACTTATCCACAGGTACATAGAATATTTTAACAAAAAAAATGGGAAAAATCAACAAAAAAAATAATAAGTATTTGTTAATTTAGTATTTCTGTGCTGTAAAAGTCTGTTAATGTTATCGTTAAGTCGTTGTGGAGTATGAATACACCCTCTTTAAAGCTGGAATCTTCAATGGCTTGTAAGGCGAATAAAACTTGATTATGGTAGCTATCTATAAAATGTGCGTTGCCATTTAAATAAGTATACTTGACAATTTTCCCAAGTTGTGTATCATATACACATAGAAGATTATTATTATTTAAGGTTTGTGTAAAAGCAATATATTTATCAGATAAGAATATTGAATCATCTATATCACCCGAGATGATAGGTTTAGGTGATTGGTAATAATTGTCCACATAAAATAGTGTAGAGTTATCTTGATTTTCTATGATGTAGGTAAAGTTTGTATTGTGAGGGCATATCGCTATAGATGTTGGTATTATATTTTGGTTTTTTACCATGTATCTATGACTTTCTGGTATGTTTTGATTTACAAGCATTAAGTCGTATTGGGATGCTCCTTTGCAGTCTAGTAGCAATAAGTAGGGGGTGCTTATAATAAAAAAATTGCTTTCTAACGAGGTTATGTTATGTAAAAATATTTTTTCTTGCGTTTTGTAGTTTTCTCTGTATAGTCCATAAAATAAGCCGTTTTCATCAGGCTCAATATAAAAATCAACATAGCTAGTAATGTTACTAGAAGTGTATGCAGGCTCAAATATTCTAAATGATTCAACAGCAGTTAATTGAGATAATGTATATTGTTCTAGTAGTAGTCGTTGTAATTTGCTAGAAAGTAGCATCACACCTTGATCTACAATATAAGCCTGTGTAAAATCAGTAGTAAAGAATATCTTGCAGCCTAAATCTTCTTCAAATACTAAATAAGCGGATATTGGAAAAGTAGATAGATGATAATTTTCTATGGGTTCTTTTGTACTCCATATTATTTCGTTCCATAAATCGGTTAGTATGGCTTCATTATGTATTGAAATTTCATCAAAATGGGTTATTGTAAGTACTTCAGGTTGTAGAGGATGAATATTTTCTATTAGTTCAGCTACTGCGCTGTTGTAGTACCCTAAATAAGTATTGCCAAGAAATAAGTTTTTGTTGTTTAGAGTTTGGTTAGTAATTAATATATCAACTACGTTTTCAGACGATGATAAAACAAGTTTATAACCTGGTGTTTGTGGTATTGTCTTATAACCCCAGTTAGATTGAGGTTCGCTTTGTAGCAGCAGTTCTAACCACTCATCAATTTCGGATTGTTCTGTTATTTCTAATATAAATTGTTCGTAAGTAGATGTGTAAGAGTAAATTTCAATTTTAGATGTATTTTGTATATTTCTACTTAAAACTAAATTTTGTATAGGTGCAGTAATAATATTAAAATTAGTTGAGGATAACGATACTATGACAATTCCTGTAAGTATCATATGTTGTTTTGCCCGTTTGTTTGCTGTATCTATCATGTAGGCAATGCACATCATTATGGCTCCTAAAGGGGTAGTGTAGCCTAGTACTACAGAATGAATGCTGCTGAAGAATAGATATGCAGAGCATTTAAAAAAATATAAAGGTTCTCGGGATTCTTGTTTCATTGGAATACTGCTGACTTGTTTAAGAATTAGGATTAGCACAAATAAACTTTTCATGATTAATATCCTTTCAAATACTGGACTCTAGGAAAAATACATAGTGTTTTGTATAATAAAATGTGGGGAAAATTGAAAATTTAAAAGGTATAATTAGCTGTACATGAAAAACATATTCTGTGATATCCATATAACTAAATGCATGTTTTGGTTTAACTTCAAATGAGAATGTAGTTGTACTAGAATCGCCTTCAAATAATATAAATTTTTCAATTTCTGCGGGTAAAAATATTTTCGCTATGTCTAGGTTATGATAAACGCTTGAATTAAAGTATAACCATTGCTCCTCTAAGTCTTCTTCATAAATTAATAAAAAATATTCATCTTGCGCAGTGTCTAGCGTAAAGGTAATTTGTTGTAGCTCAGTATTGTAGTCTATATAAGTTATGTCTATAGATAAGTTAGGTAAATCAGGAGTGTAAAATCTGATTAAAAATGTATATATCGTTAATATTGTGATTACTAAAAGTGTTACGTTAAAAGGGTTGTATAATAATTTTTTGACCATAGCTTGCTCCTGTTTTTAATATAATAAATATTGACGCATAAATTAACAGCTCCAATAAATATATACTCACAAAATAATAAATGTATTAATAATACTGCTAAAGAAAGGATTAAATGAATGCAAAATCCATATGAAAAATTAAATGCTAAAGTAGTATCTATAGATTTAATTGAGCCTAATATTAATCAGCCTAGAAAAAAGTTTTTAGATGAAGAGTTAAGAGAACTTATGATGTCTATTAAAGAGAAAGGGATAATACAGCCTATTTTAGTAACGCAGAAAGGGGAAAGGTTCCAAATTGTAGCAGGTGAACGAAGATTTAGGGCGGCTAGGATGGCAGCGTTAAAAGAAATCCCTATTATTATTAAGGAGCTAACTGAACAGTCTGAATATGAAATCGCATTAATTGAAAATATTCATCGCACAGATTTAAATGTTATGGAGCTTGCAAAGGCGTATCAAACTTTGATTGAGCAGTTTGGGTTAACTAGCGATGAAATTGCAGTTAAAATAGGTAAATCAAGGTCATATGTTGCTAATATAGTTAGGTTAAATCAGTTAACAGATTACGCACAAGAAAAAGTTTTCCAAAATATGATTAGTTTTGGCCATGCAAGGGCAATACTTTCAGTAAAAGATAAAAATTTACAAAATTCGCTAGTTGATGAGGTGATATTACAAAATATGACGGTCAGGGATATAGAGAGACGGGTTAAACTTTTGGATAGGAATAGTTCTCGTAAGGTGGAGGCATCATCAGCGAAGTTAAGTCCTTTTTATATGGAGGCTCAGGAGTCGTTACAGTCTATGTTAGGAACAAAGGTGAATATAGTATCAGGTAAAAAAAGAGGTAAAATTGAGATAGAATATTATTCGGATGAGGAGTTAGAACGAATAATAGAGATTATTAAGGTGTAAGGACGGTGTGGAATGAAGTATTTATTACAATCGATAACTTTTTATGAGTCTTATGTAGTAATAGGAGTGCTATTTATAAATTTAGCTTTATTTGTGTTGGTAATTAGGCTAATGAATAAGCTAAATAAGGTTCAAAAAAAGTATCAGATTTTTATGAAAACAGAAAATGTGGATTTAGAAGGCGTATTGAGTTCTAATGCACTAAAAATAGAGCATTTAAATGAGCAGGTGGAGGAAAATAAGAATTTGATGGCAAATTTAGAGCATCGGATGAATACTAGTTTGAGAAAAATTAGTGTAACTAGATATAAGGCAATTCAAAATGTGGGGTCTGATTTGTCATTTATAGTAGCATTGTTAGATGAAAATAATACAGGGGTGGTAGTAAACGGTATTTATAGTAGGGATGGCTCTTATACTTATGCAAAGCCGATTGTGAAAGGGCAGTCTAATTATGTATTGTCTGATGAAGAGGCGAAAACTTTAGCGGATGCGATGCAAAAATCATAATGGGAGTAAAGAATAAAATATAAACTATTTGGATAATATTAATAATGAATATAAATTTAGTTTATTGCTAGAAAATAAATTAGAGGTGAGGAACTTTATATGTTAATGAGTAAATTGTTAGGTGAGAGATTTAAAGAAAAGCCAGCAGAGGCTAGTTTTGATAGTCACATATTTTTATTAAGAGGCGGGTATATAAGACAGGTGTCTAATGGTATTTTTACTATGTTGCTGCCAGCAGTTAAAATAAAAAGTAAAATTGAACAGATTATTAGAGCTGAAATGAACAGTATTGATGGCCAAGAGGTTTTATTTCCTGTGGCATTACCTGGAGAGTTGTGGCAAGAGTCGGGCAGATTTGATGCGGTGGGTAGTGAATTGTTAAGAATGAAGGACCGTACTGGCCGGGATATGTTATTGGCTATGACTCATGAAGAGGCTTGTGTGCATTTGGCAAGGACCGAGGCTAAGTCTTATACGCAATATCCGTTTATGGTGTATCATATTCAGACTAAGTTTAGGGATGAAGCGCGCTCTAGAGGTGGGCTTATTAGGGTTAGAGAGTTTACAATGAAAGATGCATATTCATTTCATACTTGTGAGCACGATTTAGAACAGTATTATAATAGATGTTTAGATGCATATGTAAATATTTATAGAAGGTGCGGTGTACCAGAAGTTGTATGTGTGCAATCAGATAGCGGAATGATGGGGGGAAGTGTTGCCCATGAGTTTATGTTATTAACTGATGTGGGCGAGGATACGATTGTAGTTTGTAATTCATGTGACTACCAATCGAATATGGAAGTGGCAACGTCGCTGCTTAGCGTAAGTGATAAATTGCCAGAGCCGTTAACTAAGGTTCACACGCCTAATATTACTTCTATTGCCGATGTGGCAAAGTTTTTTAATATTGGTGAAGAGCATTTGTTAAAGGCAGCAGTATTTAAGGTAGATGGCAAGACAAAGCCTCTAGTAATATTTTTAAGAGGAGATTTACAAGTAAATGAAGCTAAGGTACAAAAGGTAGTTAAGGCGGAAATTACACCGTTTGTAGATTATGATGATAGCGAACTAGTGTTTGGTTTTATAGGGCCACATAATTTAGCTGATGTAGAAGTATTGTTTGATAAATCTGTAAAAGATGTAAAATGGTTTGTATGCGGAGCTAATGAGGTGGATTATCACTATACAGGGCTTAATGTTGAAGATTTAAATATATCTGAGTATTATGATTTAACGAAAGTAAACGAAGGGCAAAATTGTTTATGTGGGGAAGGTACGTTACAGTTTAAGCGCGGAATAGAAGTAGGGAATATTTTTCAACTAGGGGATAAGTATACTAAATCTATGAATATGACATATATAGATGAGAATGGTAAAGCACAAACTCCTATTATGGGATGCTATGGTATTGGTGTTGGCAGGTTAATAGCATCTGTTTTAGAAGCGCGCCATGATGATTATGGCCCAATTTGGCCTATTAGTATAGCTCCATGGGAAGTCCATATTTGTGTACTGAAAAGTAAAAAAATGGATATTAATAAAATTGGTTTTGATATATATAATGCATTAAATACAGATTATGAGGTAATACTTGATGATAGGGATGTTGGAGCAGGTGTACAATTTGCAGATGCAGATTTGCTAGGTGTTCCTGTAAGAATTATCATAGGTGAGAAAAATTTAAAGAATAATTTAATCGAGATAGTTACTAGAGACAAATCTATCAAGAAATTAGTGGATATAGATAGCATACAAAATACTGTTGCACAACTTATAAGCGATTTAAAAAAACAATATAGTTAAAATATTAATAGCAAGGATTTATTTCTATAAGTTCTTGTTATTTTTGGTGTATATACCGTGATTTATAGATTTTAAAAAATATAAAAATTAATGATTAAAATGTTAGTCTAGTGGGTATAATCTAATAATCTTACCAAATATAAGTTTATATTATTGATTTGCATTTATTCTTAACGGTTATTATAATTTATAATTGTTTATTGCAAATTATCGTTTATTATTAAAAGCAAAGGATAATAAGTAATAAAACATAATAACGTCCAATAATTAGCAATATAAACTAATAAAATTAAATAATTAGCAATAAGATTTAATAATATATTTGGTTAAACTGGAGGATATATATTTATTATAGCAATAATATATCTATCATGAATTATCGTTGATTATTGCATATTATTACTTATTATTGATAAATATTGGTTTTTAGTGCATATTATTTTAATTTATCTGGGGAAAATAATAATATACGATAATAAGCAATAAATGATTATAATAAACAATAGTCGGCAATAATAGGTTAGATATTGCTGATTTATATGATATATAATAAGAAAAAATAATATTTATTAATTATTTGTAATAAAATCATTGACATGTTGATAAGACAAGTGGTACTATAGTAAGAGACGGAATAAATTTATTAAGAAAGGATAATTACTATGGGGGGAACAAATTTTATTCTGGGTGAGAAAGGCATGGCTATTTTAAGGTTATTAATAGATGAGGCTTATATAGTGCCTACTAAAACTATTTCTGCTAATGAAATTTTTGATTCGCTTGCAGATGCTTTAAATTTATCCAAGCCTAGCATTTATAGAATAGTTCAGCAGCTTAGCGCTAATGAGCTTCTTAAAGAGGGTTTACGTAGTGGAAGAACAAAAAGGTATTATGTGACTATGAAAGGTGTAGGGCAATTTGTTGATTACACTACGATGGGTATTGAGGAGAAGGAAAGATTAGTGCTGGCTTATATGAAAACTCGCGATGTGGGTAAAGAAGTGCCTAGCTGGGCAGATATTTATGATGAGGTGCAAGCTCATTATAATGGTCAGTAGATATATAAAACAATTGTTAAGTGTATTATAAATAATTATAAACAGTTATGATAAGATGTGATTTTGACTTAAGGGTATTGGACATTGATAGGGAGATGAAGATTATGACTAATTATAAATTAAGAAGAGAAGAATGGGCAAGAGCAGGACATTTAATGGCTAGTGAGACTTTGTTTGTTGGTGTTGGTAAGTGCGGAGGAGCGATTACTAATAGAATTCAGCGTCGCGGATATAGAGCTTTTTATATTAATACTGCTTTTGGCGATTTTGTGGAGCTTGAGAGAGTTTCTGATAGTCAGTTATATGCTATTCCTGAGGCTGGAGGTTGTAATAAGGATAGAGAGTTAGCGAAGGACCTTGTTGCTGATAATGCGGCTGAGATTATAAGTATTTTTAATTCTCGTTATCCTTCTTTTAAAAATTATTTCTTTGTATTTAGTTTGGGTGGTGGTACAGGTTCTGGTATGACTCCTGCTTTGGCTAAGTATATGGCGCAACAAGGTAAGAAAGTTTCTTTGATTATAGTTTTACCGACTAGACAAGAGAACAGAAAGCCAAGTGCTAATGCATACGCTTGTTTGGCGGAGATTGAAGAGATGATGCCTTATTTGTGCAATGTCTACATAGTAGATAATGAGAAGGAGGAGTCTAAAGAAGAGGTTAATGAGATGATTGCTGATTGTATTGACAGCGTTCTTAGTTTGACTGAGCATGTTGGGGTTACTTCAGATAGAAGCAGTTTTGATGGTCTTAAGCCGTGTGACGATACGGAAAACCGTGCGTTGATTCATACTCAAGGAGTTGTGCAGGTGGCAAAGCTATCTTCTAGTCAATCTGGTGACGCACAGGAGCCGTATAAGATAGAGCCGCTAAGTTGTATGGCGCAGGCTGATGATGATGCGCCTAAAGTTTGTGATGAGATGGCTATTTCGATTGCTTATGCTCATAAGGATAACTTCCAGACTGCTCAGTTGTATCAAGAGTTTGGTCGCCCTAGTGCAGATATAAAGATTGGTCTTAATACATCTAATGATTCTTTAGTTTATGTTTTTGGTAAAGAGATTCCTAAGAGCGTTTCAGAGCGATTGGAGCAATGGATTGTGGATTTTGATAGAGATGCTTTTGATATTAGTAGCGCTCCTAAGTTCACAAAAGATTTTACTAAGGAGAGTAAGAGTGTAGATGTGTCGGCTATAAAAGACCCATTTGGCCTATCGCGTCGTACTGAGACTGGGAATAAGAAGTTTTTTGAGAAGCCTAATCCATTTGTGGATACTTTATCAACAGCGCCTCCTACAAATACTAAAAATAAGAACAAGAATGGTAAGATGAAGCAGTCTAATCCATTTGCTTAATTTGGTTAAGGTATTGACTATTTAGTCAGTACCTTTTTTTTGATTTAATATTTAATTAATAAGATTATTAAATGGTGGTAATTTAAGTTAAATTTTTTCATATTTTAAACTGCTGATGCATAATATAATTTAGTTTATTTTTAAACATGAAAGGATGGATATATTGTGAATATTAGTATGTTTAATAGCTATTACGGTGTTAATTCACTAAGTAATTTTAATTTTTCTGGCACAAATGCTAGTTCGACTCAGTCATTTGATTTGTTGTCACAGCTAAATTCGTCTTCATCGGCAACTAGTTCGCTTACGTCTTCATATAATTTTGAAGAATATGTTAGTGTTAGTGCGACAGACGGAAATTTATATGAAGTTAGTTATTTGGATAGCGATGGAAATGAAGTAGTGGAGCAGATTAATCTTGATGAGATTGATGGGCATAATGCAACGTTTGCAGAGCTTGCAGTGTTAAGTAGCGCGGGTTATATTAGTGAAGATATTGGCACATTGTTAGAGTCACATTTTATGGATGAGAATGGCGAGATAGATTTTTCAAAATCTGTGGATATGCTTAAGACAGTGGGAGACACTATTAGGGATAGTATCAACGGGGGTGATTATTCTACTGCTATGAAGTATCTTGCTGAAGGTAAAATATTTAATGATTTTGCTAAAGGCACCGATGAGAATGACCCAATGATGCATTATATGCGTTTTTCTAGTACATCTAGTTCGGCTTTTAATCCAAGCCTTGTGGAATTGTTAAATAATTAAAGCACCTATTGCAAGGTGCTTTTTTGTTATTCTTCGATTAAAGCTAATGCTACTTCCATCATTTGAGTGAATTTAGTTTGGCGTTCTTCAGATGTGCTAGCTTCGCCTGTAAATGGGCAATCAGAAATTGTACATATAGTAAGAGCCTTTTTATTAGCTCTAGCAGCGTTCATATATAAAGCTGCAGCTTCCATTTCAACAGCTAATACGCCCATCTTTTGCCATTGCTTAAGGCTTTGCGCATCATCATAAAATGTATCGCTAGAGTATATATTGCCTACTTTATATGTGAAGCCTAATTCATTAGCTTTAGCAACAGCTTCTTTAACCAAGTCAAAGCTAGCGATAGGAGCGTATCGGCCAGGCAAGTTATATTGGTCTTCGTAGTTGGAATTGGTGCAAGCGCCCATTCCTATTACAATGTCCCCTATATGCAAGCTTTCGTCTATAGCGCCAGCGGAGCCTATTCTTATAATACTTTCTACGTCATAGAAATTGTATAGTTCATATGTGTAGATGCCAATCGAAGGCATACCCATTCCATGCCCTTGCACAGAAACTCGTTTGCCTTTGTAAGTTCCTGTGTAGCCATACATTCCTCTTACATCATTGTACAGTACAGCGTTATCTAGGTAAGTGTCTGCCAAAAATTTAGCGCGCAGTGGGTCGCCTGGCATTAGTACTGTTTTGGCTATATCGCCTGCTTTTGCTTTATTGTGCGGTGTTGGTATCATATTAGTCACTCCTATAGTTAGATTTAATTTTAGTATATCCCATTTGGAATATATTATTTAACAAAAAATAAAGCGACTGATATAGTACCAGTCGCCTTGTTATTTTCTATCTAACCATTTCAAAGTCGCGGCCAACATTTTTATGGCTTGCGATAATTGCTTCTACTTCTTCGCTAGTGGAAGCTTGCATATCTCCTGGAATTGTATTTTTAATAGCACCACATGCATCACCAAATTCTAATGCTTTTTCACAATCCATATCGTATTTAAGTAGCCCATATAAAGCGCCCGAGATATAAGCATCACCGCTACCAATTCTATCTACAACGTCAATGTTTCTATAAGGTTCTTCTCTATAGAAGTTGCCTGATGATTTTTCATACATAAGCGAACCAAATGTATGTATTTTTGGTGTATGAACTATACGTTGAGTCGCTGCAATTACCCCAATGTCATATTCATCAGCAAAGCTTTTTAGGATATTTGTAATGTCGCCAGTTTTGTTAAATGTTAATCTCGCTGTATCTTCAGAGCAGAAGAATACGTCTACGTAAGGTAGTATTTCTACTATGCAATCTCTAGCTTCATCCCCTGTCCATAGGTTGCTTCTAAAGTTTACGTCAAATGAGATTAGAGTTCCTTGTTCTTTAAATCGTTTAATCATGTCAATTGCAGCTCTTCTGCAGTTTTGGCTAAGTGCTAGTGTTATCCCTGTTGTATGGAAGCATTTTGTTAAGGAATACATTTCGTCTGGCCATTCATCTGCTTGAATTTGTAGCATTGATGTATTTTGTCTATCATAGCAAATTTTTGGCTTTCTTGGGTATGCGCCATTTTCGTAGTAGTATATGCCAAGTCGTGCGTCTTTTCCTTCGTCATATAATAGTAAGTCATCACTTACGCCTACAAATCGTATTCTGTTTTTTGCAAATTGCCCCATGTCGTGCGCAGGTACTTTTGAAATCATTCCTGTGCGTAGTCCTAACTGAGCCACTCCACTTACTACGTTAAGTTCAGCTCCTCCCACTTTTTTATCAAATTCGCTCCCTCTAGACATTCTTTCATTTCTTGGTGGAGATAGTCTTAGTAGGATTTCTCCTAGTGATAATAGGTCAAACTTTTTTTGCATTGTATAGTCCTCCTTGAATGGTATTTTTAATCAGATTAATTAATCCTCTTATAATAATTATACATAATTGGCCAAATTTGTCAACTTATTCTATGAATATTTTGCATATTATAACGAAAGGACAACTATTGCTTTGGTATTGTGTATATTATAAGGAAACAATAAAAACTCCCATCTGGTATAGTACGAGCTGAGAATATAGCCTGGTACAAGCTGACACTGTATAGTACGAGCTAACAATATAGCCTGGTACAAGCTGACACGCAGCAGTACAAGCTAACAATTTAGCCTAGTACAAGCTGACACTGTATAGTACAAGCTAACAATATAGCCTGGTACAAGCTGATACTGTATAGTACAAGCTAACAATTTAGCATAGTACAAGCTGACACTGTATAGTACAAGCTAACAATTTAGCATGGTACAAGCTAACACGCAGCAGTACAAGCTAACAATTTAGCATGGTACAAGCTGACACACAGCAGTACAAGCTAACAATATAGCCTAGTACAAGCTGACACTGTATAGTACAAGCTAACAATTTAGCATAGTACAAGCTGACACTGTATAGTACAAGCTAACAATATGGCATAGTACAAGCTGACATACAGCAGTACAAGCTAACATGTTGCAGCATAAAAAAAAGACAACTACTGCTGGAGTAGCTGTCTTTTTTTTTAGTAATCGTCTAAGCTTGGTTCAATTAGCCCATAAGAATTATTTTTACGTTTATATACAACGTTTACTTCTTCACTTTGCGCATCAAGATAAACGTAGAAGTTGTGGCCTACTAATTCCATTTGTAAAACCGCTTCTTCGGCGCTCATTGGTTTAATAGCGAATTTTTTACGACGTTTAATTTGCACGCTATCGTCTTCTTCATCAATTCTAGATTCAATAAAGTCATGCGTAAAAGCACTTAAGTCAGCATGTCTAGTTTTGCTTCTAAGTTTATTTTTAAATCTAAGCACTTGTTTTTCTAAAGTATCCACAGCTTCATCTAAAATTTTATAGATATTCTCACCTTGTACTTCAGAACGAAGGATTTGACCATTGAATGGTAATGACATTTCTACTATTTGGCAGTTCTTTTCCACAGTTAATGTAACATTCATATTAGCTGTGTCATTGAAGTATTTATCTAATTTAGTTGTAGATTTTGATACTGCTTCATCCATACCTGGAGTTAAATCGGTATTTCTTGTTACTATAGTGTATTTCATAGTGTTTTTCTCCCTTCAATTAAATGAATCATTAGTTTATTTTTCCCTTATTTGGAATATATTATTCAACTTATACTATGAAATTTAAGTAAATCTCAGAAAAATTATCTCGCAATTTTAAATTTTATGTTATAGATAAAATAATTATAATATTAATACTAAGTTTAGTAAAATAGCTAATTTATATTATTTAGTTTATATCCTTTTTGTATATAGCCCAAGCTAATTTCGCTAAGTTTTTATAAGCTATCTCTAACCCTCAAACCAAGCTTGTCAGCTAGTTTAAATAACTCACGGCATAAAAAAAGAGCCACAATAATATTAATTATTATAGCTCTTTCTTGTATGATTAGTTAGTTATAGTAAGTTGAGTGTCTAAGTCGAATAGATGCATTTTGCTTACTTCTAAACCAAGACTTACCATACTACCAGATGTAGCTTTACAGCTAGGGTCAACTCGCCCTGTCATGTTAGTGCCCTCGCACACCATGTATAAATAAGTTTCAGAACCTAACATTTCTGTTACTTCTACTTTTGCAGTTACAACCGCGTATTTTGGTTTTTCAGACTCTGGCACAGTATCCATATCTGCTGTATGCTCAGGACGTATACCAACCATTACGCTTCTGTTTTCATAAGGCACAAGTCTAGCCGCTTTATTTGCTGGCACTACAATTTTAGAGCTACCGAAAATAAGCACAGTAGTTCCGCCTTCTTTAGCAACGCGCGCTTCAATAAAGTTCATTTGTGGAGAACCGATAAATCCTGCTACGAACAGGTTCGCTGGCTCAGCATATAGCTTAGTTGGAGCGTCAACTTGTTGGATAATACCATCTTTTAATACTACGATACGTGTTCCTAGCGTCATCGCCTCAACTTGGTCATGCGTAACATAGATAAACGTAGTTTTAAGTTTATTGTGTAATTTTGAAATTTCCGTTCTCATTTGAACACGAAGCTTAGCATCAAGGTTAGATAAAGGCTCATCCATAAGGAATACTTTTGGTTCCCTAACGATAGCACGACCCATCGCAACACGTTGTCTTTGCCCGCCTGATAACGCCTTTGGTTTACGGTCTAGACATTGGTCAATATCAAGAATTTTTGCTGCTTCACGTACTCTTTTATCAATTTCCGCTTTTGGAGTTTTACGTAATTTTAATCCAAATGCCATGTTATCGTACACTGTCATATGTGGATATAACGCATAGTTTTGGAAAACCATCGCGATGTCACGGTCTTTTGGTGCTACTTCATTACAAAGTTTATCACCAATCCATAACTCACCGTCAGAGATTTCTTCTAACCCTGCAATCATACGTAAAGTAGTTGATTTTCCGCACCCAGATGGTCCAACGAAAATGATAAATTCTTTATCTGCTATGTCTAGATTAAAGTCTTTTACTGCTGTGTACCCGTTTGAATAATTTTTGTATATGTTTTTAAGTTTTAGTCCTGCCACAATGCATTCCTCCTTGATTGATTAAATTTGTTATTTAATTTCTAATATAACTATACTATATTTTTTTGCGTGTTACTATTCGCTATTTCTCTAAAAATAATATTTTTCTTTTAGTTAAATTCTATAGTTAGTACGTGTGGTAGTATAAATTGGGCGTTGTGTAAGCAGTGTTTGTATGTCGAATAACATTAAAATAATAATTATACATCAAAAATACTTAGTTTTTTTTGACTCCAGTTAGGGCATTTTTATTTGTGAAATTTTAGGTATTAATATTATGTTAAACTATATAGGATTAATTTAACAATTTCTTATCCTACTTTTTGCTTTTTTTTTGGGTCATTCTACTAGGACTTGCTGTTGTTCTTTTTTTGTTTTATTTTTAATAGGACTTGCTATTAGTCTTTTTTCAATAATTTTTAATAGAAACATAGGAAGTAATAGCATCCTTTTAAATCTGCTAGGCTGTTGAATTAGCCTATATAGCCATTCTAGTCCTAAGTTTTGAAAATGTTTAGGCGCTCTTTTAACCTTACCACTCATAACGTCAAAGCTTCCTCCAACCCCAATTGCAACTCTTATATTTGGCAAAAGATGAGCATTGTGCGCTATCCATTTTTCTTGTTTTGGACAACCAAGTGCCACAAGCAAAATATTAGCCTTAGAAGCAGTTATTTCCTTATTAATGTGTTTAATTTGGTCTTCATCAAAGTATCCATCTCTATATCCCACTATATCAATATTGGGGTATTTTTTTTGCATATTATAAGCAGCAGCTTTTACAATCTCTGGCTTAGAGCCTAGGAAGTAGTATTTATATTGCTTATTTTTACTAGCTTTCATAGTGTTTTGGATTAAGTCATAACCAGCCACTCTATGCTTAAGGCATCTGCCTTTTAAAATTTTAGAAGCAATAACAACGCCAATTCCATCTGGAACAACTAAGCTCGCATTATTTAATATTTGTTTTAGAAGAGGGTCCTTTGTAGCAGCCATAATGATTTCTGGGTTTGGAGTGAAGATAGAGTTAAGTGTGTCGCTATTTACAAATTCATCAAAAGCTTGCACAGCTTGATGCATAGTAACGTTGCTAATTTTTATACCTAGTATATTGATAGTATTGTTAGTAATAAAATCAATAGGGGCATCAACTAGTTTAATTTTATTTAGCTTAGTAGTTTTAATAATATCAATTTCATCGCTAAGATGAGAGGTTACATAATTAACCCTATCAATTAACTTTTCTGATGTTAACGTTTTTATATCAATACAATGGGTAATATTCATTTCAGCCATAATATTTTCAACTTTTGGGTCATAAGACAGAGCAATCATTGGTTTATTAAGAGCATAGGCGATAATTAGACTGTGTAGTCTCATACCTATAATAAAGTCAAAATTAGCAGTGTAAGCTAATGTTTCATGGATATTTAGCTGTTTATCTATAATAAAGACATTGGTATAATCGGTAAGTTGGATTGCTAGTTGGTCCACTATCAGGCTTGCCATTTTAATATCAGTTTTATATTGCATACTTATAAAGTATATATGGTAGCCTAGTTTTAGCAACATTTTGCAAGTTGGCACCATAGCTGTAACGATTTGTTCTATATTGTTCCATTCTCTTAAATATATGCCGACTCTTTTAGCGTTTGGCAGCGATATTGTTGTTGTTGGTGATATATCAAAAACAGGGTCTATAGATAGTTGTATAGGTCGCCTAACTCCTAGTTGTTGCAGCAGTTGTTTAGAGCTTAAGTCCCTTACATATATAGCATCCACTTGGTTAGTTACGATTTTTGTAAGCAGTCTATTAAAACGGTTAGTAATTGGCCCTATCCCTTGAGAGTAGTAAATAACTTGTTTGCCTAGCAGTTTTGCCATAGCAACAATCGCTAAGTAGTAAGGTACAGTTTTATTACTAGTAATATCTTGCAGCAGGCTACCTCCGCCGCTTATTAAAATGTCGCAGTTGTGTAGCGACTGTATTATATGTTTTGTGTACCATCTATCCACACTTTTTACTTTATATGTTTTGCTAGTATACTCGGGGTTGTTTGATAATACAGTAATATCTACGTGTGGTATATTTTTTCTAAGCTTATCTATAATGCAGTAAAGCACTGCTTCATCTCCGATATTATCAAAGCCATAATAGCCCGATATTACAATACGGGTTTGATTTTCCATAGTATAAACCTCCTCAGTTTTTAAATGTGTAATCCTATGTTAGCCATAATAGTATAAATATATACTGATTTTACAATAAAAAAGAGAGACACATAAGTGCCTCCCGTTTAAAAATCCCAGCCAAGGTTATCAAATACTTTCATCAGCAGTTTATATACAACTTTATATATACATATAAAAATAATTCCAACTACAGTTCCTATAATTATGCCATATCCTGTACGTATTATAGAGATTAGTAGCGGTGTATGAATATGTGCAAAAGTGTTAGTCATAGAAACTTGCCCTATCGTTCCAGCAACTAGCACTGGCCATCTAAATCCTCTGTACGATAGGTATAGCCCAAGAATTAGTAGCGGATGCCCTATTAACAATTCTTTAGTACGCGGTCTTACCCCTAGAATGTTATCTAGAGTAGTTCTAAACGTTTGCTCTAAGTCGGATATTGAGTTGCTATTTCCTGTGCGGTATATATAAATACTTAGTACAGCACCTATAATTCCTATACCTATAATGCTAAATAGCACTAAAAGTTTCCAGTTAATTCTGCGTAAGTTTCGTAGCTCAATTTTAATATCACTCCACCTAGATAGGATAATTACTATTGGCACTATTACTAGAGGTGCTATATGAGCTAATTTTACTCCTAGGAATAAATCTAGTCCTATTGCAAAGTTATATCCGCTAATTAGTGAACACATAATTGCTATACCCACAATTGTGATAATCAATATACGTGCAAAGTCAATAAGCGATTTAGCAATTGATGAATGCTGCGGTGGGTCAATAAAAATTAGTACCGCGTAGCTTGGGAATACTATAGTGGCTAACAGCGACATAATTCTTACTGCTGTAACTTTATCAATAAGCAGCAGCGCAATAAATGCTAGCGTGCCCAAAATTCCAGCAAGCGGACCTAGCGCCCTAAATGGTGTTAGCGATACTAGCTTTACGAACATAGCAACAGCGCCAAGGCCTATTACAAATAGTAGTAATCTAGATGGGTTAGGCCATTCTTGCAGGCGAATGTTAGTGCCTATATGAAATCCATTGTTAGTTGCGTAGTCAACAAAAGTTTCGATTTCATTGCATAGTAGCTCAAAGTCATGGTGTATATTGCCTGTTTGCGGTAGTACAAATCCAAATAGGCGTACGCTACGTTCAGTTAAAGCTAATTCATATGTGTCGCTAATGCCGTAAGCTTTTAAGTGCGACATTTTTTCTGGCGAAAACATCCTTACAATATTATATGTTCCGTTATCTTCAATTCTATTAGCAAGTGTTACAAAGCCTTCTTGGTTAGTGCTAGTGTAAAATTCTAAATTGATAAAGCCATAGTTTTTAACCAAGTTAATAATTTGTTCCTCAGTATAACCTGCAATACTAGAACCATCAAACGAGATATAACTTAAATTTGGAATTTGGCTAATTTCTTCTATAATAGTAGCAAGCCCAAATTTTAGGAATGTGGAGAAAGACCTAATTTCAGGCACAATCTCAAATCCCATGTTAGACATATATATAAGGTCAATAACGTTAAAGCCTGTGCCAGTTTGGGTAAGCACCTTGTAGGGGCTTTGTGTGTAAATTAGCATTCGGCTGCCATCTCTTACTACGCTAATACCTTTAGTAACTAAGTTTTGATAAATACGGTAATATGTTGATGTATCATCTGTTTCCATAATGATACGGTATTGTTCTTCAGCCACCACATCAATTAGGCCGCGCTCGAGGTCGCTCGTTGGCGCATCTTTGCCATTGTAGTTGCTGGCGTATTCAGGTAGCAACACGCTTTCACGTGCAGTTATAGTGTTTACGCCAAGTTCTTTTAGGATAAGTAGCACCTCTCTCATTGTATAGTCTGTGTTAAAGCATAGGTGTAAGATGTCTTGGTATCTAGTTGCAATTTGAATTTCCTTGTGATGTAATTCGGAGTTTAATCTTTGTGATAGTAGCAAAATGGAGAAGCCAAAAGCTACAATTATAATAAGGTTTAACAAACGATGATTAACTTTTTCCACATATTTTCTTCCTTTCGTAAGTTTTAGCTATACAGTTATTGAGACAGTGTATTAAATGTATAAAATATATCGCTGCCGACAATTTTAAATGTTAAGAAAGTGGAGCTTAATATATCATCAGTTACGCCAGCAAGGCCAATGTATCTGATACCATCTCGAACTTGCACTTGAGTTTGTTCATCGCTATAGCTAACCACAAATATGTTTTTGTTAGTATTTTCTCTGTATTCACATAGTAAAGAGTGTATAAGTTCAGCTTCTCTTTCATCACTAAATTCACCATTTGGGCTGTATTTGGTAAATATAATAATGTGGTTTGCTGTTGAGTCTCTTAGTGTATTTTTTAGGTGCGAGACTTGTTCAGAGTTAGTTCTTACTAAGCTTTTGTTATCTGTGTTTAGACTAATTACGTCTGCACTTCCTACTTGTGTAACAGTATAGTTCCCTTGATTGTACATTCCAACATTTCCTAAATCAAGGGTGCCATCGTCATTTGTTGACAAAAATATTTTATCAGTGTGCGCTAATAGACTTTTCATTAAAATTCCCCTAGCGTGAGTATTTAACTCAATGCTATTAGAGTCTAAAGGTCCAATAAAGTTAATGGAAAATTGAGACTGAGTTGGCTCGTCTAATGATTGCTTATATATTGGGTCAAATTCGTAGTCTTGTGCATATAAAATATTTCTATGACCCCTAGTAATAGATGCATGGTCAAAAATTAACGACGTAGTTCGCTCTTCTAATTCGCTGTGGGAGTAAGTGTATAGCGTAGTAACTTGCGCCGGCATCTTCATTTCTGTAGGCAGTTGTGTACTTAAATACTTCCAGCCTTGGTAGTCTAAAGAGTCAGCTAGTTTTAGATAATATTTATCTTGGTTGCTATCAATTACTTCAATTTTAAGCGTGTCATTTTGGTTATCGCCATAAACCCACAAATTAAAATGGCTAGCGTCATTTGGAATAAGAAGAGGATGGTCGAATGTAGCAAAAGCGACTTGTTGGTGTTCAGATTTACCAAATGTATACGTCATTTTGATAGCCTGGTCACCATGATATTTTGTATCGCGTTCTACGCTAATTTCACCTTTAACTTGCATAGTATCACCGCCCCAGCTCGGAATGTTAGTATCAAAAGATTCTAGTTCCACAATTTTATCGCCAGCAACAATCCCAATTTGTGCGCTCATACCATCATGCAATACATCAATAGTAGTAATGCCATGGGTAGTAGCGGTAATACAGCCGTCCTCATAGTAAATAATGCCGGCTTTATCTATAATGTTAACATTGTGCGGGCTTAGCTCTATTCTATAACCTTCGCTATCAACACCATATACAGTGATTGGCAGTGGTGAATCAGTTGTAAGCGTTGCAGAAACCGGCTCTACAATTAGGCCTACTGGTTTGTAGCTAACAATAGCTTCAGCAGTTGTTTCAATGCCTCTATACTCAATAATAAATGACGCAGTACCACTTGAGTAAGGAGTAAATACGCCGTTTTCAAACGTCCCTTCTACTCCCATAACTAATACGTTAACTTCTTCAGGCTCTATAATTACAGGATTGCCATTTACATCAGTTGCAATAAGATTAATAGATATAGGTTCATCAACAAAAGTACGATTTTTTTCAATATCAGCAAAAAGATATACAGCTTCAGAAATTGGCTGCTCGGCAAATACCCCAATAGCATTCATAACTTTTCGCTCAGCTCCATCAGATGGAGAGTTTAATAGAGTCGGTTTAAGTTCGCCAGATTTTCGAGCTACAACAGTGCTAGAACCGCCGCCATCTAAGTACATAGCATCAGTAGCGCCGTAGTTAAGCAGTATGTTAGTTACGTCTTCATGAGTAGCACCAATGGAGCTGCCGCGGCCATCAATAACCATAAGCAACAATTCATTTGGTACATCAGTATTTGCGACAACAGTTCTAGGGTTAGCGATTTGCTGTGCAACAATGTGAGTCGGTTCAGTGTAAGGCTGCCCATCTTTTAAAATAAGCCCACCGCCACCAATAGAAAAGTAAATATCTTCTAACGCAGGTGTAGGTTGATAGTAGGAATTGTTGTGTATAACTAATTCAATTTCGCTACCAATAGGGAAGTCGTATTCTCGCGCATAGTCCTGGCTCATAGCTATAATAAATCCGTCATCTGGAATTTCAATGCTATCACATGAAATATTTTGAGTAACGCGCCCATCGTTAACAACAGTGGAATATACCCAGTTGTGAGTGTCTCTAACAATTTTAGTGTCGCCCATATAAAATTTATCGAAAATAGCAGGAGCGCCAATTTTATCTGGGATTTTATTATAAGTTATTGCATCTAACATAAATTCACCGTTTTTATATAGCTCAATAGTGGTGTCAAACATGTCAAATGAAATATTGCGGTCATTGTTAATAATAAGCGAAGCCATATTATTAACAGCTCCAGTGCCAAACTTGGCGGAGTTACTAGCTTGCATTAGAATGCCGTCACTTATCATATTACCAAAAGCCACAGGAGTTAAGTCGTTAGATAAGTCGAAGAAATCGCCATTAACAGCAGCGATAGCACCATTAAGCATAACCATATCAGATACGGTTTGTTTAGTCGCAAGAGTAGTGGCATCAATAGGCTTAAGCGTAACATTATCGTTAGCAAGGTCAATTTTTAAAGTAAATATATCTAGCCAACCTTTAGCTGTTAAGTGTTGGTCTGTAGATAGTTCAACGCCGTTAGTTATAGTTTGAGTTTCGTTTATAGTGTGTAAAACATTTTGTCCGTAGGTATGGGGAGCAATTGCTATGGTTGCTACTGAACTTAGTAAAAAAAGTTTTTTGTTCATAAGATACACCTCTTTATTGTAGATTTGGTTCTTCCTTATTATGGCACTGACGCGGTATTTGTATAAGTAGGAAATTTTTCCTTATTATGGTTATTAAGTTAGTTTGCAATTAAAAAAAGTTGACATTTAATAAATATAATGATATTATAAATGTAGTCGAATTATAAAAAATAAAAGTATTAGGTTTTGTCACAAGACAAATTAAAAGGGGAAGTAGGGTGAAAGTCCCACACGGTCCCGCCACTGTAAAGTCAGATTACCTGCCTAAATACTGCCTTATGTACTTTACGAGCGATGAAGGAGGCGAAAGATACCCTTCTGCGCCCATAAATATGTTTTGATGGGCTTTTTTGTGTTTGGCAAAAAGTAAAGTTAACTTAGTCGGAAGTGGATACAGGGGCTTCGCCCCTGATGGGGCCTGCGGCCCCACACCCCCCGAAAAGCCGAGATGGATTTCTCGCTTAAAGTTAGCCTAGCAAAAAATAAAGCTAACTTAGTCGGAAGTGGGTACAGGGGCTTCGCCCCTGATGGGGCCTGCGGCCCCATACCCCCGGTAAACAGAGGGATTATCTCGCTTAAAGTTAACACAGAAAAAATTAACTGGAGGTTGGGATGATGTATCGAAATTATGTACTTATGCTGATGATGGTAATATCAGTAGTGTTTGGAGTGCCTGTTACATATGCGGCGCAAGGCGTGACTATTAGAGCGCTTAGTTATGAGCCGTTAGTAAATAATCAGGATTTTGAAGTGGAACTTAGTGTGGATAATAGCACGGGCGAAACGGTGTATTTAATTACAGCCCTTTATAATGAAGAAACTGGCGAGATGGTTACATATAATTATGTGTCAACTAGCGATAGTCTAACATGGGGGAGTTGTTTAGCTATTCCAGAAGAAGGCGAATTTAAAGTAAAAGTATTCGCATGGGATAGTATGGATAATATGACGTTAGTTAGCAATGTAATTGAGATTGGAGATAACGTTCCACAAACAGTTACGTTTTCTATTGAGAAGCGAACTATAGGTAAAGGGGATGTACTAGCTCCAACGGAGTTTACTATTGATACAGATGAGTCAGTGTGGGATTTATTAGTTAGAATTAGCGATATAGAGCTTGATTATTCTATGTCGGAGTGGGGAGTGTACTTAACCGGAGTTGATGGAGATTATGCAGGAGACTTTGGTAGCGCTAGCGGATGGATGTATGATGTAAATGGAGAGTCTCCTTCTGTTGGTATGATGGATTATAAGATGGTTAGTGGCGACGTAATTAGATTGTGTTACACATTAAGCTGGGAAGATGCAATATCGGAACCGCTTGTAAACGTATTGCAACGTTATGTTGATTATGCAAATGAGATTAGCGCAGATGAATATTCGGCTAGTAGTTATAATGAGCTTAAAGCTACAGTTGCTTTAGCACAGTTGATTATTGATGATGAGGCGTATAACAGTACGCAGGCTAGTGTAGAGTATGAAGTTAGTGAGTATATAGCACAAATAATAACAGCGCTTGAAAATTTATCGCCTAAAGTAGATATAGAGTATGTGACTGAGGTGCCTGCTGACTTTTACAATAATATTAGCTTAAATACGGATTTTGTGGAAATTGCATTAGAAGGTGGAAGTCACCAAATTTATCCTAGAAGATTAGATGAAATAATTAATAATTCAATATCAAATCAAGTTACAAATCCAGATTTCAATTATGAAGTGTTATATGGAAATAGCGTTATAGTGGATGATGCTGGACTAGTGTCGCCTATTAGTTACGGAACAAGTATAGTTGGTGTAACGTATGACGCAGTGACTGCAAACGGAAATGATTATGGAGATATATCAGCGATAAACACAGGGTTGGTAGTAGTTAATGTTACAGACGGCGTTAGCACAGGAGTGACAGTAACTGTTCAAGCTCCAGACCACACGGGTTGGAACGAAATTGTAACTAGTTATGATACATTTTATTATACAGGAGATTATTATGATTTTACGTTTGGAGTAGGGCATGATAGTTTTGGTAGTATTACATCAGTTAAGGTAAATGGAGAAGAGTTAGAAAGAGTGTCAAATAG
Organism: Candidatus Parepulonipiscium sp. PG-Nuni2H_MBin01; assembly: GCA_001994995.1. Taxonomy (GTDB): domain Bacteria; phylum Bacillota; class Clostridia; order Lachnospirales; family Cellulosilyticaceae; genus Parepulonipiscium; species Parepulonipiscium primum. The sequence goes on along the minus strand of MDJM01000033.1, from coordinate 4,539 downwards.
ATATAACGCAAAGCTTCATAATGGTGGAAACATTGTGGAGGTGGAAGTAACTTATAGAGATGAAGTAACGTATTTTGCACAAGTTGTGGATGCTAGAAAGATAGAGATTATAGTTGAGAATTTAACTGACGCTAGTAGACATGATGATATTAGAGTGGGAGATACAGTGAATGTAAGCTTTAATGGGATTACGCCAGCAGTATATAAATTGGCAACGATATATAATCCATCGTTTGCATTTAGCTCAGCTAGTGATGAGGATAAGTACGAAGCAGGAAGTAAGGTAATCTACACTAATTCACAGCTAGGTGGAGAAGTGTTAGGTAAAGAGACGCAGTATTATATAGCCGAAGTGGGATATAATGATATTACGTTTGAGGCTACAGAAGCTGGTACTTACAACTTTACACAAGGCCACATTCAGCAAGGATGGTGGGGTTCAGAGTTAGGAACAGATAAGATAGTGGTAGGACAGCAGGATGCAAATTTATCTGCTGATCACCATGTGGATAAGTTTTCAGTTATGCCAAGTTTTTCGATTACTGTTTCACCAAATGTATCTACTATGACTACAACTAGTAGTGCAATTGTTATAGAATAATTAAAGGATTGAGTGCTATAGTGTGTTATAGCACTTAATTTATGTTTAGGAGGATATTATGAAGAAGTTTAAGTTATTTATTTTAGCAACATTGGCGCTAGGGTATACAGTGCAAGCGTATGAGTATACAGGAACAGCGCAGCCAAATCAGCAAGTAAGCGTGGTTATAGAGTCGCAAACGAAACGTTATTATGTGGATGTAATTGAAGCGGATGAAAATGGGGATTATTCATTTTCTACGGTTTTACCATATGAAACTGAACTACATATTACACAAGTTGCAGATGGGCAATTGATTAGCGAGATGACTATTATAACGCCTAGCGAAGATAGTAGTAGCGATGATAATGAAGATGATAATAACGAAGATAATAATGAAGACGATAATAACGAAGATGATAATAGCGGCGACGATAATAGCGGTGATGACAATAGCGGTGATGACAATAGCGGTGATGACAGCAGCGATGACAATAGCAGCGATGATAATAGCGGAGGCAGTAGCAGCGGTGGTAGCAGTGGCGGCAGTAGTAGCGGCGGAAGTAGCAGTACTACAGGCGTAGTAAGCTTTTTAGTGGACGCTAGAACGGTTGACCAAGATTATATTGTGCCTAGAGTTTACGTAGATTTTAATATAGGAGATACCGCATGGGATGTGACACAAAAAGTGTTAGATAGTGTGGGGATTGACTATGAGTATTATGACCAGCCGAGTGTGTATGTACAAAGTATAGCAGGGCTTGGTGAATTTGACCACGGAGTTAGTAGCGGATGGATGTATCAGGTAAATTCAGCATTTCCAGCATATAGCATAGATAATTATACATTGTCTGATGGAGATAGCATAGCTTGGAGATATACAACCAATTTTGGAGAAGATATTTTAGAAGATGATTTCCCTACTACAGGAACAAATAATAGTTATTGGTCAAGTTTTAGCTCAAGCGGTATTTATCTGCAAGATACAGATGAAGAAGCAGATGAAGTAGACGAAGTAACAGACGAAGCAGACGAAGTAACCGAAGAATTAGATGAAGTAATCGAAGTAATTGAGTTTGAGGACCAACATAGCATAGCACCATGGGCAGTATCAGATGTAATGAGAGCGCGCCAGCTTGGGATTATGGGCGGATATGAAGATGGAACATTTGCACCAAAGCAAGGAGTGACTAGAGCTGAGTTTGTAAGCATTCTGGTTAGAGCAGTATATGGAACTGAGTATAGAGCACAAAATGGGACGGATAAATTTGTTGATGTAAACGAACAAAATTGGTTTTATAACGTAGTAAGCGTGGCATATGAAGAAGGAATAGCAGTAGGGTATAATAATGAATTTAGGCCAAATGAGTTAATAACAAGAACCGAGATGGCAGTAATGTTAAGGAGAGCGCTAGAGCTTAGTTACGTGGTGCCGGAGCAGATGCCAAATGATTATGAAGATATAGCGAAATGGGCAAGTGCGGATGTGCTTGCAACGTATGCATATGGATTAATAGCAGGAATAGATGGTAATTTTGAGCCAAATACAATAATGAACCGAGAGACAACAGCTATAGTAGCAGTAAGAGCGTATAATTATGTAACGAAGTTAGAAGAAGAAGCTAAGTCGGAAACTGAGCTAGAAGAAGAATTAGAAGTTGAAACGGAAGCTGAATTAGCAGAAGAATTAGAAGTTGAAACGGAAGCTGAGTTAGAAGTTGGATTAGAAGCTGGATTAGAATTAAAAACTGTTACACGCGAAATACAAAGCTATTTATCATCAAATGAAGTATTAGCAGATGAAGTATTAGCAAATGAAGTATTAGCAAATGAAGTATTAGAAGTAGGCTTAGCGCTTGATAATACACAGCAGTATTTGTTAAATATACAACCAACATACGGCTCTGTAGGAGGCGAATGGGCAGTGTTTGGGCTATCAAGAAGAGGAGCGCAAGTACCAGACGGATACTATGAAGATTATTATACAGCTGTAGAGCAAATTGCTATAGACAATGATGCGAACAAGGAAAATGGATGGAGCGGTAAAGTTACGGATGTGCAGAGGCTGGCGATTGCAGTAGGCGCAATAGGAATGGACCCAACGGATGTAGGCGGAGTGGATTTATTGGACTATACGCTTAATAAAGCAGCTAATATGCCATATATAGCGCAGAGCGAGTTAGGCGAAAGACAAGGGTTAAACGAGCTTGTGTATGGATTAATAGCGATAGATTTATTCGATAGTTCGGTTGAATTATACGACGACGAGCTTGTGCAAAACAGTAGAGATAGCATTGTGGCGACTATTATTAATGACTATTATAATGAAGACGGAGGTTTTTCGTTAGATAAAGCAGCAGTTGTAAGCGAGTTTGATATTACAGCGATGGCATTGCAGGCGCTAGCGAAGTATTGCGATGATGAAGAGGTTGCAAAAGTTGTGGATAGCAGTTTGACGTTTTTAGCTAATAACTTGGATAATAATAAAGAAGATATAGCTAGCGAGGCATTGGCGCAGTATGTGGTGGCGTTATGTGCGCTAAATATGGATGCGACCGATGTTGTAGAACTGTTGCTTAGCTATGGGCTAGAGGATGGTTCATATGAGCATGTTAAAGGCGGCGGAAGTGATTTGATGGCGACTGAGCAGGCGTTTTATGCGTTAGTAGCATATGAACGAATGCTGTTAGACTTACCAAGATTGTTTGACTTGGGGCTACTAAAATAGTAGCCTTTTTTTTATGCAAAAATATTAGAATGGATATTGTATGTATAGCATATCCATTTTTTGCATATTATACTCATATGCATATACAAAGCTAAAAGGAGGTAGCCATCGTATAGATGGTGGTATATAAAATGGAACATAAACAATATGAGTTAAATAAACAATTAGCACAGATGTTAAAAGGCGGGGTTATTATGGATGTAATGACTCCAGAACAAGCAGTTATTGCAGAAGCAGCAGGGGCTTGCGCAGTTATGGCTCTTGAGCGCATTCCGGCGGATATTCGCGCTGCAGGTGGGGTTTCGCGTATGAGTGACCCTAAAATGATAAAGGAAATTCAGGAGGCTGTAAGCATTCCTGTTATGGCAAAGTGCCGTATTGGACATTTTGTAGAGGCACAAATATTGGAAGCTGTTAAGATTGATTATATTGATGAGAGCGAGGTTTTGACACCTGCTGATGATATTTATCATATTAATAAGCGTAAGTTTAAAGTACCTTTCGTTTGCGGAGCTAAGGACTTGGGAGAGGCACTGCGCCGTATTAATGAGGGAGCATCTATGATTAGGACTAAGGGAGAGCCTGGTACTGGCGATGTAGTGCAGGCGGTTAGTCATATGCGTATGATGCAAAGTGAGATAAGACGTTTGGTGTCTATGGATGAGGATGAGTTATTTCATGCTGCAAAAGTACTACAGGTGCCATATGATTTAGTGTTATATGTACATGAAAATTCGTCGTTACCAGTTGTTAACTTCGCTGCTGGAGGAGTAGCAACACCTGCTGATGCGGCGCTTATGATGCAGCTTGGGGCTGAGGGAGTATTTGTAGGCTCTGGGATATTTAAATCGGGCGACCCTAGCAAGCGAGCGGCTGCAATAGTGAAGGCAGTTACTAATTTTGCTGATTATGAAATTTTGGCAGACGTTTCAGAAGATTTAGGCGAGGCGATGGTTGGGATAAATCCATCTGAGATTAAAATATTGATGGCTGAGCGTGGTAAGTAAAATATAGCCAATAAGAAATAATGGTTTAGTGATTTAGTAATAAAGAAATTTAGTTTTATGGTTGTATTATTAGTAATAAAGAAAAATGGTTTTATGATGGAAGTAGTCAACTACCCCCACCTAAGAGGTGAAGGCTTGGCCTTAGTTGATTAGCCTAAGTATTAAGTTACTACGTTATTTTAGAATATATAGTTACCCTAGAATGCTCCACAAGTTCTAGGCTC
>MDJM01000032.1 GCA_001994995.1 Candidatus Parepulonipiscium sp. PG-Nuni2H_MBin01 | reverse complement strand
CAAGTTTTGTTTCTTCATCTAGTTCTAAATAATTAGTTTTGAAATTAGATCTATTTTTAGCAACTACAAATAAATATTCATGGGATTTACTAAACCATTTTGCCGAATTATCCCTTCCTCTTTTTCGCTTCCAGGTCACATCGGCTATAAAATTATTATCACCAAAAACTTCATTGCATACCTTTTTTAAATTATCGACTTCATTGTAATCTATAGAAATAAATATAACCCCATCCTCAGCTAACAAATTTCTAGCCAACTTAAGTCTAGGGTATATCATATTAAGCCACTTTGTATGAAACCTACCATCTGTTTCACTATTAGTAGTAAATTTATAGCCATCACCATCAAGTTGTCCAGTAATATGCAAATAATTATTCAAACTATCATGGTAATCATCTGGATAAACCCAATCCTTACCGGTATTATAAGGAGGGTCGATATAAATCATTTTAACCTGACCATAATAAGATTTTTGCAGCAGTTTTAAAACCTCCAAATTATCGCCCTCGATATACAAATTCTCAGTAGTGTCCCAATCTTTACTTTGCGTGACGCAAGGTAGAAGCGTACCGGCAGAAGGCGTTTGAGCTAAACGATTAGCAGCCGCCTTCCCCCACCAATTAAAGTTGTAACGCTCTGGGTCAGTATCAACATAATTACCTAACACGTGCTGTAACTTTTCAAAATCAATTGCATCCTCACAAAACACTTCAGGAAATAACTGTTTCATACGCTCCACATTATCTTTCACAATATCCATACTCTCTCTATCAATCACGTGTTCCACCATTATGCCTACCTTCTCTCTATAGTACTAAATTCTCAAAAATTCCGTCTTAGCGTATGCATATAATATGTAGGTATGGAATTAATAATGAATGTAGCCCTACAAATCACTCAATTGCATAGCTAAGTTCTCTTTTTTAGTTTTTAACTTATTAATCTCAACATTAATCTTAACTTGTTGATTATACTGAGTAGTTTTCTTAAATTTACGCTTAAGAACCTCAATTTCTTTATCACAAAGTTCTATCTGCTGCATAATTTCAGCCGTTCGAGCCTCATCAATAGCTAAATCATCAACTAATAAAGAAGCATTATACCTAGTAATAGAAGCATCAATAGCCTGATAAAACGCAAATAAATTCTCGCTTAGTAACTTCTCATAATTAAGGTTATTCGGAAACTGTCCATCATTACTAGTAATATCCGCTGAATTAATCCACTCAGTACAGTTAACACCCTTGTTTTTCAAATCCACTGACAACATATACCGGCCATCACAATGTAACTGTATAATACCAGCCGCCGGCGAAATGGCTTTAAACAAAGCTTTAGCAATATCAATACCCTTATCAGCGCTAGTAATCTCAGCCCTAATCACATGGATATACTCATAGTTATTATTCTCATCTCGAAATGCAACCATAGTAGTACTATCATCGTTTAAACTAAAAGCAAGACTCATATTGTCAATACCTAGTTTATCCAAACTTGGATATTCCAACACAATATCGCTATATATTTCAATGTCAATAGATGCCTCTTGTGGCAAATTTATACTTTTTAATATCATACGAACCTCCTATTTAATCACTAAAAAATTAATAAGAATAAAGTCTTGCGCAGTTAAACCCAATTTTTTATTAAGATAAGCACCGCCACCCGAAAAAATACTCTTAATCACAGATTGCTCGTGATTCTTGATAATACTAGCAACCGACTTATCTAATAAGCTAGTATATTCATCAGTCGTAGTTTCTAGCATATTAAATTGCTCAGACGTACATAAAATCTTTAAAGTATCCAATAACTTAGTGCTACTTAAATCGTGTACAACACCATCATCTGAAATATAAACTATATAATAAGGAAAGAACGGGTTATTTTTGATGCCCAAATCAAGTTTATCTACCTGCCTCCAAGTACAAATTATTCCAGTAGTATCCCCTCCAGAAATCTCAGAATAAACCCCAAAAGGTAAATTTTCCACCTCATCCCGATGAGCTTTTAAATACTCAGCCAACTCGTGCTTAAAAGAACTAGTAGATATATCAGTAATAGAAATACCCTCAGATAAATCTTCTAAATTCAAAACATCGTGCTGAAGTCGTTGCAACTGCTTTTTGCGATAATCCAGGTCATTCATACTAGATGAATTGCTAATAACATCATCCTCACCAGTGGCCGAAGTATTAAGCAGGACCATCCTACCTGTAACCCGTGATTCCAAATTAATATACTCATCAAGCTCCATATTAGGCCAATAATTAACAAGCTGAATACAATTATTCTTAGAACCAAGCCTATCAATCCTACCAAAACGCTGAATAATACGAACAGGGTTCCAGTGAATATCATAGTTAATCAGATAATCGCAATCTTGTAAGTTTTGCCCCTCCGAAATACAATCAGTAGCAATCAAAATATCAATTTCATCACTAACAACTTCCCCTCGCTCCTTAGAGCATGGTGAAAACTGAGTTAGCACCTCATTTATATCTGATGCAATAACATTAGGCATAGTAGTTTTATTAGAACCAGAGCCAGTAACAATAGCAGTGTAAAGCCCCAAACTATTCTGCGCCCAAGCTGCAATATTTTTATATAAATAATAGGCCGTATCTGCAAAGGCTGTAAAAATAATTACTTTGCGATTGTTGGGGTTAATAGGGTTATTGACTTTAGTCATAATACGAGCTTTAAGGTTTTCTAACTTAGCATCACGCTCAGCATGAATTTGATTTACTTCATTATGTAGATACTGCAATTTAGCTTGGTCATCTTCTAAAGACTGTTTCCATTTTATTAAATCCATATCTTGTAATAATACTTTAACTTTTTTACCAACAACTAAGTCTTCAATTTCTGGCTCATCAAAGTCTGCTGTATCAATGGATAAATCAGAATTAAACTCAGTCATACCAAATGTAATTTTATTAAGTAAGTCATTAATTTTATCTAACATCCGTCCAACAGTTATAGCAAAAGAATTAATAGAGCTTTCCATACGCTTTAACAACCCCACTCGCATAAGACCTACCAAGGCTTGCTCTCTATCAGCTTGCTTAAACTGAGTATCATACTTCTTACTATACTTAGCTTTTTTTGAAGGTAAAATATAGTTAATAGGAGAGTACATTGCCATGTTTAACTTTTTAATTTGTTTGTTAATATCCTCAAGCGAGGTAAGCTTATCGTCAGTATCAATAGAAACTTTCACGCTAATCGGTGCTAATCTAGTCGGGAACTTTCCAATATCATTGACGTTGTAATATTTTTCGATATGTTTACGACTACGAGCTAAAGTTAGCATATCTAGTAACTGAAAATAGTTTTTATCCATCATATCCATAAATTTTTCAGTTGTACGAAGTGGGTCGTTAAGCTTTGACCATTGATTAAAAGTCTCCTGCGACTTTCTAAGTATATTGTCAATGCTATCAATCCCAAATTCTGCAAGAGCCTTATCATTTCCTTCAGTAATAAGGGCAAATTGATTTTTTATGTCAGTCAATCGGTTATTAACTGGAGTAGCTGATAACATCAATACTTTAGTTTTAACTCCCGACTGTATAATATCGTGCATTAGACGACTATATCTGGTCATATGACTAGTGCTAGGGTTGTTATTTCTAAAGTTGTGTGACTCGTCAATTACCACTAAGTCGTAATTCCCCCAATTAATTGTCTTTAGATTGATGTTACCCGACTTACCACTTGTCCTACTTAGGTCGGTGTGGTGCAATATATCATAGTTAAACCTATCATTGAGAAGTATATTTCGCCTATCATTTTGTACGTATGTATTCCAGTTATCACGCAACTTCTTTGGGCACAGAACTAGCACTCGCTCATTACGAAGTTCATAATATTTAATTATCGCCAAAGCTTCAAACGTTTTTCCTAACCCCACGCTATCGGCAATAATGCAACCGCCGTATTGGTCAATTTTATGTAAGGCTCCTAATACTCCATCTTGCTGAAACTTATACAGCTTGTTCCATATGATGGTATTTTTAAATCCAGTTTTTTCGTTAATTTCCCAGTCAGTAATTTCATCTTTAAATAGATGGTACAACGTCATATAGTATATTACTTCGGGCAAAATTTTTTTGTATTGCTTAAGACTATCGCTGGGCAGCATAAACCAGTTATATATGGGCAAAGTTGTTATTTCGTGATGTTCTTGCATCAAATTGTTTGCTATGTAATCTAGTGTTTTCATAAATTTCCTCTTTTCTGTTAATCTTCTTTTAGTATACCATTAATTGCTATAAATTTCTATGTTGCATTTTATCTAGCTCACAATTTACATGAATATTGATTAAACTAATCACACTCTTAAAATTATTACATATAATTTATAAAAACTTTATCTTAAATTTTGTGCAATTAAGAAAGGGGAAATGTATTATGGAATTTATTAGTAAAGCAATTAAATGCACGCAATTGCAAATTTTATTTTTGTATTTTGTTGTAATGGATATTCTGTTAGTAGCAGGTGTTTTAATTTTGGAAATATATAATATAATCTCTCAAGATGGGCTAACTGAAATGGTAGAAATAAATTTTATACAAACTTCTATACTAGCAATGATAAGCTCTGGAGCTATTATAATGACTATTGTAGTTATTCTGCTTAAGAATGAATTCATAAAAAACTTTTATAATATCAGCTCCGCTCTACATTATACTGTGTGGGTAGTAGTCGCAGCAGGACTTATATTAGCGTTAGAATCAGGGATTTCTATGGCAATCTCTCCTGATATAGCTGGGGATATTGAACTTAAGGAATTGGGACATATATTGTCGCCTCTTATTGTGTATATGGTATTTATCTCACCCATACTATCAGAATGCGTATTTAGATATGCTATTATGTCCTGTAAATTCCTTAACCAATATGTTGCATTGGTCGTGAGTATTTTATTATTCGTAGGCGTGCAGTCCTCCGGTGACTTTAACCAAATGTTAATACTTTTACCAGCAGGTATCATACTCGGCTATACTTATCTAAAAACCAGAAACCTTTGGTATACTATTGGAATTCATATACTTTATTGTATGTTAGGAACTATTCTGATAGGTATATAGTTTTTAATTGGATGGTAGAGATGTTAAAGGTTCTAGGGTTTATAAACTAGAATCTTTAATCTTACCCAATTATTATTTTTATAATAATGATAATTCCCCTACTCATAAAAATAAGGCAAGGCACCTCAGTCCCTCACCTTATATTAATTTTATCTTTTCCTTTCAAAAAATAACCACTTCCTATTAATTAATTCCTTGTTTTAATAAGTTGATAGCAGATTCGTCATTAGGGTCGTTTGTAGCAAGTTCTCCCCGAAATGCTTTGGCTAGGATGGCTTTTTTTGTTATGTCGATTTTATTGATTACTTCACATAATGATGCAGCTTTATCTAGTTTAGCAAATAAACTTTCGATTCGATTAACAATTCTAGTTTGTTCTTTAAGTGGGGCTAGCGGAAATTCAACCAAGCCAGCTTTTTTTGCAGATAATTCTAAGAATGTTGTGCCACTTGCATAAGATTCCAATAATTGTTTGTTATTTTTTAAATACCAGTACAGATAGTGTGGGATGTATGCTGAAGAAGGTAGAAAACTTTTAAATCCTTGGTTTGTACATAATTCATTACTAGCAATTACTACATATCCTATTGGTGCTCGTGATGATAACATAATCGTATTTTTTGGTAATAATTTAGCAGAAGATTTTGCCAATCCTAACTTAGTTATATGTTTTTTACCACGAGAAATATAGATATCATTATAACAAGATAAGTCAGATGGACTTACCCAAGGTATATCTCCATTTTCGTAATATTCCTTAATAGTAGTTGAAGGAGTTCCACCTCCAACCACCGTAGTAACTTCACCCAATCTAGTCCAAATCCAATTATCAGGTACAGCATAAGGTTGCTCATGCTCAGGAACTAAAGCTAATTCTAATTTTTCTTCAGCAGAAAGCGTAACTTTTTTCTTCGCCATATTAAACCTCCCTTAAGGACAAAAGTTCATCTCTAACATCATTGAAAATAGCCACAGCTTCTTCCAGTTCAGCAATAATATCCAAAATGCTATCTAAAGGGTCCGGCAAATCATCGTAATCAAGTAAGCTATCATCTTTAATAAGACCTAAATCCAAGCTATTATTTTTTTTAGCGATTTGCTCCCTAGAAAAATAGCTCCACCTATCATCATCCACCGCCTGCCTGTCCTCAGCAAGAAAAGCGTCCTTAAATTTATCAAAATGCTGCACAGTCAAAGGATTACTTTTCCCTAGGGAAGGCATATTAGTGCGCATATCATAAAACCAAACGCCAGCAGTATTATCTATATCATCAACACCACGAGTAAAAAACAGAACATTAGTTTTAACACCTTTCGCATACTCAAAAATACCAGTAGGAAGCCTTAACACAGTATGTAAATTACATTTCTCCATTAAATCTTCCCTAATTTTAGATCCATCCCCATCTGCAAATAAAACATTATCAGGCAATACAACACCAGCTCTAGCTTTGCCATTAGTTTTTAAACTGCGGTAAATATGTTGCAAAAAGTTTAGTTGTTTGTTTGAGCTAGGAAAAGTAAAATCATCACGACCATAATCCTTACTAGCCTTTTTATTATCTTTACTCTTATCTATAGATTGAGTTTTAGTTCCAAAAGGTGGATTGGCAAGTACTACATCAAAATTTTTCATCTGCTTACCAAACGAAGAAAGAGTATCACCTAAAAGGATTTTTCCCTCAATATTATGCAACAAAGCATTCATCAAAGCCAATCGGTGAGTCTCATGAACTAACTCACAGCCAGTAAAAGCCTCATTAATCTGAAATTCTTGCTCGTGCGTCGATAGATCGGATAAATCATCAGTGTTCCGCTTAACATATTTATCAGCAGCAATCATAAATCCAAATGTACCACAAGCAGGGTCATTGCATAATTCACCTGCTTGAGGAGACACAAGTTCAGTTATAACTTCAATAAGGGCACGAGGGGTAAAAAACTGTCCAGCCCCAGAATTTTTTTCACCAGCATTTTTTTCTTCAAGTAAGCCTTCATACAAACTACCTAATCCCTCATCTTTAGCAGTGAACCAATCCAAACTATCAATATTGACAATTAGCGAACGCAGATTTTTCGGTTCTTTAATAGCCGAAGTAGCACCACTATAAATCTCACGCACACGGCCAGTTGAATGTTCACCGAGTTGGTCTAGCAATGTCTTATAAAACTTTGTAAGTTCCACACCTTCTTTAGCCAAAAGGTCCTCCCAACGATAACCTTCCAAAATATCCTTTTCCATATCCATTTCTTGTGACATTTTTAAAAACAATAAATAAGTAAGCTCCGTTACATACTGATGCGAAGTGATACCATCATCACCAAGCACTCTACAAAAGTTCCATAATTTAGCTACAATTTCCGAATTAGTCATAAACCCTCCAGTAATTTATTTAGTACTGCACAAGTTAAACTTAACAGTACTAATTATTACCGCAATACACGACTTATGCAACGTCGTCTTCATACAAATATTCACTAAGCTCAGTCATATAATTATCTAGGTTTCCATCAAAAATTTTATTAATCCTTTTAAACCCACCTTGATGTCTAAAGGTACCTTGGTTAAACGTATCTTCATCTATAACATTTTCCTTAAGTAAATATGATTGAATTTTATCCAGAAAGTCAGATTGCGGTTTACTAAAAGTATGCCTTGTTTTAAGCTTTTTTATTGCACCTTTAATACGTTGCTCATGATTTACCAATTTTGCGCCAATTTGAGCACGAACTAAACTAATAATATCAGCCAAAGTATTTGAATTTTTAGTAGACTGGTAAGCGCTGTTAAGTCTAGTTTCCGTAAAACCATGGTTATCAAGTTCCATTTTTAAGGCGTTAAGCTCCTTTCTAGTTAAAGAATTGGGTTTAGTGCACACAATGTTTAAAACTTCAATATGCTCCCTGTTTTCATTAATAAATTTTTGGAACTCCTCTAAATAGTCACCTGGTTTTAAATTATCACCGTAACCACGAGAATGACTAATTAATTCATCATCCTGCTGACACAATATAACTGACTTACGGCTAGCACCCGATTGCTTAAGTATATCAAATAACTTATTATTGTTTATCAAAGTCTGTTTTGCATCGAAAGCAGAAAGAGTTTTAATATAATCCACAAATTGTGAAACAGTTTTTCCTCCAGATTGAAATTTAAAGTTTTCATTCTGCTCATCAGTCATAGTTTTTTCATGACGACGCATTTTAGTAACAATCCTATCAACATGATACTGAGTTTGCTCAGAAGTATTCCCCAAAGATAAGTCTTTCATCATATCAGCAAAATTGACTGAAGCATTTGCCACAACAGGTTTCATAGTACTTACGTCTTGTAAAGTTTCGTAAACACCCACAGCATCGTAAATTTCAAAATGTCCTTTATTAATAGCATCACAAAGCCTAGTGGCTCTACCCAACATCTGCTCAAACAATATTCGTGATTGTACACGACGCATAAAAACTATCGTAGTAATTTTAGGAACATCAATACCAGTAGTAAGCAAATCAACCGTTACAGCAATGTTAGGATATTTTTCATTTTTAAACTTCAGAATGGCTTCTTTAACTCGTTTTTTATCACCAGTCTTCCCAGTAATCTTCAATATAGCATCTTGGTGAACACTTTGTTCCTTATATATATCACGCAATATCTCTACAATCATATCCGCATGATTATCGTTTACTGCGTAAATCAAGGTTTTCCCATCGCCTTTAGGGTTAATACCTTTTGCAATTTCTTCTAAAACCACACGATTAAATTCTGGTACAATAATTTTGCGATTAAACTGCTCCACATGAAAGTTAATCTCATCTGCAAGTTCCGCACTATTAATAACTTCCTTCGATACTGGGTCATATATAGCTACAGTATCACCTTTACGGTAATGAACCCCCTCTTGACTAAGTTTAGTTTCAAGTACATGAGGAGCGTCATAATCAACTAAGTATCCTTCTACAACGGCTTCACGATATGAGTAATTAAATACAGGCTTACCGAAAATTTCTGTAGTATGAAGTGCTGGCGTTGCAGTAAGTGCAATTTTGACTGCATCGAAATAGTCGATAACTTCTCTATACTTGCTCACAAAATCAGACTGGTTTCTGTAATTCATTTCATCCCTATCAAGCTCCTTATTCAAAGTGTAACCTCTATGAGCCTCATCAATTATAATTAAATCATAGTCACCCGCTCCAATAGCACTGCCATCCTCGCTATACAACACCCGTTTTACAAGGCTTTGCACAGTGGCTACATGAATTTTGGTATCGTAGTCTATGCTTTGGCTAGTCAACCCTTTAACATTGTAAATATCATTTAAAGACATTAAACTTTCAAGCTTCACATCTTCAAAAACACCTTGAGCTTGTTCACCTAACGCAGTTCTATCCACCAAAAATAATATTCGATAAAATCGCTTAGCTTTTAAGAATCTATATATCATACCCAATATAGTACGAGTTTTGCCAGTGCCAGTAGCCATAGCAACTAACGCAGTTTGCTTACCACTTATAATCGCTTCCTCTACTTTTGTAATAGCCCTAATTTGATAGTCACGCAAATTAAGACCATCTTTATCCTGCAACAACTCATAAGAAGTATTACTCAACGCTAAATTGGCCGCTGCTATATCTTTAGCTAACTTTTGTAAAAGGTTTTCTGGGCTTGGCCAACCAGCTAAAGCTTTGGGAATGTTAGTTGCATCTCTTAAATCCAAATGCCAAATACCTGATTTTGTAGCTAATTGTGGCAAGTATTTTCTGCCATTAGTCGCATAAACAAATGGCACGTGATATTTTCCCCATTGTGAAATAGTATATTTTAAATGCTCCACCTTAACACATGATGCATATTCTTTACATTGCACATCAATCACACTAGCAATATCTAAATCCATTTTCTTAGCTTCAATCATACCAATTAACTGCTCTCCAACAAACAACGCATAATCCACAAACCCTTTTGAATGAACGGTTGAATTAGTAGGCCACTCAGCAATAGCTTTATTTTTTCCCTTTTCAGGACGTGCACCTTTTGAGTATCGCAACTCTTGCGTATTAACTTCCCAACCAACTTTACTTAACTGCATATCAATGAGATACCTTGTTTCAGCTTCAGATAAATTTAGCGTAACTTTTTTAACTTTTTCAATACGTTCAGTGGGTGAGACTTCCTGAGGTTTAGTTTTTTCAATTTTGGCTAAAAGCTTTTTAATCTGCTGTTCTTGCTTCATAATTGTAGCACTTTGGTCAGTAGTTCCCTTTGGCGGCAACACGAACTCATCAACCCTAATATCGTAGTCTCCATAAACCTCATTAAACCATATTGTTAAATTATGTGCCATATGTAGTAATGTCTTACAACTATGAAAGTCTTCATAATTTTCATGAACCGCCTTATTACGGGCCTTTCTCAATGCATGCAACATGTTCTCAATATCATTAGTTATCATCCCCTCGCATTTATAAAACTTAATTCTATCAACTTGGGTTTTATCAACTTCATTATCACCTACATTATCTAACTTAATCATTATATTAACCATACTTTCACTTAACATACCCAGTTTAATTAAACAGCTATTTGCATCAGTATATAAATATTTCTCAGCAGTACTTCCTAAATTGTACAGTACAGGATACTTCTTGCGTAAAAATTCAAAATTTGATTTCATTATATCGTCTCCCCTCTTGTTATCCAATTTGCTAATTTTATGTCTGTAGCTAATAACTACAACATACATAAATTTTATACTTATTTTTACAAATTGTCTACAACTTACGAGGAAATATAAATTAGTGCTATTTAATCTTGTCTTAAGTATTGCAGTCTTATATCATTCTGCTTAATTAATATTTCAGTGCCATTTACCCATTTTTATTGTTATAGTTTAAAACAGTAGTAATCCTAGAGAAATGACTATACCAGAATATAACAAAACAATAACACAATATCCCATAATGTCTTTAGCGCCTAGCTTAGCAATACCTAATCCAGGCAATGCCCAAAATGGTTGTAACATATTAGTCCAAGCATCACCCCAAGCGATAGACATAGCGACTTTGGATAACTCGGTACCAATTTCAGCACCTGCAGGCATCATAATAGGAGCTTGAACTGCCCACTGACCACCACCTGATGGAACGAAAAAGTTTACTAATCCAGCACTTAAAAATGATAATACTGGGAAAGTGAATTCTGTGGAAATATTAACAAAAAAACTAGAAATTTGGCCAGCCATTGATATTCCTTCTGCATTCAATCCTGTCATCATACCCATAATCCCCGCGTAGAACGGAAACTGTAACATTATTGGTCCTGCGGCTTTTGCTGCTACTCCTAATGCAACTAAATAACGCTTAGGTGTTTTATGTAGGGCAATTCCTGCAAATAAAAATATAAAGTTTACAATATTCAGATTTAAATCAAATCCATTTAGTATAAAATAACTTACAATATAAACAAGTGCCATAAATGTTATTCCTAATGTCATCCACGGACTGTTTTCCAATTTATCTGCTGGAGTCATGTCTTCTTTAGCTATTTCAATATATACTAAATCATCAACTAACAATGCTTTATCTAACTTAAAAACTTTATCTTTGGATGGATGCATAGCGGCATTAACTAATGGTAAAGTAACTAGTAATACTAATACTATCACTATATTTGCAGTTGAAAAAATCGTTTGACTTGTAGGAATACCCGCGGCAGAAATAGCCCCTGCTGTTGTTGCAACTAACCCCTCGCCTCCTGTGGCTACCGTTAATGGTATTGAACCAGACAGGCCACCATGCCAGAATAAAAATCCTGTGTATGCACTTGCTATTAATAGCCTGTAATCAACATCATCAACTTGCTTAGCCAATTCTTTCGCAAAAATTGCTCCTATTACTAAACCAAAGCCCCAGTTAATTAGGCATGCAACAGACGATACAACCGTTACCATAATTATAGCGTGGCTTGGTTTCTGTGGAATTTTTGCTAAATTTTCCAATAACCGTTTAAATGCTGGGGCGCTAGCTAGGGTATATCCCAATACTAGTACTAAAGCCATTTGCATCGAAAATGCTAATAAACTCCAAAATCCCGTTCCCCAATGTTGTATCATCGCAATAGGCGTTTGGCTTGTTGAAAATATTCCAACTATAAATAGGAAAAATGTAAGTATCATACAGAATAAAAATGGGTCGGGTAAATACTTTTGAACTACTGTAACACAGGCATTAGTAAACTTTTTAAACATAAATATCACTCCTTTGTAATCAAAATATACTATAATTAAATTATATAAAATAAAGATAAACTTTATTATTGCCATTTTTCATAGGATTTGGCTATTGTTTTTGTCACTAACTATACTTTTACAAAAAATTAAATTTATGCATTAAAAAAACTCACGAACTTTTAAGCTAAATTGCTAATTCGTGAGTTTTTACTATGGAGGGGTATCTTTATTGCTAATTCAACATTTGCAGTATACATGTATTAGACTTTATCGTAATTCGATTATAAACTCATTACTATAAAAACAAGGCTCCGGCAATCTACCACTTTCTTCTGGGATTTCAGTTGCTGTTAGCTGCAGTGTAATAGATGTAGCATTTTCATCTATGCCACCAAAATAAATTGAGCCATCAGGGTTGGTAATTTTAGTTTGCAAATTACTATATCCACCATCATATATACTATAAGCCCCTACTCCTGGCCAAATTTCGTTTCCTAAATTATCATATCCTACAAAGTCAAAAGTATATGAACCTCGCTTGCTTATATAATCAAAGTAAATCTTTGTACCAGCTGCATTGTGTGTCAGGTGGCTTACTTCAATAGTTGTACCATCATCTAGTACAAACTGCTCGTTAATATCGTAAAACTTAGTGTCTTTAGCTAAGCTATGAGCATCTGTAGTAAACTCGAATTCCCATACATTGCTATCAACAACAGCACCATTTACAGGGTACTTTTGATACTCTATTTTAATATCTACGATGCTATCAGGGTCAATTGTACTATCCGCCATGTTATAGTGAAACAGGTTTCGCCTTGTATAGTCATCTAGTATTTGAGTGCTACCACTGCCGCCGTTACATTGTACACCATTAATATAAGCAGTAGCTGAAAAATGTTCAATGCTATCGTCAAATGTCTTGCTTGATTGCAACGTGCTTAAAACGGTTAATGTATTATTATCTAAAATAACCTCGTCAATAGTAATACTAGTGCCATCATATACAACGCTTTGTCCAACTACTGTGCTATAATTAGCAAGGTCTCTAGAAACATTTAGCTCAGTAGATAAGTCCCCAAATAAATATGATGCTGCTACAGGAGTAGCCCCTATTGATGCAATACAAATAACAGATGCGGCTATCATTTTCTTGTGATTTTTCATGCTAGTGTGTGATTGTGTGCGATTTTTTTTGTTAAACATAGTATTTATCCCCTTTTTCATTTTCATTTTGTCAATATCATTAAAATCATAAATGTCATCTTCTTCAATTTCTACAGTCATTTCATTATAAAGCTCGTATTTGTTCATGTATTAGCTCCTTTCGTTGGGTCCAGTTGTAAAAAGTTGTTTTAACTTTTTCTTTGCTCGTGAAAGACGATTATAAATGACTGATTCTTTCATACCTGTTTCGTAAGCAATGTCCTTAATACGTTTTTCTTGTTCATATGCCTCCAAAAAGAGATGCTTATCGGTATCACTTAAATTAACTAACATCTTATCAATTTCTGTTCTAATTTCGTTTGTCATAAGGTCGGTATCAACGCTTGCATTTTGGTCTATTAACATTTCCAATGCCTCATCAGTCGTTTGATTTTCTATATCTTTGATATACTTTCGTTGGTAGTCAATAGCTCTAAATTTGGATATTACGGCAATCCAGTTTTTAAAGGAACTTTTACTAGGGTTGAACGAGGCTGCATTATTCCAAATTTCTAATATTACGTCATTTGTACATTCGTCGATATAGTTAGTTAAGTTACCAAGCTGCTTTTTTATCACAGAGCGTATAACCCATCCATAGTTATCTATTACATATTCAAGGGCTTTTTCGTTTTGAGATATTAGCTCTGCAACAAAATTTTCTTCATTAATTTGCATTACGAATTACTCCTTTCGATTTTTCTTAGGATTTAATTGCTTACATTTACTTATCCGTAATGCATGTGCATATTCTATCATCTTTTTTTAATTTTATCAGCAAATTATTTCATCTACTGGTTTCAAGCTTATAATTTATAATTTTGGAGTATAAGTTAATCAACTCAATGGTACGGAGATATTAACAGTCTGCCTATGGGCTTCCAATAAAAAATTTGCAAAAAAAATAACCTCGAACTTATAAAATTAAGTATTCGCGGTTATTGTAAATGGGGATTATATTTAACTAGAAATAGCAAGAATTCTCCCACCTCTAAGCGTGAGCGTAGGTGGTGAGATGAATTGCTAACCAGTTGTTATTGTTACAAAGTAATTCTATA
>MDJM01000031.1 GCA_001994995.1 Candidatus Parepulonipiscium sp. PG-Nuni2H_MBin01 | reverse complement strand
AGTATCCCGAATATAGCCAAATGCTTTTTCCAGTTCGTAGCCTAATGTTGCGAAGTAACTCGCTTAATACTTTGTCTGCCGTTTGATCCATAGGCTCTCCGCCTAATATAGATACTCCTTGTACTTGTGGCTGATTTATGTGCTCTATAAATGCGTCTTCAACTTCCTCAGTCCATTTCTCGCCATTATCAAATTTTTTATACTCTTCATTAAAGCAACCGAGGCAGTTTCTAGTACAGCCTGATACAAATAGGGTGGTGCGTATCCCTATCCCGTTGGCAGTATCATATTTTCTTATTTGAGAGTAATACATGTCATCACCTTAACTTTATTTTGGATTGCTTGAAACCCTACACCGCTTATAGGTGCAGGACTCTATTTTTAATTTCTTTTGTCTTGCCGTTGTTCCAATAGTTATCTCCTAGATAACCACATGTTCTGCGTATTACATTCATTTTAGCTTGGTCATTATTACCGCAATTTGGGCACTCCCAATCTAAATCTTCATTTATAATAATTTCACCTTCAAATCCACATGCATGACAACAATCGGATTTTGTGTTAAATTCAGCATATTGGATATTGTCATATATATATCTAACCAAATGTTTTAGCGCCTCTAAATTGTTAGACATATTTGGGATTTCTATATAGGATATGCATCCACCTGTAGAAATAGATTGAAATTGGCTTTCAAATTTTAACTTTTTAAATGCATCTATTTCTTCTCGCACATCCACATGATAACTATTTGTATAATAACCCTTATCTGTTATGTCTTCAATTAAACCAAATCGCACCAAATCTATTTTTGCAAACCTATAACAAAGCGATTCTGCTGGGCTACCATACAATCCAAATCCTAACCCCGTTTCTTTCTTCCACCTATTTACCGTATCTAATAGATGGTTCATCAGTTTAAGCGCAAATTCCGTCCCCTGAGGGTCTACGTGGGACACTCCGGTCATAAGCTTTGTAACTTCATAAAGCCCAATATATCCAAGCGATATAGTAGAGTATCCATCCATTAACAAAGGGTCTATAACAGCCCCTTGCGGCAGTCTTGCTATTGCCCCATGTTGCCAGTGAATAGGCGATTCATCTGATAACGTACCACGAAGCGCATTATGCCTACACATTAAAGCGTCAAAACATAATTCTAATCTATTGTCTAGCAAACTCCAAAACGTATCTCTATCCCCTTTTGCAACAATCCCAATTTGAGGCAAGTTAAGGCTTACGACACCTTGATTAAATCTACCTTCAAATTTATAATCACCGTTCTTATCTTTCCACGTAGAAAGAAAACTGCGACATCCCATACAAGAAAAAACTTGTCCCTCATAAATCTTTCTCATTTCTTTAGCTGAAATATAATCTGGATAAAGACGCTTAGAGCTACACTTAATTGCTATTTCTGTTACATAATCATATTTGCCACCACTAAGGTTGTTATATTCGTGAAGTACATAAACTAACTTTGGAAAAGCTGGCGTTGTATATATCCCTTTTTGATTCTTAATCCCTTCTAACCGCTGATGTAAGATTTCCTCCACAATCGCCGCCACCTCATTAACATAAGGGTCATCTTCATCAATGTTTAAAAATAACGTTACAAATGGTGATTGCCCATTTGTCGTCATTAACGTATTAATCTGGAACTGAATAGTTTGAACTCCCGATGCTAATTCCTTTTTCGTAAGTATATCAATAGTATTCTCAAGCTCGTCTTGGTCACTAATAGTATCTTTTAAAAGTCTATAATATTTATCCTTACTATAACGCAAATACTTACCCAAATGCCTTATATCTACCGATTGCCCACCATATTGACTGCTGGCCACTTGTGCAATAATCTGTGTCATAACAGTACAAGCCACTTGAAAGCTTTTTGGAGTCTCAATCATACGTTTATTTATTACTGTACCGTTATCAAGCATATCTTCTATATTAATTAAACAGCAGTTAAAAATCGATTGCATAAAATAATCCATATCATGAAAATGAAGCACCCCATCATCATGCGCTTGAACTATACGTGTCGGCAACTTCTTACGGCGCGAAATATCTTTAGATACCTCACCCGCTATAAGGTCTCGTTGGGTAGAAGCCATAAGAGGATTTTTATTAGAATTCTCGTTCATCACCTCTTCATTAGTAAGCTCAATCAACCCTAATATACTCTGGTCTGTAGTATTAGTTTCACGTTTAAATGCTTGTATCGCCCGATAACCCTCATACGATTTTGCAGTAAGTTGGTGGTCATTTTCAATTAGCTTTAAATAAACATACGTTTCAATCTGAAAAATAGTAGGTGTTACGTCTATCGTTGAAAATAGCGACTTAATCTCATGTGCTATTTTCTGTGCTATGACCTCATCAACTATACCACTTCCGTACTTCATTGCTTTTAATATAGCATTAAATATCTTATTTTCGTCAAAAAGAGCTTCTGTCCCATCTCTTTTTATGATTTGCATAAGCATTCTCCATTCATCTAAATAAAATTGGTATTGTTATCTATATTGTATACCTTAAAATTGTAAAAAAAAAGTATTGACATTTAATGGCGTGCATGTATCTTTAAATTTAGCATAAAGCCTGTTTAGTAAATATGCCTAAATCATAACTTTATTAACTACACTAAGCTTAGGAGGAAATATTGTCCAGGCTTACTAATAAAAATGTAAAGGCTACAAATGTAATTAAATACTAAATCGTTATTTGGGAATGTTAGACAAAATTATATTACTATTACACACGCCGTCATGTGAAAAATTTTTAGAGTTATTGTTACATAAATTTCAAACTAATAAGCTATTATTAAAAATGCCAAAATGGATAATACTAATAATTATATTTATAAATTAATGAGGTGGAATTATGAAGGAGATTAGTGTATTCGATGTTATTGGCCCAAATATGATAGGGCCTTCTAGCTCTCATACTGCTGGCGCACTTAGAATTGCACGTGTAGCAAAGAAACTATCTGGCGATGATATAAAACATGTTGAGTTTATATTATATGGCTCATTTGCAAAAACCTATAAAGGCCACGGTACAGATAGAGCGCTAGTCGCTGGTATGCTTGGTATGGATACTGAAGATGAACGTATTAAAGAAGCCTTTAAATATGCAGCTGAGGAAAATCTTGAGTTTAGCATTACAACCGAGGATAAGGAACTCGAATACCATCCTAACATTGTTGAAATTGTAATTAGTCATAATAATGACAATTCCACAACTAGTGTAATGGGTGCCTCAGTTGGTGGAGGTAGCATTAAAATTATTTCCATTAACGGAATACGCATTGATTTTACCGGTGAATACTGCACCATGTTTATTCGCCATAAAGATATAGCAGGCGTTACCGCTTACATTACGAAAAGTTTAAGTGAACATGGGATTAATATTGCTTTTATGCGTGTTTATAGAGAAGAAAAAGGCAAAATTGGATACACTATAATAGAAGCTGACCATGACATAGATTCTAAAGTTGTAAATAGCATATTAACTAATCCAGATGTTATGGATATAAAGCTAATAGATAGTGTATAAGGGGGATACGTATGTTTAAAAATGCAGCTGAACTTCTTAGCATTTGCGAGACTTATGATATGAAAATATCTGAGGCTATGTTAAAAAGAGAGGTACAAATTTCGGGTAAATCTATTCAACAAATAACAACTAATATGAACCGAGCGTATAATATAATGCTAAATTCTATTAAAAAGTCACTTGAAGAAGATTTAGTTTCAATGGGTGGACTAATAGGAGGAGAAGCTAAAAAAATATATAATAGAAAAGACGAGTCCGCTTGTGGGGAGCTTATCAGCAGGGCAGTTTCATATGCAATGGGAGTGCTAGAAGTAAACACATCCATGGGCCTAATAGTAGCAGCCCCAACAGCTGGTGCCTCTGGAGTTATACCTGCTGTATTTGTAGCACTTCAAGAGGAGCGTAACTTCACAAACAAAGATATGGTTAGAGCGCTGTTTAACGCTGGAGCTGTTGGGTATATTGTTACTAGAAATGCAACCGTTTCTGGTGCAGAAGGAGGATGCCAGGCGGAAGTTGGTACCGCTAGTGCAATGGCCGCCTCAGCAGTAGTAGAACTATTAGGCGGCTCTCCTAAACAAAGCTTAGATGCCGCAAGCACCGCAATTTCAAACACCCTAGGCTTAGTATGTGACCCAATTGCAGGCTTAGTAGAAGCTCCATGCCAAAAAAGAAATGCTATGGGAGCCTCTAATGCATTAATTAGCGCAGAAATAACTTTATGTGGCATCATAAATCATATACCATTTGATGAAACTGTTGAAGCGATGTATAAAGTTGGACGAAGTATGCCATTTGAACTTAGAGAAACTGCACTGGGTGGACTTGCAGCTACGCCTACAGGGTGTAATCTATGTAAAAGTATATTTAAAAAAGGAAAATAGTATTATTATTTTTGAAGAAAAATTCTTATTTATACAAAGAACTATTTAAAAACTAATATAGTATTATAATACAAATAGATAGATGGAGGTAGATTATATGTTAGATATAGCGATTATCGGGTCAGGGCCAGCAGGACTTTCGGCTGCGATTAATGGTGTTATAAGAAATAAAACTGTTAAAGTATTTGGGAATGACCCTACAACTAGCTATATATATAAAGCTGAAAAGGTAGATAATTATTTAGGTATGGTAGGGGTATCTGGTAAAGATATGATAGAGCAATTTATAACTCACGCTAAAGAAATAGGCGTTGAGTTTCACACTGGTAAAGTAATAGAAATCTTTCCTATGGGTGATAGCTACACACTAAATGTAGAAAATACTTTTATAGAAGCAAAAACAATCATTTTAGCTAACGGCATAACTAAAGAAAGAGTTTTACCAGGCGAAAACGAATTTTTAGGCAGAGGTGTTAGTTACTGCGCCACATGTGATGGGCCTCTTTATAGAGGTAAAACTACCGTATTAGTCGGTGATAGTGAAATGGCAGAAGAAGAAGTAAACTATTTAGCTGAAGTTTGTGAAAAAGTATATTATGTACCGCTTTATAAAAATTTAGAGCATATAGATTCTAAAGTACAAATTGTAATAGATAAACCTGTTGCTATAAACGGAGATAGCGTAGTAACCAATTTACAACTTAAAGAAAATGACCTAAATGTAGATGGAGTGTTTATAATAAAGCAAAATATCCCTACAACTCAACTACTAAAAGATATTGAACTTGAGGATAAAGCTATTAAAGTTAATCAATTTATGGAGACCAACCTACCAGGAGTGTATGCGGCCGGCGATTGCACTGGCAGACCTTACCAAGTTGCAAAAGCCGTGGGGCAAGGAACTACAGCAGCTTTACAAGCGGTAAGTTATTTGCATAAACATCAATAAACTAAATCAACTTTTTAGGCTAGTACCACAATTAAAGTTCTAATATAAGATAACTCTCATAAAATTTATAGAAAGGAGGTTTTGCTTTTATGATGAGTTATTTTACATTAATGGTTATGTGCATAGTTGCTGTAGTCGTTTTAATGATGAATATAGTAATAGCAAATCGGTTAAGAAATCCTGGATTAAAGTGGTTACTAACTGGCCTATTTACCTTTGCAATGTTAAGGTATTTCACTTTAATAATTTATGGAGATTCTCCGTCACTTGTTCAATTACAAGGACTACAGCGGTTCTATCTATCCACAACTCTATCACTTTCTGCAACAACCGCTCTAGCTATATGGTACATAACACCTCATTTTAGAGAAAAAATTACTTATGGTGGATTTTTAGCATTCTTCCTACCATGGATTGCATTTTTTTCTTACGTAATAGTTACACAACCAACTGAAATAGTGATGGGCGAAAGCTTTGGGTATGAACTTGCAATACTTGAGCCATTTCAGACATATTTTTCATTGGCACAAGGCGCATATGTGGCAATTGTTATATTAATTTGTCTAAACTGCTTGTTATTTTACAAGCATCCTGTCCTAAGGAGCCAATATCTCTTTTTGATAATAGCTCAATTAGGATTAACTTTTGATGGGCTAAGTGTAGTATATAATATCGAGACTCGATTATTTCATCCGTTTATTGTTACAGAAATAGTAGCATTTTTAGCTGTTTATTATGCATTATTACACAAACCTTTAGATACGAAAAAAAAAGCTTGACAAGTAAGTCTATGTTATAATTAGTTTTAGCATAGGCTTATTTTGATGTTGAAAAAATAGGCCCTATACGATATAATTAATATTAGAATACAATTAAGGAGGATATTATGAATAAATTTAATCAGATGAAAGTCGAAAAAAAATTAAGCATCATTATGGTCGCACTATCATCAATCGCTATAATAACAATAGTTTCTATATTGCTAATACGAAACATGATAGTAACAACCGATCTATTACGGGGACAATTATCTGCCTACGCTGAATTAAATGCTACACTCGTGCAAAGTAAATTCGATAGCGCACATACAATTGTCGACAATATTGCAAGTTATTTAGAGGATAATCTAGACGAATTAAATTTAAGCAACACAACAACAGGCTTAACTTCACAAAGTATACTTTATGGAAATCAAATTAACACGCAACTTGTTCAACTTGAGGAATATGTATTTACTAGTGCATCTACTAATGTAATGAGTAATCCTTTATTTGACGCATTAGGTGTTTACTTTGAGCCAAATGCATTTGAGCCTAGCATGTCATCTTATGGCTTTTTCATAGATTCAAATAATAATATGGTTACATATAGTTCTTATGATGAATATGCATATGAAAATTATTACACAGTTACTAAATCTACAGGTAGTCCATATCTTACTAATCCATGGTATGGTGAGCAAGGAAATCCAGTTATAACACTTTCAGTTCCTATTAATCACAATAACAAATTTATAGGCGTAGTTGCAGTGGATTTACTAATAAACGAATTTGTAGATACCTCTGTATCAGACCCTAAATACCCATCTTTGTTTTCTGCAATTTTAACAGACAATTTTGATGTTGTATTTAACTCTGCAACTCCTGATAAAATTGGGGTGAATATTTCAGCCATAGTAGATAATAAAGGAGTGAGTGATGCAGTTGAGTTAGCAAGCTCTGGAGAATTATTTAACTTCGTTACCGTTGGGATAGGTGTTGAAGAGGGGAACACTCATGAACGATATTTATGTCCAATAAATGCATTTGGTACTACGTGGTGGGCACAAGTTGGGGTTACAACTACAGACTTTTACGCCGACACTGTTACATCTACTATTATAAGTGTTATATTAGGGTCAAGTACTTTAGTAATTTCTATGTTACTTATTATTTATTTCTTAAAAAAATATTTAAAGCCATTAGGGAATTTAACTCAAGCTGCTGGTGCTATTGAGGAAGGGAATTTATCTATAAATATAGTTGCACCTTATAATGATGATGTGGGTGCTATTATTAATAGGTTTAATACAATGGGTACATCTTTAAGCCAAATTGTTAAAGAAATTGAAGGGATTTTAATGCAAATGGCGGACGGAGATTTTGTTATTGATGATAAAGTAAAAGGTAGATATAATGGGGATTTTGCTGCAATAAAAACTTCTATGATTACTATTTCTCAAACGCTTAGAAACACTTTAGTTAAAATCAATCAAGCTACTCACGAGGTAACTCATAACTCAGAAGAAATCGCAGAGGCTGCTACTCATCTAGCTAGAAGTAGTACTGTACAAACTGATTTAATCAATGAATTTGTAGACACTACAGAATCTATGGCAGATGCAATTACTGATATTAACAATAAAATAAGCGATAATACTAAAACAGGGATTGTTGCAAGAGAAACAGCGCTTACTGGAAAGGAAGCAATGGATGATATGTTAATAGCTATGAATAAGATTGCTGAATCTAGTAACACTATTTCTTCAGTATTAAGCATCATAGAATCAATTACATCTCAAACTAATCTACTTGCGCTAAATGCCGCAATAGAAGCATCGCGAGCAGGTGAGTCTGGCAAAGGATTTGCAGTAGTTGCTAATGAAATCCGAGATTTAGCAAACCGTAGTAGTGCTACTGTAAAACAAATCGAAGAGATAATTAAGTTAAGTTTATCAGATGTAGAGCAAGGGCAAGAGATTGCTAATAAAACTGCAACTTCTTTAGTGGAAGTATCTGATACTATAGAACAAACTGTAAAAATGTCTCAAGAACTGCTTTCTATGAGTGATTACCAAAAAGATAGTATAAATGAACTAGTTGAAACAATAAAACAAATCTCAGCTGGTGTTACTGAAAACGCTGCTTCAGCAGAAGAGAGTACAGCAATTAGCGAAGAGCTAGCAGCTCAAGCTTCAAACTTAGAAGAATTAATGAAACAATTTAAATTCCATTAACATTCAAAAAGTCCTCTATTAATATAGGGGGCTTTTTTTATGCCTGTCCTTTTTTTATAATATGATAATCAATATAAATTTATGCAAAAAAAATCCCACGAATTTAATCGTGGAAAATCCTATCTACAATGGTCAATAAAATCTTCAAACAGCGGATTCATAGAATCATAATGCATTGCCATAATTTCTGGATGCCATTGTACCCCTACACAATAAGTCATAATTTCACTTTCAACCGCTTCGACTAACCCATCACAAGTAGTTCCCGTAACTTTAAGATTGTCGCCAACTTTATTAATTGCTTGGTGGTGATAGCTATTAGTAAGCACCTTATCCCCAAAATATTGGTGCATTTTAGAATTCTCGCTAAAATTGACTGTATGACACAAATCTTTTCTTCTACCTGTTTGCATATGAAGCACAGTATCAAACGGACAGTGCGAAATATCTAAATAAAGATTACCCCCATGAACAATATTAATAATCTGAATGCCACGACAAATGCCTAAAATCGGCTTATCAAGCTTCATACTTTCGCATGCTATAGCTAAATGGTAGCGGTCTATATCCGCATTAGATTCACCTATGCCTGGCGTTGGCTCCTCTGAATACAAATAAGGAGTAATATCATCTCCACCAGGTAACAATATACCATCGCATAAATTAATCTGCTGGAATATTATTTCCTTATTATTTGTATAAGGCAGAACTAATGGCATTGCTCCAAACTTAGAAAGTGCATCAGTGTATTCTTGATTAAGGTAATACACTTCTTTTGAATCATAATTTGATAAGCGGCACTGGCTGTTTAAAGGAATGCCGATAATTGGATTTCGTTTTTTCATAATATATCCCCTTTAATTGTGTATATTATCAATATATGTAACCCCTGCTACAAAAGTAACAGGGGCTTATATTAACTTTATTCTATTTTTCGGATATTAGTACCTAGAATATTAGATATTATCAGTAACTAAATATTGGATATATTAGAGATATTAGCATATTTATTTCATCACTGTAAAGCATATTAGCTATAATTCTTATTAACCATATTAAGAAATATTTGTTACAAGTAATATTAAATATAATTATTCGTCATTATCACACATAAATTAGAACATATAACAAAATATTTAGGTTTCTTATTCCCAACCATAGTAAGCAGTTTTTAATAGCTCTTGAAGCTCTACCACTTTTGGTAAACGAGGGTTAGCAGTAGTACATTGATCCTCGAATGATTTGTAAGATAAATCTTCAACTGCGTCTAAGAATTTCTTCTCATCAACACCAAATTCTTTAATAGTGCTTTCCATATTAAGTTCTTTCATTAATTTTTGGATAGCTTTAATTAAAGACTGTACGCCCTCTTCTGTAGTAGAAGCAGGAAGACCTAATTGTCTAGCGATTTCAGCGTATTTCTCTTGAGCAACGAATTTCTCATATTTAGGGAAAGTTGCGAATTTACTTGGTGTAGTTACACCGTTGTAAGCAATTACATAAGGTAATAAAATACCATTTGCTAAACCATGAGGAATATGGAACTCTCCACCTAGTTTGTGAGCAAGTGAGTGGTTAATACCTAAGAATGCATTTGTAAATGCCATACCTGCTATACAAGAAGCATTGTGGATTTTCTCACGTGCTAATGGGTCTTTTGCACCATTTTTGTATGAGCGTGGTAAATATTCAAATACTAATTGAATAGCTTTAATCGCTAAACCATCCGTATAATCAGATGCAAGTATTGATACATAAGCCTCAATTGCATGAGTTAATACGTCGATACCAGTATGCGCTGTTACAGTTGCTGGAACTGTCATAACGAAATCAGGGTCGATGATAGCGATGTCTGGAGTTAACTCATAATCAGCAAGAGGGTATTTCATATTAGTTGAACGGTCTGAGATTACGGCAAATGATGTTACCTCTGAACCTGTACCTGAAGTTGTTGGAATAGCAACAAACTTAGATTTTTTACCTAATTTAGGGAATTTATATACACGTTTTCTAATATCCATGAACTTTTGAGCCATGCCGATAAAGTCAGCTTCTGGGCTTTCATAGAATAACCACATAGCTTTAGCAGCATCAATTGGAGAACCACCACCAAGAGCGATAATTGCATCTGGTCTAAAAGCATTCATCATAGCTGTACCTTTTTTAACTGTTTCTAAATCTGGGTCTGGCTCTACTTCAGAAAAGATTTCAACTGTTACATTGTTAGGATTTTTAGACAGTTGGTAAGTCAACTTCTCAACATATCCTAATTGAACCATCATAGGGTCAGTTACGATTAACACTCTTTTAATATCTTCCATTTTAGCTAAATACTGAACTGAACCAGATTCAAAGTAGATTTTTTGTGGGATTTTAAACCATTGCATATTCACTGTTCTTTTCGCCACCCTTTTTTTGTTTATTAAGTTTACTGTTGTTACGTTTGAAGTAGTTGAGTTCTTTCCGTAAGAACCACAACCTAATGTTAATGAAGGAGTATTTGTATTATAGATATCCCCAATTGCACCATGAGTTGATGGTGAGTTTACGATTACACGACCAGTTTTAAGTCTAGTACCAAACTCTTCAATAACATCATTGTCTGTAGAATGGATAACTGAAGAGTGGCCAAGACCGCCCATTTCAACCATAGTTTCAGCTTTTGAAATACCATCTTCAACGTCTGATGCTTTGATTATTGCAAGAACTGGAGAAAGTTTTTCTCTAGAAAGGTTTTGGTCTTCTCCAACATCAGGAATTTCACAGCATAATACTTTCGTATCTTTTGGAATAGTAATGCCTGCTAAAGCTGCAATTTCATATGGGTATTTACCAACGATTGCTGCATTAACCATGCGTTTTTCTGGATTGATTACTACAGGAGTAATTCTTTCGATTTCCTCTGGTGTAGCAAAGTAACATCCATGGCGTTTCATATAAGCTACTGCTTGATCATAAACAGGAGCTTCAATAATTGCCGCTTGCTCAGAAGCACAAATCATACCATTATCAAATGATTTTGACATAATAAGGTCAGTACAAGCTTGCTCTAAGTTAGCAGTTTTTTCGATGAAACAAGGAACGTTACCAGGGCCTACACCAAGTGCTGGTTTACCAGTTGAGTAAGCTGCTTTAACCATTCCTGAACCACCAGTTGCTAATATTATAGCCACACTTGGGTGATTCATAAGTGCGTTAGTAGCTTCTAATGATGGATGCTCAATCCATTGAACGCAGTCTTCAGGAGCGCCCGCTTGAACTGCTGCGTCTCTTAAAATACGTGCTGCTTCAGTTGAACATTTTTGTGCAGATGGGTGGAATCCGAAAATAATTGGATTACGAGCTTTTACTGCAATGATAGCCTTAAACATCGTTGTAGACGTTGGGTTTGTAACAGGTGTAACCCCTGCAACTATACCTACTGGCTCTGCAATCTCTAAATAGTTCTCATACTCGTTATCTTCAATAATACCCACTGTTTTTGTATGTTTAATACTGTGGTAGATATATTCTGTTGAGAAAATATTTTTTGTAACTTTGTCTTCAAAGATACCACGACCTGTTTCTTCAACAGCCATACGAGCAAGCTTCATTTGAGCAGATAATCCTGCTAATGCCATAGCGCGTGTGATTTCATCAATTTGCTCTTGGTCATATTCCATAAATTTAGCAAGTGCCACCTCTGCTTTTTTTGCTAATTCATCTACCATAACAACTGGGTCTACTACTTCTTCATGATTGTGTTCTGACATTCTAATAATCCTCCTTGTAACCTCTGGTATTGGTGCAGCTTCCGCTGTTTTATTTTCTACTTCTATATCTTCTGCATCTTCAGCTTCCACTGCTTCTTCGCTTTCTTCTACCGTAATAACTGGGTCATCTTCCAAATTATGATCGTGCTCTGACATCTATAAATTCCTCCTCAAATAACAGATATTGTTATTTACATGCTAGGTTGTTCAATATTAGTGAAAAAAATGCATGTATAACATAAATAAATTTTTAACATGATTTGGGCTACTATTGCCCCGTTTTTAATAGTTATAAATCTAATTTTCTCGTATAAAATAAGGTAAATTTTTACAAATATTATTGCCGTCTTTACAATTTTAATAATATCAATTTAATAAATCAATGTCAAGTCATCATGTTAAAAAAATAACAGTAATCCAGTTTTTTCATTAGTAGTTTTATTACTAATTTTTACCATTTATTGTGCACGTATAACTATATAATATTAGGTAGATTGCACTAACTAATAATTGGGACAAACAGTAAGTATAAAATAATCTAGGGAACAATTATTTTTTTGGAAAAAATATAACAAATTAGGAATTCTGAAAAATTTTTAAGAAAATCATAGTAATGGTAATAGGGGGGGTGGTTTTTGGGCAAAAAAAAGAACCTAGGTTTCGG
>MDJM01000030.1 GCA_001994995.1 Candidatus Parepulonipiscium sp. PG-Nuni2H_MBin01 | reverse complement strand
CTAATTCCTATTTTTTTTAAATTTACAAATCATATTTGCAATAAAGATGCCAAACGTAATACCAATCACATCAGCCATAATATCCCCAATCGCAAATGTTCTATACTCGCTTAAATACTGCAACAATTCCGTTAACACAGCAAATATACATAAAAAACTAACCGCCTTATTCATTTGAGGAAGTTGCTTCACATAAATATAATTCTCCCAGCATAACGTTAAAGTAAGAAATGTGAACATCCCAAAATGGACAAACTTATCCATATGCGCCACTGTTACCGTTGGCATACTAGACGTTGGCATCAACAACGCAGCTAATATTACTACTGCCACTAAAGTCGTATACTTATAAATTCTCATCGTACTGACCGTTAACAAATGCGCTTAACACCACATACAACTTAATATCGATTTTATTATCCGATTTTAAAATCGTTTGCGCCTCTTCTTTAGTTAACAAATAAGGCGTGATATCCTCATCTGCTTCTAAATACTTCGTGGACAATTCACCTTCACATGTGCAATACATTAAAGCAACCGACTCATCTGTCATACCCGGCGATAAATACAACTTATCATGCCCGTCCAACATATCTACCAAAGCTAAACCTGTCTCTTCCTTAAGCTCTCTTTCAACTGTAGAATTTATATCTTCCCCTGCATCAATTAACCCAGCAGGCAACTCATATATATAACTATTGATAGGTACTCTAAACTGCTTTAAACACACAATAGATTTTGTAAGTTTATGAAATGCTACTATAACTACGGCATCTGCTTTATCATCTTGATTTTCAAAAAATTGCTTTTCTAATACACTTTTTGGCTTTCTACTAGAAAGTATCCAACTTTTTCGTTGACCTAATTTATTATCATAAAATAGCTCATACATACTTACAAATCTAGTTTCAGCTAATGACTTAATCTCTTTAACCATCGTAACACTTCCTTTTAGAATAATCTCTTACGCTTTGTCTTTTACCTTCTGTAAATATTCATACGCTTCATTAATTTCAATAATCTTGCTTTTTGCCATCTCCACATAACTATCTGGCATACTTCCATCCGCAAACTTATCTGGATGATACTCCTTAACCAGCTTACGATACGCCTTTTTAATCTCATTCATAGAAGCATCCTCACTAACACCAAGCACCTGGCTATACTTTTTAATTAATAACTCCGGCGACTCAGTTTGCTGGCCATAAGACGATGGTCCTCCCGTAGCATAGTTAACCAAGAAAATAAAGTGAGCTTCTGATACACCTAAATTAAACGAAATATTTTTTAAAATGTTAATGCACTCTGGCTTAATAGTGTTATCATCCTTAATAGACAACCTTATTAGCATAAATATAACTTGCGAAATTCTACTTTGGCTACATACCGACAACGTCTTAGTAAACATAGGGTAAGTATCCGGATTATCTCGCCCATATACAAAAGCACCCTCATATTCATTCATAGCCTCGGCGCTTAAATTAAACTCATAACTTACAGTTGCTTTAATTAAATTTACTTCTTCCTTAGTAATCTGCCCATCCGCCTTAGCCACTATAGCAGACAACGCCATAATCGACGAAATAACAGGGTCTTTACCTTTAAAATCAGGATGATTTCTTAAATATTTATCTAACTTTGGTTGGCGTTTTGGCACAAATGGTGTAAATATTATAGCCCAAGGGAAAAAGAATAAAAATCCTGCAGCAATTGCAAACGCTAATATACTCCTTAGCTTTACACCCACAACTATACCGCCTATTAGTGCCAGTATCAACTTCAATATCACCACTAAAGCACTTACGCCAAACCCTACTATACCAATTAGTACATCTAATAATAGAGTTATAAATTCCATATGTCATTCCTTTCTTAACTAAATTAACTGACTATCACTTATCAATCCGAATAACCCGATTATCCTCTTCCCATTCTACCGTAGCATCCAAATATTCGCTTATAAACCTAATAGGCACCATAGCCGTATCATCTATAATTTTAGGAGCAAGTAAAAGAGTCACCTCATTACCATCTACAGTTGCCACAAGGTTATCAATTTGTAAATTTATGCGTCTCCCATTATCTATTATAGTTATAACTCGGTTATCTCCATCCCAATTTATAAACGCACCTAAATTTTCCGAAACCACTCTAACCGGCACTAATGTAGTTTCAGCATCCGCATCTATATAAGGTGTTACTGATGGCACTACTAACTCATTATTAATCACTAGCTGAATTTCTCCGTTAGGGTCAGCCACTACAGTCAACTTATCCGAATCCTCTTCAGCAGGTTGTGGCGGAATTTTATCATTATAATAAGTAGTTAATTGATCTTTAGAATTACCCGAATTGCTTAAAATATCTCCCATAGTAAAAAATATACTACCGTCAACTTGGTCGTACTTCTCATTAATAGCAAGCTGCTGCGCAATCTCTAGCGCCACACTCTCTTTATACAACCCATGCCCTATATAAAGGTCCACATCAGTATTAGACACCTCATTTGACCACCATCTCACTAACGTTTCATAATCTGCTGAGTCATGTCCAATCTCCCAATATATTTGCGGCACCACATAATCTATCCATTCCTCTTGTATCCACGTCCTAGTATCCGCATACACATTGTAATACGACTCACCGCCATTTGTGCTAGACCCCGTAATATCCGATAAATCATTTTTCCAAATACCAAGCGGGCTAATTCCAAACGCCACCGAATCATCCGTTTCCTTAATAACCTTACTTACTCGCTCCACCATATCATTAACATTTTCCCTGCGCCTATTTGCCTCTTCGCCATCTTTAGACTCACCATCGCCTAAAGGATAGCCTGCCGGATAAAAATAGTCATCAAAATGTATCCCATCTATATCATAGTTTGCGACAATCTCACGCACCGTTTCTTCAATATGGACCTTTACAACCTCAAGCTCCGGGTTGTAATACAAAGCTTCATTATATTCAAATGTCCACGAGGGATTTTGTACTGCTGGATGAAATACACTTAACTCATCTATTGATTGACCTTTAGTAGTTACTCGATATGGATTAAGCCAAGCATGAATTTCCATATTGCGCTTATGTGCTTCATGCACCATAAAAGCTAGTGGGTCATATCCTGGATATTGACCCTGAACACCTGTAAGTACATTAGACCAAGGATTTATGCTTGATTCATATAATGCATCTGCAGTGGGGCGAACTTGTACCATTATTGTATTTATACCAATCGTTTGCAGTTCGTCTAAGTAGTTTGAAAATTCTAGCTGCTGTTTTAGCGGATCATCAATATTTTTAGGAAAGTCACTATTGTAAACTGTAGTTATCCAAACTGCCCTAACATCTTCATCCTCTCTTGCAAGTACAGTGGTTAATGAAGCTAGTAGTAATGTAGCTCCTACTGCTACTGTCATTAATTTTTTATTCATAATGTTCCTCTTTCTATTAAATTAATTTTATCATTAAGTAATATCCCCTAAGTAAAGTATAGACTAAAATTATCCAAACTATACATTTAACAGGCTCTCATAAAAAATAGGCCCGAACTAATTGCTGAGCCTATAATTTATATTTATTCCATTCTAGATATAAGTATTGTCTTAATTGTATGTTCTCTTAATGCGCTATCTACAGACTTGCTTGTGTAATACTTACTTACAGTCTCAATATAAGAACTCTCCTTCATAACTCCTGGCCCAGTAGCAATTTTAGGATTTGAATACCAAGCATCTGGTACATTAAGGAGTAAGTACGCTATTCTATTTTCCGTGTCCACCACTTCAAGCACATTATTAGGATAAATTTTAATTTCATTCATAGTATAGAAATCATCTGCTAAATCATCTTGTTGTAAAATCTTATCAATAAGAGGACTTGGTACAGACGTTGCAAGTAACGTTACTAAACGGTGAGTCGTAATGTTTTCAACTACTGCTCTTCTTATTACTGGAATTACTGATATATCTACCATATTGTGCAATCTATCTATTACAGTGCTAGAATCTAATTCAGTAGTCGTAAAGTTAGCATCCGCACGCAAAGAATTAAGCAACTCTTTTCTCTTTTTTCTACCTAAAGTTGCAATTTCAGGCTTGTGTCTCTTGTAAGTAATGTTTGTTATGTTTGATAAGGAATTTCCGTTCATAAACATTGAGAGGTTATTTTCATGAGTCTTTTTGTTTCTTAAAGGTTCAAATGCATTAGTACCACTACTATCTGTAATTAATATAACAGGCTTTTGACCTTCTTCATTAAATTCAATAAGCCCGAATCTATGCACTATAGGCTCACAATTGTCTAACTGCTCCTGTGTAATAGCTTTTGTAATTTTTAGAGTTTCCTTTTTATGGAATATTAAATATTTTAGCATTGCCTTAATGTTCTCATCGACAGAAAGCACATTGACTGTATGGTCATCATCAACCTCTTTATAAGTAGGTTCGCTAGTTATGAAATCTGTAAGTAATTCTTTCATAAAATCTCTCCTTTGAGCTGTGTAAATTTTATAACGAAAATTCCGCCCCTCAAAAATACAGCCTATAAATCAAGGCCTAGGTGGTAAATTTTGTTACTTATATTATAGGGCTTTGGGTTAATCTTGTCAATAGTTATAAAAAGTTTATTTTAACATGTATAAAAATAACTTATATGTCAATACTCTAGCTGCGAGGTGATTTTATGATTAGATTTTGTATGTTTGTATCCGCTTTTTTTCTATATTATAAACTGATTTTTCACGACATGAGTGCAAATGCTGATAAAGTCATATTAGTTATAACGCTTCTAGCTATGATGCAAGTTATAAAAATGCGTTCAAACAAAACCTTTAAGGCTTATTCTAAAATGGATTTAATTGATTCCATGGATTCTTCTGTATTTGTTAGTTATGTCGCAGAGTTATATAAGCGGTTTGGTTATACTGTTAGCATCGCAGATGGAGATAATAAAAAATTTTGTGACTTAGTTGTATTTAAAGGAAGTAAAAAGATTTATCTAAAATGTTTTCATCAAGAAGCAGAAATTGAAGAAAAACAATTTGAGAATATTAATTCTGTCCTAGACACAAATAAAAATGCACGTTTTATTACAGTGACAAATTCATCTTATCCAGATTATATAGCCTCTATAGTAGACTTAAATCGCGTGGAAGTTAAAGATAGAAAATTTATAGCTAGATGCATTTCTCAGTTTACTCAGCGAAAAAGTGATTTGCTAATCGCTAAATTTGCACAAAAATAATAGTACTATTGGTACCGTAGCGCTTGCTACGGTACTTTTTAGTTGTGCTCTACATAAGTTTTCATAATAAGTTGCACTAAACAGCCTTTTTCACGCGCCTCAGCTAAAATATCCTCATCCACATATTCACCTTCTTTTACTACGTAATTCCCATGTTCATCAATAACATCCTTAAATACTAATCTGCCAATTGGAGACGATGTAGTAGGATTGGTTTTTTCCGCCTGAGCATTTTGCTTCTCCTTCGCTATATGAGCTTGTAACTCAGCAGCTTGCTTAGCTTGTCTTGGCTTAGGCTTAGACTGAATATTTTTTGCAAACGCTTCAGCTAGTGCATCTGCAAGACTATTTGTTAAATCCGATGTATCATCTCCAGCCATCTTAGATATAGTATTAAGCTTCGCTTGGCTTGCAATATCAGGCTTTGGAGCGATTATATTTTGAGTATCTTCAGCACTTGACTCATTTTTTAAATTGTTTTCTAAATCGTCTTCTAAAAGAGTTTCCATATTTTGGGCGTATACAATCGGCTCTAAAGTATTATCTTCTAACACAATTGCTACGTTATCATGCTTACCCTTAGTATCATGCTTAACATTAGTATCATGCTTAACATTAGTTTTTCCGGTTTTACCAATATTTAAAATAAGTTCCGCATTTACCTCATCAATAGTTTTTATATTAGCTTCGTCATTATCTTGATTAGTTTCGTTATTATTAGTTTCGTTATTATTAGGTATTACTTCATTATTAGTTATTGCTTCGTTTGTATTAGTTAGTTGTGCTGGATTAGTTAGCACTTCTTTATTATTATCAGAATGATAAGTTTTTTCTATCTCATCTGGCTCCAAATTATAAATAGCTTCGATTGAATTAGCAATAATATCAGAATTAATTATATCTGAATTTCCGTATTCCTCGTGCGTAATAATAGGCCCAATATCTGCATTAACTTGCGTTTGTGATACAGTTTTTGTAACAATAGGCTTAATAGGTGCTATAGCATCAACGTCATTAATATGCTCAATAGTATCAACATCGGCATCTATAGTCTCCACGTCATTAATAGAGTCAATAGTATCCACGTCGTTAATAGGTTCGATAGATTCAATATCAATAATAGGCTCGATAGCATCCACATCACTAATAATAGGTTCAATAGTGTCCACGTCATTAACAATAGGCTCAATAGCAGAAATATGACTTTTAACAAATTCTATGTTATCAACAATATTTTCCATATCATGAACAATATTTTCTCCGCTATTAATTATAGCAGCTGTATTATTAACAATAGTTTCTATATTATCAACGATATTTTCTTTATTATTAACAATAATTTCTGTGTTATCCACAATATTTTCTTCATTAGTAACAATAGAATTACCAATAGATTCTAACTTGTCAGCAGAGGCAATATCATTATTATTAAATTTTACAGAAAATTTTTGATTAAAATCACTATTATCAATAAATTTTGGATTAACAATTTGATTAACTTCATCATTATTAACAAGATTTGGCTTTATAATTTGGCTAAATTCGTTATTATTAACAGGATCCGGCCTGCTGACTGGATTGAACAATTTATTATCAGTAGCTTGCGGATTATCAACAATTTCTAATTCGTCATTATCACTAATGTTTTTATTAATTTGTTGTGTAAATTCGTGATTATAGCTTAAAGTTGGTCTAATAATTTGGTTAAAATCGTGATTATTAATAGAATTTAAATTTGGAATTTGATTAAATTCATTATTATTAACAATTCCATTATGCACTTCGCTTTTAGTTAAAATAGTTTCATGAGTAGCACGTACTTCATTTTCGGTTACAATAGCTTCATGAGTAGTAAGTACTTCAGTATGCGGCACAATAGGCTCTATAGTAGTAGGTACTTCACTTTCGTGTACAATAGCTTCATGAGTAGTAAGTACTTCTGCGTGCTGCACAATAGGCTCTATAGTAGTAGGTACTTCGCTTTCATGTACAATAGCTTCATGAGTATTAGGTATTTCGCTTATAACAGTCTCATGAGTAGTAAGTACTTCAGTATGCTGCATAACTGGCTCCCAAGCAGGCGGTATTTCAGTATGCTGCAGAATAGGCTCATGAGTAGTCGGTACTTCAGTATGATGCATAATAGGTTCATGAGTAGTCGGTACTTCAGTATGCTGCATAATAGGCTCATGAGTAGTCGGTACTTCAGTGTGATGCATAATAGGTTCA
The DNA here is from genome assembly GCA_001994995.1 of Candidatus Parepulonipiscium sp. PG-Nuni2H_MBin01. Taxonomy (GTDB): domain Bacteria; phylum Bacillota; class Clostridia; order Lachnospirales; family Cellulosilyticaceae; genus Parepulonipiscium; species Parepulonipiscium primum. The sequence goes on along the minus strand of MDJM01000030.1, from coordinate 57,813 downwards.
TGAGTAATCGGTACTTCAGTGTTGTGTACAATAGGCTCATGAGTAGTAAGTACTTCATTTTCAGTCACAACAGGTTCCAAAATAGTTGGTACTTCAGTATGCTCTACAGCAGGCTCCACAGCAGTCGGCACTTCAGTATGCTCTACAGCAGGCTCCACTTCGTTTTCAGTCACAACTGGCTTAAACGCAGTCGGCACTTCGCTTTTAGCTACAACTGGCTTAAACGCAGTCGGCATTTCTCTTTTAGTTACAACCGGCTCCACTTCATTTTCAGTTACAACCGGTTCAACTGGTTTTCTATAATTTAGTTGATTTAAGTTAAGTTTTCCACCAGAAAGATAGAAATCATTTTTACCATTCATTTTAAATTCACCTCGTATTTTCCATGCTCAATAAATTCCATAGTTCATCTTTTCCTTGTTTAGTAGTAGCAGAAAAGGCAATTAATTCATCCTTAGCTTGCAAGTCCAAATCCTTCTTAATCACTGCTAAATGCTTATTAACCTGACTTCTCTTAAGCTTATCCGCCTTAGTTGCTACCACAATAACATTTTTATGGTAATGCGCAATCCAATTATACATAAGCTTATCATTTTCAGATGGCGCATGTCTAATGTCTATTAATAACACAACCTTGGAAAGGGCATGTCTATCTGACAAGTACCCCTCTATTAGTTTACCCCAATTTTCTCTTTGTACCTTAGAAACTTTCGCATATCCATATCCTGGCAAATCAACAAAATTCATAATGTCTTGGACATTATAAAAATTTATAGTCTGCGTCTTACCTGGCTGGGAGCTTGTTCTAGCTAAAGCTTTTCTATTTAACAATGAATTAATTAACGACGATTTTCCTACATTCGATTTTCCTGCAAATGCTATTTCTGTTACTTCAGTTTGTGGAAACTGAGAGCTATTGCCCGCAGTAATTATCAATTCAGCTTTTGTTACATTCATACATCATTCTCCTTTCAGCTATATACCATATAATACTTGAGCTTGCGACATTAATAAAGGTGTTACCCATATAGATTCTATAACTTCTTGTATATGGCTAACAGGAATAACGTTAATCCCTATATAATCATCATAACTTTGTTGCATATTATCCTTAGGAATAAATACCGTTTTTACCCCGGCCTCTTTAGCCGCCTGAATTTTCTCAGTCACTTTTCCAACAGCATATATATCTCCATGAATTGTAATCTTTCCTGTAATTGCTATATTAGAGTTTATAGGTTTATCAAAAATAGCCGAGTATAAACAGCAAAACATAGCTACACCAGCAGACGGCCCATCTATTGGTACATCAGCTGGAAAATTAATGTGCACAAAGTAATCTTCAATCGATACATCATACATAGTTTTCATTAAAGTAATCACATTTTCTAATGATGCCGAAGCTAAACTTTTTCGTTTAAACGTACTATTAGAATGCTTCAGTTGCTCTTCTTCTATAATCCCTGTTATCTTTAGTTCAGGTGTATCTGTTTTTTTAACCACACATTGTATATCCAGTATCATTCCCTTACCTTGACCCACTACTCCCAAACCATTAATTTTACCAATATACGGTTTAGAATCAACTAATTGAGGGTTAACTATAGAATATCCTCCCGATTGCAATACCCATTCTAAATCAGTTGTTGAGATAAGCGTTTTTTGTTCCAATTTCATTTTATTAAGAGCTGTTTGTAATATAGTTATAGCTTCACGTCCATTGTTAGAATATTTAGCTATCAAATTAATAGCTGACTCATCAATATGAATTTTATCTTTAGCTATCGCTCGTTTTACAATATTTTTAATATCAACTTGATTAAGGTCGTTAAATGATATTTCTACACATCTAGATCTAAGCGCAGCTGGCAACTCTTCTCTCTTGCGAGTTGTAGCTCCTATTAACCTAAAATCAGCAGGCAATCCATTTGCAAAAATATCATGAATATGTTTTGGCGTATTTTTATCTGCCGCTGAATAATATGCACTCTCAAAATGTACCTTTCTATCTTCTAGTACCTTTAAAAGTTTGTTCATTTGTATGGTATTTAATTCACCTATTTCATCAATAAATAATACTCCGCCATGAGCATCAGTCACAGCCCCTTGTTTCGGCTGTGGCACACCTGCATTACCATATGCCCCTGCACCTTGATATATAGGGTCATGAACCGAACCTATTAAAGGGTCCGCGATACTTCTTTCATCAAAACGTAATGTAGTTGCATCTAATTCAATAAATGGAGCATCAGCTCTAAAAGGCGAATTAGATTGAGATTTTGCCATGTCTAAAGCTATCCTTGCCGCCGCTGTTTTACCTACCCCGGGGCTGCCATATATAATTATATGTTGTGGATTTGGAGCACAAAGTGCTATCTTAAGAGCTTGCAGTCCATCCGTTTGTCCTATAATATCTTGCTCAGCTTTTGGGCGCATTTTCTCTGTTAGAGGTGGCGTTAATTTTGTCTTTCTCAATTGTTGAATTTCATCAAATTTTTTATCAGACCCTTCGTTAAGACTAACTCTTGACGATTTTTCTTTATCAATTTGCATAAAAAAGTAGGTTCCCATTACAAGTGTGAAAAACAACTGTATTGCTATTAATATATAATTCATTACTGGCCTCCTTGTTGATTATTATTAGGTCTTGTTAAGTCAAAGTATTAAAATTTATATAAAACTCTTATAGATTTTGATACTAAGTTAATCGCTCCTATTACTAACTATTGAAGTGTTGCCAGATTATTTTATTTTTATACACAAAAAAACTGATAAGATGAATTTCTTACCAGTTTTTTATGGTTTTATGTTGTTTATTGGATATATACCGAAAAACTTAACACAAAAATCTATCTTCGGCGATATAACATACACCCACACCAAACGGTTAACGGTACTGTTAAAACGATTCCAACACTGCCTGCCAAAGCTTGCAAAATTTCTACACATAGCATATCCATATTAAGCATTTGAACAGTATCCATATCCGCCGCAAAAATTAAAATAAAATTATTAAGCGTTCCACCAGCAAGCGCTAGAATAAGAGTATTAGTCATAGTCCCAATCATATCAGTACCAACCGCCATACCACTATGCGCCAGCTCCTTAGTAGATAAATCAGGATTAACCGCAATAAACTCATGCATAGCAGAAGCAATCGACATAGCTACATCCATAACCGCGCCTAAGGACGTAATCAAAATTCCTGCAAATAGCAACCCTTTAATTTTAAGACCACTAGTTTCAGACACATAAAGCAAAGCTTCAGTTTCTTCCATAGTAGCTCCAGATAAATTAGCAAGTTTACCAAATACATATGCAACTACTGTAGCCACAATAACACCGGCCAATGTACCAATTACAGCATTAAAAGTTTTTTTAGAAAATCCTCCAACTAAACAAAGTGTTACTAGCGTACTTAAAAATACAACAATAAGCGCCGCCACAATAGGTGCCATACCTCGCAGCAGCAATGGTAGCATTAGATCCATAACTGTTATACCTGTAAATATAAGAGAAATGACAGAACGCAGGCCTTTAAATTTACCGACCCAAATTATAAGAACGAAAAATAATAGCACTAAAATCATAATAAAATTAAAGCGATAATGATTATACACACTCATTTCTGCAATGGCATCATTAGAAATATAACATGCAATGACAAGATATTTACCCTCAGTAGCAATAATGTTATATAGTCTACTAACGTAATTGGAAATATTATACTGCTGTCCTATATAAGGGCCTTCAGCAAATTGAATTTTTAACTCTTGTTTACCAAGTGAAAACTCGCCCGAATCAGTTTGCAAGTTTTCGCTAATAATCTCAATTACCTCCGCTTTATAGTACTGTACATTACGATTGATTTTGTCAGGCAAATAGCTATTCTCAAAAATCAAATTAGACCCTATTACCATGGCAATGCATAAAATAAGAACAACTAGAATGCCTAGTGCTTCCATTTTTAACTTATCATCCATATAACACACTCCTTTTACTACCATGTTCTCCAAAACAAAAAAAACATTGCATTACAAAATTTTCCTGTTATAATAAAGACATATCCCAATAAAATTATGTTATAATTAATTTATCTAATGGAGCTGTTAATTTAATATGAAACTACCGCTAAAGGGGGCAGCTTGGGGGCCAGGGGCTTTCAAAAGCTTTTCATTTTAAAGCTTAACAAAACCTATCTGATTATAAGGAAGGTGAATTATGGAGAAAAAAGACGAAGGAAAGTTAGTTATTATCGAAGAGCCAGCAGGATTTAATCCTCCGGCAGTCAATCATGATGATAATCAAACAGAAATAACTATTATAGAACCAGAAATCATCGACTACGAACCTATTAAAGACGACAACTCGCCAAAACCGCGAGAAGTTACTTTGTTTTCTTGTATACTAGTTTCGCTAGTATTTGGCCTCGGAGGAATTGCGTTAATCGTCTGGTCACTATTTAGTGGAGCGAGTCACTACATAGGTGCACTCTCAGGTTATCAAGTTCCTGCCGTCGGTTCTATAGCCCAGCTAATGAACAAGGATATTATTATAAGCGAGTATACTTTAGTAGAAGCCGACACTGGCTCTTATACGTATACAAAATACTTTTTCTTCCCAACAACAGTAGAAGAAAACCGCGCTCATATCCAAGTAATGTTTGGCAATGGAGAAGTAGAAGACATTCTAGTAATCTTAACAGATGATACGTATGCTAAAATAGATACTAAAGTAAATTTAACGGGTGCATTAATCACTAGAGACATTGGGGATGACAAAATTAATGTATTAGTAGAAAAGGCAAATATTTTAACTTTAGACCCTAAATGGTATTTAATAGCCTTTATAGTAATTGGACTTATAGGCTTAGCAGTAACTAAAATAGAATTAACAAGATACAAAAAAGTAAAACAAGCGAAAAACCGTTAACAACAAATTTTGTTAACCAATAAATTTTGTTAACCAATAAATTTTGTTAAATAAAAAAGGCTTAAATGCAACCACCTCGGGTCATTTAAGCCTTTTTCTTATATCCTATTCCTATCTTCTAATCTACAACAAAACGCGCAACATAGCCATTCATATATTCTACATGCTCAGCTAATGAAATACTAGTAGCATAATTTTGCTCCGATACAACAACCGTAACTTCAATTTCCGCTATCAGTCTATCCGTATCCCACAGCACAGCTTCAATTAATTTAACCAACTGCTCTTTAGCCTCATTACGTTCATTTTCATCTGCACTATTCATATTATCCATAGCTTTACGCACATTGTTTTTAAACTCGTACAACATTTCTAACTGACTCATAGTCGCCTCAGCCAACAAACTAGCTCCATCTGAAATTTGGGTAGAACCAAACCCAACTACAACACCAGCTTCTGCAATTTTAACTAACAAATCTTTTAATTTTACTGATATTTCCTCTAAAGACTCATCAATAACAATAAAATCCCCTACATAATTATTAGAACAATTACGCACAAAGTTACCTTCTGAATACTGCTCAAGTGTAGTAGAAATTTCATTAATATACCCTTTAAGATTATAAGAAATATCATTGATACTTTCAACAAATACTTCCATCTCTTCAGAATTAACGTCAATATGAGAAGTATCAATATCAAGCTTGCCATATTTAAGCTGAGTCAGCGCGCCAATGCCCTCCTCAAGCGGAGAAATATAACGAGACGTTGCAGCTATAAGTCCACTTCTACCAATTAAAACAGCAGCAATACCGATGACAATATTCATTATAATATTAAAATACACAGTAGATGTATTCATCGATGTAGGATAACTCGCTACAATTTTCCATGTAGTAAATGGCACTTTAGTATAAACACTAATTTGTTTATTTCCTTGTGCATCCGCAGTTCTTACAATAGTCCCCTCCGGATTATCTCGCAAACTTTCGTAATCTCCAATATCAGTAACAAGCGTAAGTCCTTCTTCATCAGGATTATATTCAGCATTATTATGAGAAATTATTTGGAAACGCTCATTCATAATAAAAAACTTCACATCATCAAGCCCTGATAAATCATCAATAGTTTCGCTTATAACATCTACCGAAATATTTATAGCAATAACTCCTACAATATCTTTATTTGGATTAGTGATTGGCATAGACATACTAATTACTTGCTCCTTGCTAGCAATTGAAAAATATGGCTCTGAAATATACAAACCTTTAACTTCAGATGCACCCTTATACCATGACATGTTTCTAGGGTCATAATTTTCATCATCAATTTCTTTAGCAGAAACAATATCACCATTTTGTGTACCAATTAGTATATTGACTAAATAAGGATTTGCCTCCAGTAACTTGGCAAAGTAATCATCAAAGGCATATAGATGTTCAAATCCATTATTCGCTTCCATAGCTGCTTTAATAGCTTCTAAATATAATATGTTTGAATCCAACCAGCCTTCAAATTGCGCCAGTTCAATACTGCTGTCAAGCTCTAGTATCATTTGGGCTTCATCTTCTAACTGCACACTTATACTTATCGTATGTATCAGTGTCATAATAGTAACTATCAACGCTATGTGAACACTTACTATTTTAGCCAACTGTTTACCCAGTGTTTGCATTTTAATTCCTCCTTAAGGCGTATATTATTTTTTTAAATCCTTTAGCATATTATATCATGTTATATAATTGCTTGCAACATTAACCAGTCCATGCTATTCTAAAAGAAAGTGAGGTGTTATATGTATATTATGATCGCTATTTTCTTTAGTTATAACTCATATCTCGTACTTAAGATGAACAGTCTAGTTATTGCTCCAAAATATAATTTTAAATATCTATGGCATTTAGTTAGTATTTTAAATGGTTTAGTAATATATTGGGTTATTAACAGTCAATGGGCAGAAGCCTGGCATTTTTATTTAATAATTATAGCTTTACTGCTTAGTGAAACTTGCTTATTATATGACGATAAACTATCCGATAAATTAACTTTAGCTCTAACATTTCCATGTTTCTTTGCTACTGCAAACGTGATTGTTGTTCGCATGTACAGCACGTTTAGGGGAGAGTACTTTTATTTTAATGAAGCGCCAACTCTACTTACAGGAATAAGCATTTCTATTTTACTTAGCCTTGCCGAACAAGGTATATTTAAACGCTTTAGCATGACACAGCAAGCAAAATATGAAGCAGACCAAGAAGTCGAAAGGCTTCAAATGTATCGCAAGTTGCTTCTTAGCCGTTCAATTTCAGTTATAGAATTAGATATTAACGCTGATAAAATTAACTTTTATATGCATCAAAAAATTACTCCAATCGAATGGATAGGAAAATCTTATTCAACCTTTCTCGGAGAAATTATCACACCTTACATTCATGTGGGGGATAGAGATAAAGTTCGTGATAGGACCAAGTTAGAATACATTAGGCAAATTTATGCCAATGGAATTACCCATTATGAAGTAGAAGCACGTTTTTGTGAAAATTCTCCATCGTATGAATGGGTGAAAATTATGTTTAATTTACATAAAAATTCCATAACTGGCGAATGGTTAGCGATAATTAGTGTAGTTAATATCCATTCTGAAAAGGAAAAAGAGCTTCAACTACTTTCCCGCGCTGAACGCGACTTATTTACAGGCCTGTATAATAAAACTACTACAATAAAACTTATTTCCTCTTACCTTACATCAAACACAGACGGCGCATTATTTATAATTGATTTGGATAACTTTAAAGCCGTAAACGATATTTTAAGCCATTCGATAGGAGATATTGCTATTACAGAGGCAGCATCAAAACTTGTTACGCTTTTTGATGAAAATACTATACTTGGCCGTTTTGGGGGAGATGAATTTATAGTCTTTACTAAAACCGCAGATTTTAACCTTACTGGTAAATGTCAAGAACTTTGTAGTGCCTTAATTGCTACCTACTTTGATGATACAAATTCGGTCTCAATTAGCGCAAGTATTGGGGTGGCAGTTGTATCTAAAGATTGCTCAGATTTTGATACGCTATTTAATACTGCTGATGTTGCTGTATACGCTTCAAAAGAAGCTGGCAAAAATACTTTTACAATTGGATAGGGTTTGTTCCTATCCTTTTTTTTATATTTAATAAATAATAAAGTTAAATAAGGAGTGATAAATAATGAAAATAATAGCATTAAATGGTAGTAAAAGAAAAAAGTATACACATGGGTTAATCGAGGCTACAGCAGCTATTTTAGCAACCTATAATATAGAAGTTGAAATAATAAATCTATTTGAGTATAAAATTAATGAATGTATCGGCTGTGAAGTTTGCATACTACATGATAAATGTGTTCTAAATGATGATACACAATTAATAATGGAAAAACTAATAAATAGTGATGGAATAATTATTGCGTCGCCTGTTTATATGGAAAATATTTCTGGTAAAATGAAAACATTTATAGACCGAACATGTAAATGGTTTCATAGGCCTCAAGTTTATGGTAAACCAGTATTATCATTAGTAACTACAAAAGGTTCGGGAGTAAAAAAAACTGCTATGTACTTAAATAAAGTAGCTCTTTTATGGGGAGCCTTAAATGGAGGGACTATAACACGTGGGATGTCCACTATTAATAATCCCGTTACAAAAAAAGAATGCCAAAAATTTATAAATTGTATGTTATCTTCCAACTATTCACCTTCGCTTAAAGAATTATCATATTTTCAATGCCAAAAAATATTGGCTTACAAAACAGTTGAATGTGATAAGCAATATTGGCAGAAAAAATGTTGGAATGACAAAGCGTATTTTATCGATTGTAAAATAAATCCAATTGTAAAACTTATTAACACAGGTGCATATAAAGCAGTGGTAAAATCTAAATCGAAAAAATCGTAACAAAAAAACAACCAGCGCAATATCTCTGGTTGTTTTTTTTGGATTTAAACCAATCCTTTACTAATCATATCCTCTAACGTAGCTTTAGCACCCGCGTCACCCCTTAAAGCCGCTTGGGTAAATAGCTTGCTAGCCATTTCATAATCCTGTTTTACACCCTTACCTTCAATGTAACAAACCCCTAAATTATACTGAGCATCCACATCATCTTGAGCCGCCGCTTTAGAATACCAAACTACAGCTTCTTCAAAATTTTGCGGTACGCCATTTCCTGCCGCATAACAAACCCCTAAATTATACTGCGCTTGTGCATCGCCAGCTTGTGCCGCTTGAGAAAACCATTTTACTGCATTTATATAATTTTTCTCTCTAAAGCAATTAGCACCTAAAGTATACTGAGCATTAGTATCACCAAGCTCGGCTGCTCTCGTATACCACTTAGTAGCCTGTGTTATATTTTGTGTTACACCATGACCATTAGCATAACAATGACCCAAGTTAAACTGAGCCTTTGTATAATCTTGCTCTGCTGATTTAGTATACCATTTAACCGCCTCATCAAAATCAAGTTCCACACCATGACCATGGGCTATGCAATAACCTAAATCAAATTGCGCCTCTTTATAATCCTGATTAGCCGCTAACGTAAACAACCTAACAGCCTCAGCATAATCCTGTTTAACACCACGCCCACTAGCATAACATAATCCTAAATGATGCTGAGCCTGAGCAAATCCGCGCGATGCAACCTTAGAATACCAATACACAGCCTCCTCATAATCCTGCACTTGCTCATAGTAAAAACCTAGTCTAAACTGAGCTTGTACATCTCCTTGCTCCGCCAAATGTTTTAATTCAATAATGTCATACACCCGAAATGCCTCCTTCAAATAATTCAAATCGAAACTTTTGTCCCATTAAATTATCAACTCTATCTTCAGGTACTACCTCTGTAAACATCTCAACTGGCCTAACGAACATCCCATAAGGCTCGTACAAAGCTTGGTAAGAAACTAACGCCTCACCCGTTTCAGTATGAGTCACAATGTTATGAACATAATATAAATTTCCCTTAAAATGTCTATATGGTCTGTTTGGTACAATATCCATTTTATCACTCCCTTTCAATATAAGTTTAGCAACATATAACAATAACTTCAAGCCACAAAAGTAAGTAATAAAAATACCAGTGAGGTATTTGCCCACTGGTATTAAAATTTAAGCTGGTTCACTTTTCGTAGTTTTCTTACGAGGTTTCTTAGGTTTAGCATAAACCAATTCAGGTTCTTTTCCTTCAATAGCATCTTGGGAAATAATAACTTTTTCTAACTCATCTGACATAGAAGGAATTTCATACATAACATCACGCATCACACCTTCTAAAATAGCTCTTAACCCCCTAGCACCAGTTTGCCTTTCAATAGCAAGCTTAGCCACTTGAGTTAACGCCTCATCAGTAAATTCTAGTTCTACATTATCCATCTCAAACAATTTAGCATATTGTTTAACTAAAGCATTTCTAGGTTCCGTTAAAATTTGTTTTAACGCATCTTCATCCAAACTCTCTAGCGAAACAACAGCTGGTACACGACCTACAAACTCTGGAATAAGTCCAAACTTTAGCAAATCCTGTGGCTCTAATTGTTTTAAAAGATCTCCAACACATTTTTCTTTTTTACTCATAATACTAGCTCCAAAGCCCATAGTCTTCTGACCAGTCCTATTTTCAATAATTTTATCAATACCATCGAAGGCACCACCACAAATAAATAGAATATTAGTCGTATCTATTTGCAAAAATTCTTGATGAGGATGCTTTCTACCACCCTGAGGAGGCACTGAAGCAGTAGTTCCTTCTAAGATTTTAAGAAGTGCTTGCTGAACGCCCTCACCACTAACATCTCTAGTAATAGAAGGATTTTCAGATTTACGTGTAATCTTATCAATCTCATCTATATAAATAATACCAATTTGAGCGCGCTCAATATCATAATTAGCTGCCTGCACAAGCTTAAGCAAAATATTCTCAACATCTTCACCAACATAACCAGCTTCAGTTAAAGTAGTAGCATCAGCAATCGCAAAAGGTACGTTCAACATCTTAGCTAGAGTTTGCGCTAATAACGTTTTACCAGAACCAGTAGGCCCAAGCAGCAAAATATTACTTTTTTGCAATTCAATGCCATCATCTTTGTCAGCACCCTTCTTAATTCGCTTATAGTGATTGTAAACAGCAACTGACAGAGCCCTCTTCGCATCCTGTTGCCCAATTACATAATCATCTAAATGCACCTTAATCTGCTTAGGAGTAGGCATCTCCTTAATATCCTCGGAGTTCATATACTCCTCAAATTCCTCATCAATAATCTCTGTACACAACCCCACACACACATCACAAATATAAACATTAGGACCTGCAATTAGCTTTCTTACCTGCTCCTGACCTTTCCCACAAAATGAGCATCTTAGGTCTTTGGTCCCGTCAAACTTACTAGCCATAAGTCACCTCTTTCTACAATTTTTCAATTACTCTATCTATGATACCGTATTCTTTCGCTTCTAATGCACTCATATAGTAATCTCTCTCAGTATCCTGAGCAATTCGTTCAAGAGGTTGGCCTGTGTTCTCTGCTAACATTGAGTTCATTTTAGCCTTAGTCTTAATGATATGTTCAGCATGAATTTGAATATCCGTAGCCTGACCACGCGCCCCACCAAGTGGCTGATGAATCATAATTTCCGCATTAGGAAGTGCAAGCCTCTTGCCAGGCTGTCCTCCGGCTAACAAAAACGCACCCATACTTGCTGCCATACCCATACATATTGTTGATACATCTGGCTTAATATAATGCATTGTATCGTAAATAGCCATACCATCTGATATAGAACCCCCTGGACTATTAATATATAACATAATGTCCTTATCTGGGTCTTCCGCCTCTAAAAATAACAACTGTGCCACTATTAAATTTGAAGTAACATGATTTACTTGGTCTCCTAATAATATAATTCTATCCTTTAATAACCTAGAATAAATATCATAAGAACGCTCGCCTCTATTGGTTTGCTCTACTACTACTGGAACTAATGCCATACATCTAACCTCCGAATTTTATTGTTTTTTTACTACTTGCGCGGAAGAAGTTATGATATCCATTGCTTTTTGAGTCTTGAGATCTTCTCTTAAAGGCTCTATATTACCCCTCATTACCAATTTTACCTCTTCTACCGGCATTTTATACTGCTCTGCCATCTTTTCTAATTGCTTATCTAGTTCTGAATCTGGAATTTCCACATTTTCTTGCTTAGCAACTTCTTCAAGCACTATTCTACCTGAAATTTGAGTTATAGCCCCTGCTCTAAAGTTATTTCTAAATTCGTCCATATCCATACCAGTGAATTGTAAATACTGAGCAAAATCTATACCTTGTCTTTTCATATTATTCTCAACAGTAGACATCTGGTTATCAATTTCCTCTTCAATCATAGCTTCAGGAATAGTAAACGTTGCATTTTTTACTGCTAAGTCAATTGCTGTGTTATTAATGTTACTAAGGTTTTCATCTTCTTTTGTTTTTAATAGAGTTGCCCGTAGGTCTGCTTTATATTCATCTAATGTGTCAAATTCAGAAATATCTGCTGCAAAATCATCATTAATTTCTGGTAACTCTGTCACGTCTATATCTTTTATTGTTACATTAAATACTGCTGGTTTGCCCTTTAACTCTTCAGAATGGTACTCTTGTGGAAAAGTTACATTTACATCAAAAGTATCACCTATGTTTTTACCTATCAGTTGTTCTTCAAATCCTGGTATAAAGCTACCAGACCCTATAACTAATGGGTGGTCATTAGCTTCTCCACCAGCAAAAGCTTCCCCATCTACAAAACCTTTAAAGTCAATAGTAACCTTATCTTGAAGCATAACCGCACGGTCCGTTACCTTAATTTCACGAGCATTCTTATTAACTTCTTTAGCAATCTCCTCGTTAATTTCCTCATCAGTTACAACAACTTCATCAGCTTCAATAGTAAGATTTTTATACTGACCTAACTCAACTACTGGTTTAATCGCAATTATTGCTGTATATTTCATAGCATCCTTAGACATCTTTTCTACTGTTAAATCACCTTTGCGAAGGCGTGCAACCACTTTAATATCATTATCCATAATTGCCTTACCAAACGTATTATCTATTATAATATCAGCAGCATTATTAAAGAATACTTCAGAACCATACATTTTTTCGATCATAGCCTTAGGAACTTTCCCTTTACGAAACCCCTGTACGTTAAAGTCTTTTTTCATTTCCTTATAAGCACTGTCAATGGCCTTTGTAACTTCCCCTTGACCTACTTCTACTATTAACTTAACTTGACTATTCTCTAAAACTTCTACACTAGTGTTCATTTCATTAATTCCTCCTATGAAAACATTTAAAACCTGTATAACTAAGCCATTATATCATGTATTTCCAATAAAATCTATATTAATTCGTCAATATTTGGTATTTTGCTTAAAAGATACCGCAATAACTTTAATTCCAAGTATTACATAATCGTTACATTAATAATATTTTTTAAAATACAAAACACCCCCTACCCCTTATAAGTACTACATTACAGTCCCCCCATAATAAGGTATAATAATAATATCCTAGCCTAGTTCCAAGTATTACATATAGTATGTAGCTTAATTTTAGTTTATAATCATAAGTAGAAAGATTATTTTTATTTAACAGAAAAGGAGAGTTAATTATGAGTCAGTTTGTGTCTTGTGGGGTAACACCTACTAATTTTCAGGAGGTTTATTATACCTATATACAACCCAAAATTAGAGAGTTGGATATATTTTTAAAAACTTCAGAAGCACCTTATGATACTAAGGAGGTAGCAGCAATCTTAGAAGATTCCGAAAAAAACATTCTACATATTATGGATAAGCTTGGCTTAACTGAGATAAACAAAGTTACATTTTTTAAACTGATTACTGAAGTGCAAAGCTATATAGCAACTTTATTAACCAGACAATTTAGCGTTACAAATTCAAGTGTTTACACACCTCAAAATATTGCTTATATCTATAATCTTGAGAAAACTCTTGTAGAAGATGCTTTTTATGCACTGGGGGAAGAAGTTATTTCCAGTGGCGATTTAAATTTATTATTCAGTAACATTAAAGTAAGTCAATACAATTTTAAAATGCACATTCGTGGATAAGTACATATACAAAAAACCTCTCATTTACTATTGATGAGAGGTTTTGTATTTTTCGCGAATTTTTTCTTCCACAATCCCGGGGACCATATCAGAAACATCTCCACCAAAAAATCCAAGTTGTCTAACTGAACTAGAATTTAAGAATCCATATTGTGTACTTGTAACCATAAATAACGTTTCAATGTTATTGGCTAAGTTTTTGTTAATGTGTGCCATCTGCATTTCATATTCAAAATCAGTAATAGTACGCAGTCCTCTGATGATTACACTAACGTTATTTTTCATCATATAGTCTACTAACAATCCAGAAAAAAAGTCCACTTCCACATGTTCCATATCTTTAGTAGTTTCTTTTAATAATTCCACTCGTTCAGCCACATCAAATAGCGTATTGCTAAGCTTATCAGGATTAAACAGGACTGCCACTATAAGTTTATCTACAATACTATTTGCTCTTAATATAATATCTAAATGGCCATTAGTTACAGGGTCAAACGTCCCAGGGTAAATTCCAATTTTCATAATGTCATCTCCTCTAACTTATAAAGACTCCATCTTGCAAAGAATAGAGTCAAATTAACTTAACAGCTTCCTCATAAATATTAACTTTAGTAGTAGCATAAAGTTTTGTTCTTTTAATCACAAGACCTTCTGTAATAATATCTAAACTGTCACGACTATTTTCAATAATAAGTTTACCGCCTGGATTTAATAATTTTCTATCAACAATAAAATTAACAATTTTTTCTAATTCATAATTATAAGGCGGGTCAATAAAGATAATATCAAATGTACCGATAATGTCTTCTCTTAATATTTCCTCAACACGGCTTTTATATACTGTAGCAAATTGTGCTAATCTTGTTTTTTCTAAATTTTTTTTAATAACCGCCAGCGCTTTCTCATCTGCTTCCACGAATACAGCGCAATCAGCACCACGGCTTAAAGCCTCAATTCCAATAGCACCACTGCCACTAAATAAATCTAAAAATCTACATCTTGGCAAATCAAAATTAATTATATTAAAAATCGTTTCTTTAACTCTATCTGCTGTTGGTCTAGTAGTAGTCCCATCCGGTGCTATAAGTTTTGTACCTCTACATTTACCACTAATAACTCTCATAATAACTTCCTTTCACACTACTTGGAGAACAATCCTTAGTCCACAAGAGGCATTTATAAAATAATTTCTTGCATACGACTAGCTAACAAGCTGCCATATTTATCCTCAAGCACATCTTTATCTTGCTCAAGTTGAGCTTGCACTATTTTTAAAACTTCCATATCAGTATATAAATTAGCAATCTTCATTTCTGGCAACCCATGTTGTTTAGTCCCAAAAAAATCTCCACCACCTCTAAGCTTAAGGTCAGTATCCGCAATAACAAAACCGTCAGTACTTTGTTGCATAATTTTTAATCTTTCTTTAGTATCCTTATTTTTAGAATCACTAACTAAAATACAAAACGATTCATGCAAACCTCTACCAACACGCCCTCTCAATTGATGCAGCTGCGCCAGTCCAAATCTCTCCGCATTTTCAATTAGCATAATAGTAGCATTCGGTACATTAACACCCACCTCAACAACTGTAGTAGAAACAAGTATGTCAACTTCCCCGCCAGCAAACCTTTCCATAATTTCGTTCTTTTGTGAACCTTTCATTTTACCATGTAAGTGCTCTACACGATATCCTTTAAAAACAGATTCGCTAAGCTCATTAGAGTACTCAACAACACTTTTAAGCTCTTCCAGCTTCTCATTTTCTTCAACCATAGGACAAATAATATAACATTGTCTACCTTCCCCTATATGAGTTTTCATAAAGCTAAAAATTCTATCATAGTATCCTGTAGTAACAGCATTAGTCTTAATAGGAACTCTTCCAGGTGGCAGCTCATCAATAACCGAAATATCCATATCACCATATAATATTAATGCTAACGTCCTAGGAATAGGCGTTGCACTCATTACTAATACATCTGGGTGGACACCTTTATCAGAAAACTTAAAGCGTTGCCTCACTCCAAATCTATGTTGCTCATCTGTAATAACAAGGCCCAGATTATTAAACGTAACATTATCCTCAAGCAATGCATGCGTACCCACAACAATGTCAATACTATTTATATCTTCCAGTAATAATCTTTTCTGCTTTTTCGTAATAGAGCCAGTAAGCAATGCTACATTAATATTAAATTGCTTAAAAAGCTGCTCTAAAAACTCAAAATGCTGTCTAGCCAACACTTCTGTAGGAGCCATCAGCGCAGCTTGATAGCCATTTCTAACCGCTACAAATAAACTAATAGCTGCAATAGCAGTTTTTCCAGAGCCAACATCACCTTGGATAAGTCTATTAGTAGCATAAAAACTACTCATATCTTTAAGAATTTCAGCAGTAACACGCTTCTGCGCGCCAGTAAGTTGAAATGGCAGACATTTAATAAAACTATTAAAATCATCTGGCATATGTTTCTGAGTCCCTTCATTACGAGTTTTAAAATCCTGCTTTAATTTATATAAACACAGTTGTAATAAGAATAACTCCTCAAATACAAGTCTTCTTCTCGCTTGAAAGAAACTATCTGGTGTAACTGGAAAATGGATATTATTTATGGCTTCTTTCTTTCCCATAAGTTTATATTTTTCTAACAACTCTTGTGGTAAATTCTCAACTATATCAATAACCTTAAGCGCATTAGCCATATGCTGGCGAATAACCTTTTGAGATAGTTTTACAGTGGATGCATAAATTGGGACAATCATAGCAGTATAATTACATGCCTTTTGGAACTCCGGAGATTGCATTTCAAACTTTCCGCCATTTAGCATAACCTTCCCATAAAAATTAAATAACTCCCCAACAATAAAAGTACTTTTTAAATAAGGTTGGCCAAAAAACACAGCTTTAACTTTTCCCGTACCATCTCCAATCCACACACTAACCCGAATGCCATATTTAGTAGGGCTTACTTCAGGACGCATCACTACACGGCCGATTATATTATTAACCTCTCCAATAGCCATATTATTAATAGCTACCACACTTCGCCTATCCTCATGTTCTTTAGGATAATGTTCCACTAAATCTTTAATAGAAACAATTCCTAACTTATAAAATTTAGCAGCAGTCTGCTCTCCTACACCTTTTAAATCTAAAATCATAAATTCACCTACAAACAAAAAAAGTGTAATCACTGTAGCGATTACACTTAAATATAATACACTTACTCGGCCGAAATCATAAAATAATACACAGGTTGATTACCACAATGTAATTCAACATCTATATCATTATACATTTCCAGAGCCATATCAAAATACTCATCAGCAGTATTGGCATCAATATCCTCACCATAATAAATAGAGACAATCTCACTATCATCATTAAGCTTAGATAATAAATCAGAATACGCTTCTTTAATCGTCGGTTGATGAGTAACAATCTCGCCATCTAAAATACCAAGATATTCACCCTCCACAATGTTTTGCCCTTTCATAACAGTGTCTCGCACCGCAATTGTAATAAGGCCAGTTTGCACACCTTTAATAACATCCTTCATATCATTAGTAATATCATCAACAGGCGAACTCTTATCCACACAAATCATTGCAGAAATACCTTCTGGAATAGTTTTAGTAGGCACAACCGACACATTACAATCCTTTACAAGCTCTGCCGCTTGCTCAGCTGCTAAAATAATATTTTTATTATTAGGCATAACAATAACATTATTAGCATGAACGCGTGTAATCGCTTCTATAATATCCTCAGTACTCGGATTCATAGTTTGACCACCTTCAACAATTTCATCTACTTCTAGACTTTTAAGAATTTCTACAAAACCACTACCTGCTACAATTGATACAAACCCTAAATCTTTCTTAGGCTTTGCAGGAACAGCACTTTCACCCTCATCAAGAATAGACGAATGTTGTTCACACATATTCTCTATCTTAATATTAGTCAACTGTCCAAATCTAAGACCATGTTCAAGAGCAAGTCCCGGATGGTCAGTATGCACATGAATCTTTATATAATCCTCATCAGACACAGCTACTAAACTATCTCCAATAGTAGATAAAAATTCCCTAGTTTCATCTTCGTCATAAGATTTACTCATATCTCTTTGTACTATAAACTCTGTACAATACATAAACGTAATATCTGCAGTATCAAACTGTTTTAAAGCCGAAAATGCTCCTTTAGATAGCGGTTTACTAATATTAACCTCAACCTCGCCAAGCAAAACTCTAGCCGCTCCCTCTATAATAGTCATAAGACCCTGTCCACCAGCATCCACAACTCCTGCCTCTTTTAACACTGGCAACATATCTTGTGTCTTAGCTAAAATCTTATAGCCATATTCTATAACCTGTTTTATAAATTCACCAATATCTGTAACTTCCTCACAAATACTAGATGCCTTATTAGCAACCTCTCTTGCTACCGTCAAAATAGTACCTTCCTTAGGCTTCATAACAGCTTTATAAGCAGTCTCCACACCAAGTTGAGAAGCCTTAGCTAATGTAACAGTATCCACTTCTTCCTTATCTAATCCTTTTACAAAACCACGGATAAGCTGGGATAAAATAACCCCAGAGTTACCACGCGCCCCTCTAAGAGAACCGCTAGCAAAAGCTTTACCAATAACCTTTATATTGATAGCTTCAACTGCCTCCACTTCTTTAGCCGCTGCTAACATAGTAAGCGACATATTTGTTCCCGTATCACCGTCAGGAACCGGAAATACATTTAACTCATTTATAAAATCCTTTTTATCGTCTAGTAACATAGCTCCACTTACTATCATTTTTTGTAGCAATAATGGGTCAATTGACTGTACTTTCACCTTTTCGCCCTCCTACTTGTCTACTCTTACACCCTCGACAAAAATTTTAATAACTCCTACTTGTAAGCCTAACATATCTTTTAATTGGTATCTTATTGTACTCATTAAATTATCTGTAACCGCAGATATTTTTGTGCCATATTCAACAACAATATGAAACTCTATATCAACTTGGTTCTCTTGGAAGGTAACTAAAACACCTTTAGTGATATTATCTCTCATAAGCAACCTTACTATACCATCTTTAACTCCACGTGCTGCCATGCCTACTATACCATAACACTCAGTAGCTGTAATACCACTAATCTGCGCAATAACTTCCTCGTCAATTTCAATTGTACCTTGCTGATTTGAAAACTTTTCTACCACCAACAACGCCTCCTTTTATCAAAATGGTTTTTATGACAATCATTATATCATACATGCTCACATTATACAAAGTATTTTAAATTAAAAAAACAACTTGAAAAATAATATAATTTCTGTTAGAATATCAGTTGTTATGTCGCCAATATTTTAAGGAGGTGTTTTATATGGCAAAATGTGAGATTTGTTCAAAAGACGTTCACTTTGGTATTCAAGTGAGTCACTCTCATAGAAGAAGTAATAAGATGTGGAAAGCTAATGTTAAAAAGGTAAGAGTTGCACATAATGGAGCTACTAAAACTATGAAGGTTTGTACACGTTGTTTACGTTCTAACTTGGTTACGCGTGCTTAAATAAAAAAAAGAGTGACGCATTGTAAAAATGCTTCACTCTTTTTAATTAATCCTTAGTGCTTACGCGGAATACTTTAGCTAATACTTTACGTACAAATTTTGGTGGTGTAATAACTTTAATAACCATACTTTTCACCTCCACATTAGCCTTACTAACTCGCCTGCACAGTGGTACAGGTAGTTTGGATACCCTACAAACCCTACTTATATTTTATTCATAACTTAAAATAATGTGACAGTTTTTTAAAAATTTGGCTCTTATGTTTAATATTTTACTTATTTGGCAATAAATTGTAGATGTCCTTTATAGCCATACTATTTTTGGTACTATAAAACAAGCATTATTTTTGTATATCTTAATCTTTCGTCTTAATTACTAATAATTTTCCAGATTTTAATGAAATAGTAGCACAATAATCAGTCATATAATTACTAACCCCATACGGCTTTCCAATTTTAAAACTGCCATTACTAAGCTTATAAAACAACCCTGTACTATCCACTCCACTAACCGTTTCTGTAAGAGGTATTAAACTGATTAAATCATCTATTTTTCCCCTAATTTCAATATAATTATCCGTTATATAAATAGTATTATGCTCATTCCTAAGCTCTGCTTTAACTCTATTATCCAAAGCTTTAACTAACAAATGAACATTAGCTAACGAATGATCAAACCTACTACCTACTCCTCCATAGATAATCACTTCTGTAGCACCTTTTTCAATAGCGTAATCTAGAGCGCATTCAGTATCAGTTTCATCTTTAATAGAATTTAGTCTCCTTATCTCAATATGCCGAAATTCGTCTAATGTTGCATTGTCTACACTATCAAAATCTCCAATGATAAAATTCGGCGTAATTCCTAAATTTTTCGCATGATGTAACCCATTATCAGCACATATGACGAAATTACAACTATTAATATCATTACAAAATGTATAATCTCCATAAGACCCATTTGTTAATATTGCTACCTTCATCACCCATACCTCCTATCGCTTATTTTACTAACATGACGAAAAAATACGTTTAAATTCGTCAATTCTATTTTCTACATCATTAACGTCAAAAACTGCTGAACCAGCCACAATAACATTAGCCCCAGCTTCTATAATCGACTTAACATTTTCTAGATTAACTCCTCCATCAACTTCAATCAAACAATCGCGCTGCCCAACTAACTGTTTTACCTTCCTTATCTTATCGAGTGAAGATTTGATAAAAGATTGTCCACCAAATCCCGGATTTACAGACATAATTAGAACCAAATCCACCTCATCAATAACGTACTCAATAGCACAAACAGGCGTTGCTGGATTAAGCGCTACACCAGCCTTCATACCAGCAGCTTTTATCGCCTGTATAGTACGGTGCAAATGCGGGCAAGCCTCAGCATGGACCACTAAAATATCCGCTCCAGCCTCCTTAAACTGCTCAATAAATCTATCTGGCTCCGTAATCATTAAGTGCACTCCCATAGTGCCTGAAAAATATGGTCTAATAGCCTTTACAACTGGCATTCCAATCGAAATATTAGGTACAAAATGCCCATCCATTACATCCACATGAACAAATGTAGCTCCAGCCTTCTCCAGTAATTTAATATCTCGTTCTAAGTTTCCAAAATCTGCTGATAAAATAGATGGTGACAACTGTATCAACATACTCAGCTCCTTCCCTACCATTTCCGAATATTTTTTAATTGATTAAAATAACTTACATAATTATCATATCTAGATTTATATATTTCACCATTAGCCACTGCTTCTTTAACTTTACACGATGGTTCATGAATATGATTACATCCTTTATATTTACAACCATCCTCAAATCGCTCAAACTCTAAAAAATAATTTTTTAATAAATCAGCATCAATCTCCTCAAATTGTAACGACGTAAAACCAGGCGTATCTAACACATAACCATCCTCAAATGGAAGCAATTCAACATGACGAGTCGTATGTTTACCTCGCTTAATTTTTGTACTAACTTCTCCCGTTTGTAACTTAAGCTGTGGTGAAATCGCATTTAGCAAAGTAGACTTACCTACACCAGAAGGACCCGCAAAAAACGAAGTTTTACCTTTAAGCAAATCTCTAAGTTGGTCAATATTAGTACCAGCTTTTGCAGAAACACAGTATACCTCATAGCCACTTTGTGTATAACCATCAATAATAGACTTATAATCATTAATATCCACATCATCAGTTTTATTTAATACAATATGCGCTTTAATATCTTCCATTTCCATCATAACTAAAAATCTATCGAGTAAGTCAAGATGCATTTGCGGGTATGATACAGAAAATACAATTAGTCCCTGGTCAACATTCGCTACTGGAGGGCGGATTAATTTATTACTACGAGGAAAAATTTCTTCAATGCTACCTTGTAAATAATCCCCTTTTTCACTACCTTCATATTCTGTAATACTAATTTTAACTTTATCTCCTATTAGTGGACTCATCTGTTCCTTTCTAAATTTACCTCGCGCTTTACACTCATAAATAGTATCGCCCACATCCACATAATAAAATCCTGCTATACCTTTAATAACCTTTCCATCCATTATTTCACCTCAATAAATACAATATTTTTATATTACCCCTGCAGCTCTTAGTAACTTGCTGCAGGGAATTTTAACTAAAATGAATAAGGGTCATTCCACCAAGCTTTAGCATCAAAATAAACAGTAAGACGACCATCGCCACTACCAGTTACAGTAACTGGATAAGGGAATTGTTCCTTATTTAATACACCATTAAATAGAGTTTGTTCATCGGTTGCAGTTTGGAACATAATAATTACATGAAAAGAAGTTTTAGAGCTATCTTCCATCAAAGATGCTGGTAACGTAACGTTATAAGTTTTAGTTACCAACTCAGACTCTTCCTCCAATTCCTCTTCTAAATAAACAGGTGTATCCGAAATTGTCGGCGCATCTAAATATATAGGCGCGTCCGAAATCTGCGGTTTATAAAACTCTTCTTCGTCATCAGAATAAAAATCTTCTGGTAAATCATCTTCTTCTATTGACACATATTTATATTCTTCAGGTTCATAATCATCTTCTTCAGTTTCATATCTATCATCTTCTAGAGCCACATCATCTTCTAAAGGCTCCTCCTCTTCTAAAACATCATCATCTTCTAAAGCCTTATCAGCATCAAACGGCTCATCAGCGTCATTGTTATTAGTAGGAACTTCATCTCTAACCTCTTCATCTCTAACATCTTCACGCCTAATATCTTCACGTCTAACATCTTCATGTCTAACATCTTCATCCCGAACATCTTCATGTCTAATATCTTCATCCCGAACATCTTCATCTTGAACATCTTCGTCCGGAACATCTTCATCTATATCATCAGCGTAATTTCCTAAAATTTGTTCTCCAATATCTCTATAGGCATCAGAAAAAGTACTCTCAAACATATCAGTAAGTTCCTCAAAAAATTGTTTAGGTTTCTCTGTAATTTCTATAACTTCAGGCACTGGCTCCGAACCCATACTTACCACAATATTTACACTAGTACCCGACTCAACACTTCTATAAGGAATGTACTCTTGTGCAATAACCTTACCTTCATCAATCGAATTACTATATTCTACAGTAACTTCACCTAACCTTAAGCCACTTGCAAGTAAACTATTCATAGCTTGACTTTGCGATAAATTATATAAATTTGGCACTTCAATATAATTTATATCCTCGCCAGAACTAATTATTAACTCAATATACTCACCCTGCTCAACAGTTACATTAGCACGCGGATTTTGCTCAATTACTTTACCTAGTTCAATATAATCGCTATATTCACGCGAAATATAATACCATAACCCCTCATCTTCTAACAACGCCTGAGCATCAGTTGAATCAAGCCCCACAACATCCGGCACTTTAACGCTAGTATCCACTGGCAGTACAGATACAACAACCTGAATAGTAGTATTAGGATTAGCAGAAATATCCGGCTTAGGGACTTGCTCTAAAATTGTACCTGGTTCTACAAATGCATTTTCCTTTTCCCCTACAATTCCTATTACAAGAGAGTTTTCTAATGCTAAAGATTGAGCCTCCTCAACTGTCATCTCAACTACGTTAGGTACTAATACAACCTCAGGTTGGCTACTAGCTTTAGGCCCAAACTTCATATACATACTTACTCCGGAGCCTACTATAATTAACGCAACAAAAATTCCTCCAAAAATAGCAATCCACTTTGACAATACAGGTACTTCATCATGAGCAGTTTTACTACTCACTTCTGTTGGACCAAAGTCAGGCATCTCATCATCGTCATCTATATCAGCTTTATCAGCTTTATTAGCTTTATTGGCTTTATTAGCTTTATATGCTGCTGAAGTACCAAATGCAGTATATCCATCCACATCATCAGGGGGATTTTCCGTAACAGGCTTATCTGTACCAGCAGAGTTTATAGACTCATTTTTCCTAATAAATTCAGATTGTTCAGGAGTTAAAAGTACTGTATAAGCTAAATCAGCATCCTGATTATTAAGTTCCATATCTGGATTTTCAAGTGCTGCCAAAAGGTCATTAATCATAGCATCAGCAGTTTGATAACGTTCCTCAGTCCGTTTACTTGTCGCTTTTAAAATAATTCTCTCAAGCCCTTTACTAATATTAGCATTATAAGTTGATGGATTAGGAATAGGGTCATTAATATGCTTAAGCGCTATTGAAACATGGTTATCAGATTCAAATGGAACATGCTTAGTCATCATCTCAAACAAAATAATACCACATGAATATAAATCACTAGTTTCCCCAGCATGTTTGCCCTTAGCCTGCTCTGGGGAGAAATAATATACCGACCCTACTGTATCCCCATTAAGTACAATCGTAGACGAATCAACTGCCTTAGCAATTCCAAAGTCAGTTACCTTCAACTCTTCATCACTCGTCACTAAAATATTTTGTGGTTTAATATCCCTATGAATAATGCCCTTACGATGAGCAACTTTAAGAGCATTTAAAATTTGTATACCATAATCGATAGTTCTATCTTCGTCAAACGGTGCATCGTCTAAAATTAAATCTTTAAGTGTACACCCCTCAATATACTCCATTACAATATAATGCAAAGACTTATCATGGTACACATCATAAACACCCACAATATTAGTATGCGTCAAACTAGCCGCAGAACTTGCTTCGCTCTCAAACTTGCTAATAAAATCTACATCTTTAGCGAACTCTTCTTTTAAAACCTTAATAGCTACTTCTCGCCTAAGTTTTGTATCTGCTGCCCTATAAACATTAGACATACCACCTTGCCCAATTTTATCAATGATTTCATATCTTTGTCCAAGTATCGCTCCAGGCTCTAATAACATATTATATCACCTCACATTTCTTTGCCAATATCACTGCTATGTTATCAGGCCCACCTCTACTATTTGCTTCATTAATAAGATTTTCTACAATCATTTCTAGCTCTACTTCTTTTTTACTATAAACTATTTCCTTTAGATCATTCTCATTAATCATACTAGTAAGTCCATCCGAACATAATAAGATATACTCAACATGTTTAAGCTCACACATAATATTATCTACCTTAATCTTATGCGCCGTACCAACCGCACGAGTAATATAGTGTCCCATCGGATGGTTAAAAACCTCCTCTCGTGTTAAAATGCCACTCTCAAACATCTCTTGCACAAGTGAATGGTCAGTTGTAAGCTGAATTACTTGTTTGTTATTCATCACATACACACGTGTATCACCCACATGAGAAATGTACATATGCTCGCCAATTACGGTTGCTAATGTGAAGGTGGTCCCCATACCTTTACATTGTGCATCTTGTTGCGACCTTTCAAACACCACATAATTAGCATGACTAATTGCTCTTGTAAGCAAGTTTGCAATTAATTCTGGAGTACTTAAATCCGCTCCCTCATGCTCAGTAATATAGTCATAAAAGGAGTCAATAGCAAGTTCACTTGCCACCTCCCCGCTATTATCACCACCTACACCATCAGCTACTATCAATAAATTTGGTAAACTGCCGACCCGTTTATCACAAATAAGAATTTTGTCTTGATTACAAGTTCTCTTTCTTCCTATATCTACTTTTCCGGCTACAACCACTAACATTCACCCCTATCTTTGGCTTCTAATAAATATCGCCTTCTAAGCTGTCCACAGGCCGCATCTATGTCCTGCCCAAGCGTCCTTCTAACAGTAGTTTCAATATTATAAGATTTAAGCACTTCATAAAATTTGCGTATACCTTCGTCAGTTGTACATATAAATCTCGACTCATTAACTGTATTAACTGGAATTAGGTTAACATGACAAAGCATACCTTTTAACAAACGTCCTAATGCATGTGCATCTTCAAGACTGTCATTATTATTTTGTATTAAAGCATATTCAAAACTAACTCTCCTACTAGTAATATCCGTATATACATTACAAGCGTCTAGCACTTGTGCTATATTGTACTTTTTTGCAATAGGCATAATCTGTTTTCTTCTATCATCGCAAGCAGCATGCAAAGAAATTGCAAGTGTAATTTGCAGTTTTAATTGGGCTAATTCTAAAATAGAATTTACTAATCCACATGTAGAAACTGTAATATGTCTAGTACCAATATTCTGACCTTCTTCCATATTAATAAGCTTAATAAATTTAGTTGTAATATCAAGCCTTTCTAACGGTTCGCCACTTCCCATTAACACTACATTAGATACCCTCTCTTTGGTATCTAGCGCTATAGAGTATACCTGGGCTAACATTTCTGCTACTGTTAAATTTCTTACTAAGCCATCAATTGTGGAAGCGCAAAACTTACATCCCATTCTACACCCAACTTGTGTAGAAATACACACCGAATTGCCATGCTTATATTTCATTAAAACACTTTCAATAATGTTACCGTCTTCTAATTCAAATAGATATTTAGTAGTAGAGTCAATGCTTGATACTAACTTATCTGCCATCTTAATAGGTGCTATTTCGTAGGAGCTTACTAATTTCTTTCTAAGCCCAATAGATAAATTACTCATCTGATTATAATCCCAAATAAGCTTATTATGAAACCAAGAAAATAGCTGCTTAGCCCTATATTTCGGTTCACCAATTAACTGCATAACACCTTCTAACTCTGTAATATCCATTCCAATTATTTCGTTCATATCAAAACCTCTTTTACTTTCTAAACTTAGCTATAAAAAAACCATCTGTATCCGCAATATAAGGTAATATTTCTACGCTACATCCATCAACACAGGATTTTAGAACTTCTGGCACCTCAATTGTATCAGCCACAAGGCCAAGCTCCTCTATCATCCACTTTACCATATCCTTATTTTCTGTTTCAGACAAAGTACAAGTACTATATACAAATACTCCACCCGGCTTAACATACTTTACTGCATTAGCCACAATATTTTTTTGGACTATGTTAATTTGCGCAATATCATCTAAGGATTTATTATACCTAATATCAGGTTTTCGCTTTAAAATTCCTAATCCAGAACAAGGTACATCCGCAAGCACCTTATCAAATTTGTTTTCTAAAGAGCTGTCAAATACACAAGCATCTAAACGTTTAGTTGTAATTTCAGTAGCCCCAAGTCTAGTAACAGTTTTATTAATTAGCTCAATTTTATGTTCATAAATATCTGTAGCCATTATAGAAGCTTTATTGTTTGCAAGATATGCCATATGAGAAGTTTTTCCTCCAGGAGCAGCACATATATCAAGTATAGTGTCCCCTTCATGTGGATTTAAAACATAGCCTACTAACATTGCACTTTCATCTTGAACCGTCCAAAGACCCTCTACAAATGATTTTATGTTAGCTATTGAATTTGCTCCTTCAATATATACACATTCATTAGGAAAAATATGACCTGCTGTATATTTGATGTTTTCATTTATTAGCTGCTGTATTGCATTTTTAGAATTAACCCTAGCACAAATCTTAGCCCTATTATTAAGCGACTCACATATTTTAATAGTCTTATCTTCACCATACATTTCTATCCATAAGTTTACAATCCACTCTGGCATAGAGTATTTAATAGAAATGCTAGGATAACTAATTTCATGTTTAGTTCTATCAATTTGTCTTAAAACACCATTGACAAACCCAGATAATGACCCCATATTTCTACGCTTAATAATTTTAACTGCTTCATTAATTACTGCACTTGGAGGAACCCTATCTAGATACATAAGTTGATATACACTTACTCTTAGTAAATTCCTAACAAACGGCTTGATTTTATTTGTTTTAGTATTAGAAGATATAATATAATCCAAAGTCAATTTATGCTTAATGCTCCCATAAACTACTTCTGTAATAAAACTTTTATCTTGCTTACCCTCTAGTTCATCCTTTAAAACAAGCTGAACATAGCCGCCTTCTTTTTCAATTTTAGTAAGTATATCAACACTTACCTCACGTGCACATTTCATAAATCTAACCCCTTATATTATAACTCCAACATCGATTTGATGTCCTTTAATATATTCAGATACTTTCATACGTTTTTTGTTAGGTACCTGAATATCTGTAATTAGTAGCATACCACTTGCACATTGAACCAAAATACCTTCTTTATCAACTTTAACAATTGTACCAGCTAATTTATCACTGTCATGATTAATTACAGTGCTATCAAATACTTTAATTGGCGTATCTTGATAAATAAAATAAGCAACTGGCCAAGGAATTAGCCCTCTCATTAAGTTATAAATTGCAGTTGCTGGTTTTGTAAAATCAATATGGCCTAGCTCTTTATTGATACGAGGAGCTAAAGTGGCAATGCTATCATCTTGTGTAACCCTATCTTTACCGCCATCTAAAATCATAGGTAAAGCTTCTTGTAAAGCAGTAGCTCCAACGTTACTAAGTTTATCAAACAAAGTAGCAGAAGTATCAGCGTGCTCAATTTTAATAGTTTTTTTGTAAATCATATCCCCAGTATCAAGACCTTCATTCATATACATAATTGTAACGCCAGTTTCATCCTCGCCATCTATTATAGCCCACTGAATAGGAGCTGCCCCTCTGTATTTTGGTAATAAGGACCCATGAATGTTAATACAGCCAAGTATTGGCAAATCTAAAATTTCCTTAGGAAGTATTTGACCAAATGCTACAACTATAATAATCTCGGGATTAATGCTACTAATTTCGTTATAAAACTCTTCATTGCCTCTAATTTTATCAGGTTGACTTATATGCAAGTTATGCTTAAGCGCTACCTCTTTAACTGCTGACATAGTATGTTTATTACCACGCCCTTTAGGTCTATCAGGTTGAGTTACAACAAGTTCAATGCTATATTGTTGTTCAATTAACATTTGTAATGTAGGTACTGCAAAATCAGGTGTACCCATAAATACAACTTTATTTTTCTTCATGTGTTTCTCCGTTTTCGTTAGTAATTTCGTTAGTAATATCGCTAGTAATTTCCGTAGCTAATTGCTGTGCTGCATCAATTGGCATCTCTGGGTTTTCATGTTCAATCTCTTCTAGCACTTCTTCAAAAATGTCTCCCTCGACCATGTCAATAAATACTTTACCTTCTAAATGGTCTCCTTCATGACACATAGCGCGAGCAAATAATTCTTCTCCAATAATTTCAAAAAAATCACCATTTCTATCTTGCGCTCTAACTTTAACTGTAAAAGGCCTTTTCACTTGACCGTACTTACGTGGAATGCTTAAACATCCTTCATCACCGATTTGTTCGCCATCCGCTTCGATAATTTCTGGATTAATAAATTCCACTAAACCTTCGCCTATATCAATAATATAAATCCTTTTTAAAACGCCTACTTGAGGGGCTGCTAAACCAACTCCATCAGCTTCATACATAGTATCTGCCATATCGGTTAACAGCTCATGTAATGAATTATCAAATTTCTTAACAGACTTAGATACCTTCCTTAATATAGGGTCCTCATCAACTCTAATAGTTCTAATTGCCATACTTCACACTCCTTGAAAGTAATCACATAATATCCCAATTTATTTTAACTTGAGCAGAATGTTCGCTAAACTTATCAATACAATACCGCCCATATAGCAAAAGTAAGTCTCTATCAACACCGAGGATAGTAATTAACCAGCGGTATTCATCAGCTAGCTTAGGTATAGGAGCTTGGGTTGGGCCAATAAACCTAAATAGCTTTTTCCTATTATAGTATTTAAAATAATCCATAATATGGTGAGCCTTCTTTATAACTATATCTTCATTATTCCCACAAATCATCACAGTAAACATATAACCAAATGGTGGATATCCTGAAGCTTCACGAAATTCTAGTTCTGTTTCGTAAAAACTTTTTTGTCTACCTAATTTTACATCTAGTAAAACAGAGTTATCAGGCTCATAAGTTTGAATAATAACATTACCCATAGTATCGCCACGACCTGCGCGGCCAACTGTTTGTGTCAGCAGTTGATATGTTCTTTCTGATGCACGAAAATCGGAAATATAAAGTGAACTATCTGCTGCAATAACCCCAACTAGAGTAACATTACTAAAATCATGTCCTTTAGAAATCATTTGTGTTCCAACTAAAATATTAGTTTCTCTATTATTAAAAGCGGTTAAAATTTTATTAAAACCTTCCTTACTAGAAGTTGTATCAATATCCATTCTACTAACACCAACATGCCCAAAATGATTATTTAAATACTCCTCTACTTTTTGAGTCCCATCACCAAAATAGCGAATTCTCTTACTTTTGCAACTAGGGCAAATTGTAGGAACTACCTGTCTACTAAGGCAATGATGGCAAATTAGAATATTATCTTTTTGGTGGTAAGTCATAGTTACATCACAATGTGTGCACTTTACTACAAAACCACATTCTCGACAATTAATAAAAGTTGAATATCCTCGCCTATTTAATAAAATCATAACTTGTTTATTATCTTTTAAAGTTTGTTCAATAGCTTCATGAAGTCTAGTACTAATAACACAATTTTCAAGACGCATATCTACAAACTCAATCTGTGGCATACTAGCCCCCCCAGCGCGCTGTGTAAGCATAACATGTTCAATCATACCCATTTTAGCTTTGTAATAAGAGCTAACGCTAGGAGTGGCTGAAGCTAATAGTACAATCCCACAATGCAACCTCATTCTCATTATGGCCACTTCTATAGCATTATATTTAGGTGAGCGTTCAGATTTATAACTCCCGTCATGTTCTTCATCAATTACAATAAGGCCAAGATTAGAAAATGGTGTAAAAACGGCACTTCTTGGGCCTATGACAATTTGGATTTCTCCACTTTGAGCTTGCATATAAATTTGTTTACGCTGCTTTTGAGTTACTTTACTATGAGTAAGTGCAACTCTATTACCAAATCTATTAACAAACCGTTCTAGAGTCTGCTTTGTAAGTGCAATCTCAGGCACTAATACAATTACACTTTTACCCGCTTCTAACACATCCCGAATGATATGCAAAAAAACCTCTGTTTTCCCACTACCAGTAACACCTTCTAATAGAATAGTACGTGCTTTATTGTAATTACTAGAAATAACTTCATAAGCATTAGTTTGTTCCTTATTAAGCTCTATAAATTGTTCATAACAAATTCTATCCTTATGAAGTACCACTGCCCGAGCTTCGCGCTGAATTAACTTATTACGCATAAGTGTATTAATACTAGATTTATAATTAGGCCAGTTAGATTCTTCAAGCTCTCCATAAGCCACAAGTTCACTAAGAATTTCATATTGCTTAATAAGGCTTTTTTTATCCGCAATTTCTTCTATATAATCTTCTAATATATTTAAAGAAGCTAAAGGCAAAATATAATTAACAAATTGCTTAGCTGTTTCAATAGCCCTATCATCTACTTTTGGCAAAATGTTGGCCGCGCTACTAGCATAACTAGCACCATAATGTTCTACCAAAAAATTTATCATACTAATTTGTTCTTCATTAATAATTGGATTTAAATCAATAACATCTAAAACCTTTTTTATCTTAAAAGAATTATCTACTTCGCTACAAATTCCAAGCACATAACCAATTCGTGTTTTATTAGCTTGCCCAAATGGCACTTTAACTCTGCTACCAACAGCACATCTATCAATTAGCTGAGAAGGCACTTCATAAGTGAATAGTCTATCAATAGCACTATTAGTGGCACAATCTATAATTACTTTAGCAAACATAATTACTCCTGTCTGATATTTATAAAAAAAAGCTATTAAAGGATAAATAGGGAATTACCCATTTATCCTTCTAGCGAAAAAACCCCATTAAGAGATATGGGAGTCAATATATTGCTCTCTAATTTTAACCTTGCCATTATAAAGCTCCTCAACAGCGATAGCCGTAGGTTTCTTCTTCTTAAGTTGCTCTTTAAGCGCCTGAGCTTCTTTGCTAGCAGAATGAGATGTAATTTCACCAGCCCCTTCTGCGTTAACAATATCTATAATTTGTCTAGCGCGTCTAGCAGTAGCAATAATAATAGAATAACGACTTGTAACAACAGTTTCATTTGCGTCACTGTTTAGTTTGTTCATAATTTGTGAATACGATGGTTGTAACATATATTTTCTCCAATTCATGTTAATTTTGAAGCATATCTTCAATAAACGCCTTATAACGGCTACTTTTAAGTTTTTCGGTAAGTGAAATCGCAATTACCTTGTCAACAGCATCTTGTAAGTTATCATTAATAATAATATAGTCATATTCTTTAAACAGCATTAGTTCTTCACGAGCTCTAGCTAATCTTTGGTTTATAACCTCATCCGATTCTGTATTTCGCCCCTTAAGACGGGATTTTAGTTCATCAAAAGTAGGTGGCATAATAAATATAAAAATGGCTTCGGGGTATTTACGCTTAACTTGCAATGCCCCTTGAATTTCTATCTCTAACAAAATATCAGCACCCGAACTAACCGTCTCATCAATGAACGCTTTAGGAGTACCATAGTAGTTATTACAAAAACATGCGTATTCAAGTAATTGTTCGTGATCAATCATATCCTCGAACTCTGCCTGAGTTTTAAAAAAGTAATGAACTCCATCAACTTCACCAGTACGAGCTTTTCTAGTAGTAGCAGAAATAGACAATTTATAATTACCATCTTTAAGAAGTTCTTGCACAATAGTCCCTTTACCTGAGCCAGATGGCCCCGATAAAACAATTTTTAAACCTTCACCTTTCATATCGTTTACTCCTTAAATTTTATACTGTGACAAGTTTATTATAACATACCTTGTTTTTATTTTCAAAAAGTTTATGATATTATTACCAACATTTATTTTTTAAGCACATAGGAGCTGTTAACTTTATATGACATTCCCATAAAGGGGAGACTTAGGAGCCAGCACAAAATCAAGGAGGAATTTTTATGGACGGCATTATTTTATCTAACATTATACACGAACTAAAACTACAATTAATAGGTGGTAAGATAGAGAAAATTTATCAGCCACAAAAGGAAGAGCTACTTGTTACTATTCGTAATAATCGTAAAAATTATAAGCTGTTGTTAAATGCTAATAGCCAGTATCCGAGGCTTCATTTAACTAATTTAAGCAAAAATGAAAGTAATACCCCACCGATGTTTTGTATGCTTCTTAGAAAGCATTTAATAGGAGGTAAAATCGTGGATATTACTCAGCCTAATTTTGAGAGAATTGCTCAGTTTTATATAGAAGCTAAAAATGAACTTGGTGATAAGGAAGATAAGGTGTTAATACTTGAAATTATGGGACGACATAGCAATCTTATTCTTACTAAGGAAAATGGTACTATTTTAGATAGCATTAAACATATTTCGTTTGATAAAAGTCAAGTGAGACAAATTTTACCAAACAATATGTATGTCTATCCGCCAAATCAATCTAAGCTTAATCCTCTTCTAACTACCCGTGAGGAGTTTTTATCTGCAATACCTGCAAAGTCGTCACAAATATATAAAAGGCTTTATGAAACTTATAATGGATTGAGTCCGTTAGTTACTAATGAAATATGTGCACAAGCAAACATTGAGCAAAACAAAGCGGCTGATACTTTAACTTCAGATGAGTTAGCTTCGCTTTATAATTGTTTTAATGGGATTATTACAAATGTAAAAGACTCGAATTATACGCCGATTGTTTATCATGAAAACGGTAATCAGCCAATAGCGTATTATATGTGTGAGCTTAAGACGCATGGGATGTATGATAATACGGAGTTTGCAAATATGAGTGAGGTTATTGAGCATGTGACTCATAATAAAAATCAAAGATTTAATATTTCTCAAAAGACAGCGGATATTAAAAAGATGATTATGACGTTTATAGATAGAGCGGTAAGAAAGCAGGCTTTACAACAAAAGGCGTTAGATAGTAGTGATAAGAGTGAGCTTTATAAAATTTATGGGGAGCTTATTACGTCTTATTCGTATGAAATCAATGCAGGGGATACTGAATTTAAGTGTATAAATTATTATAGTGAGCAGCAAGAGGAGATTGTAATTCCACTTAATAAGGATAAAACTCCTATTGAAAATGCTCAAACTTATTTTAAGCAGTATACTAAATTAAAAAGAACAGCTGTAGCTGCGGCAGAGCAACTTGATATTATAAAGGAAGATTTAGATTATCTAAACTCGGTGTTAGTTTCGTTAGATATGCTAGAAAGTGAAACTGATATAATGGAACTTAGACAAGAGTTAGTGGATATGGGGTATTTAAAGAAGAGAGCTAAAGTTGCTAAGAAGGCTGTTAAAAATCAAAAGCCGTATTTGCATTTTAAAACTACTTCTGCGCTTGATATTTATGTAGGAAAAAATAATTTCCAAAATGATGCATTAACTATGAAATTTGCTAAACCTAATGATATTTGGCTTCATATTAAAGACGGTCCAGGCTCTCATGTTATAATTAAAGTCCCTCATCAGCATGAAATTACTGAGCAGGATTTGTATGAGGGGGCAATGCTTGCGGCGTATTATAGTAGTGCTAAGCAGTCTAGTCATGTTCCGATTGATTATACAGCTAAGAAAAATGTTAAAAAAATTCCTAATGCTAAACCGGGTATGGTTATTTATAATAATTTTAAAACAATTTCTGTAACCCCTACTGAGGTTTTAGTACGCTCTCTAGAATGTGAGTAATTTTCTTGCAATGAACAAATTTTCCTTATAACTAATATACATGAATAAAACGCATTGGGGAGTTGTAATAAAATGAAAATTATGATGTGCGGTAGTAAAGAGGGACTAGCGAGGGATTTAGATTTAGAAATAAATATAATTAAGGAAAAATTGGGTGAAGATACAGAGATAGTTATATTTGAGTATAGCGGAACTGAAAAAGAAGAGTTAAAGAAAGAGATAGCAACGGTTGATGGGGTTTTAATATCACTAGTAGACTTAGATTCAGATATAATTAGAGAGATGAAACAATGTAAAGTAATCTCTGTACAGGCAACAGGATATAATTACGTTGATTTAGACGTTTGTAAGGAGAATAAAATTGGCTTAACAGCAATAGATGAGTATTGTACTCAAGAAGTTGCTGACCATTGTATGGCGATGTTATTAAGTGTGGCAAGGAAAATTAAGTTTTATAATAATGATATTGAAGTCAATAAAAACTACGCTTATAATTCAACTTCAGGGCTGATTAGATTAGAAGGGGCGACGCTAGCTATAATGGGTTTTGGGAAAATAGGTAAAGCTGTAGCTAAAAGGGCGCAGGGGTTTGGACTTAATGTGATTGTATATAGTCCGTCTTGCACACAAGATGTGGCAAAAGCACACGGTTGTACGTTGGTTACTCCAGATGAAATATATGCTCAAGCGGATTTTATTGCATTAACTATGAGATTAACGGCACAAAATGAAAATATTATTAATGCAGAAAGTATTGCAAAAATGAAGAAATGCCCAGTTATTGTCAACGTGGCTAGAGGGGCTTTAATTGATGATGATGCGTTAATTGATGGGTTAGATAAAGGTGTAATATTTGGTGCAGGTTTAGATGTTTTAAAAGAAGAAACTGCTGAGTATGCATCTAAATTTATAAACCGTGATGATATATTACTAACACCGCATACTGCGTTTTATTCGGATACATCTCAATATGAAGCGCAAAAAATTTCGGTAGATAATTTAATTTATATGTTGACTGGGGAATATGAGAAGGTTTGCAAAATAATTTTAGATGTACAGAAACGTTAAGTATTTAGGCCATAGACAGCTATGGCCTTTTATTTTATCTATTTTTCACTATACATGTGGTATGACTTTTAGTATATTTGTTTAATTTATATGGTCCCCATTTAGTAAATTATACATATAAATAAAATAGCTAATAATAGCTGCTAATTAAAGTTAATTTAAAAAGGAGGGAAAATGATGGAAAAAGTAACTGTACATTTGCCATTACTTTTAGTATTAATAATGATGTTATCTATGTTGGGATAGATAAAAACAGCAGATATTTTATTTGCAATATTTTATAAAACAGCTAAAATAATCACAAGTAAAATGAAAGTTTTCATAAATATAAAGACTATAGACGCGATGTCTATAGTCCTATTTTTTTGGCAAAAATAAAAAAGGGGCTGCATAAAAATGCACCCCCTTATATGCAATTGTAACTCTTATGAGTTACTGTTATTTTCTGCTACTCTACCAAACAGAGTAAGTGAATATATACCAGAAATACCAACTATACCGTAGATTACTCGGCTGATCCAACTTTCCATTCCACCAAATAATGATGCGATTAAGTCAAATTGGAAAAACCCAATTAATCCCCAGTTGATAGCTCCTATAATTATAAGTGCTAAGGCGATATAATCCCAAGTTCTTGTATTCATGTAGACTTGCCACCTTTCTGTTAAAATATGATGATGATATTATTATGGGATAAAGCTTTTGATTTTATTCTGGTATTATAAGGTATGGTACACAAATGCTTAATAATCAAGCATTACGAACAACAGCAACAAAAATTTTTGATTTTGGAGCCTATAAAATTTATTGGACTTTTAAAGAAGTCATTAACAAATTTACTATCTATGCCATAAATATATTATTATCTAGTATATTTAAGGGGGATTTTTATATGAGTTATACTGGTGGTTATGTTGAACATCCGTTTCATTATTCAGGAATATCTACTTTTGCAGGATTTGCAAATAAAAGAAATTTGGATAATGTGGATTTAGCTATTATGGGCATACCTTTTGATATTGGTACAACAAATAGACCAGGAGCAAGACTTGGTCCACGAGCAGTTCGCGCTGTTTCAAATTTGGCATTTCGTTCTGATTATTTATGGACTACAGAAAGTTTTAATTTGAAAAAGGCGTGTCCTAACATTATTGATTATGGAGATGTAGGAGCTGCTGTTGGAGCTAAAGCTACCGAGTTTATGATTAGAGAAAGTTATAAGCATGCAAAGTTAATATTAAATTCAGGAGCTAGTCTTGTAAGTATAGGTGGAGACCATACAATTCCATATGGGCCAATAATTGCTGCGAGTGAGAAGTATGGTCCGCTGGCATTGCTTCATTTTGATAGTCATCAAGATTCCATTCCTAGCCATGGTGATTACTCACATGCGAATTTTGCATATGATTTAGCACACGAGGGTTGTATTGATCCATCAAAATCGGCACAAGTATGTATTCGTACTAGAATGGAGAACTGCGGTTATAATATTATTTACGCAAATAAAGTTATTGAACTTGGGCCAGTAGGGCTTGCAAATGTAATTAAATCGATTGTTGGAAATATGCCAGTTTATTTAACTTTTGATATAGACGCACTTGACCCAGCTTACGCTCCAGGTACAGGGACTCCAGTTTGCGGAGGTCCTAGTACAAATCTTATTAAATGTACTTTAAGAGAATTAGAAGGAATTAATATTGTTGCCGCAGATATGGTTGAAGTTTCTCCAACTTATGATGCAAATGAGATAACAGCTCTAGCCGCTGCTTCAATAATGCAAGATATTGTATATTTAATAGCTAAAAACAGAATTAAAAACAATTAAACTAAAGATTGGAAAAACGAAGAATTAAGGAGAAATTATGAGCTACAATAGATATGCTGATTTTTTAACAAATAAATATGGAGCTAAAGTGTATAAAGTTTCGCTTCATTTAGAAGGCACTTGTCCTAATAAAGATGGTAATTGTTCTAGCGGAGGTTGTACGTTTTGTGCTGATGTTGGTACAGCGTATGAGTCTCCGTATGAGACTAAATCAATTCCACAGCAGTTAAATGATAATATTGAGTATATGAAAAAACGTTATAAGGCTAAATATTTTATAGGTTATTTGCAAAATTATAGTAATACTTATATGTCTAAGGAACGTTTAAAAGATGTTTTATCCCAGATTAAACATCATGATTTAGTTGGAATTAGTATTTCGACTAGACCAGATTGTATTAATGATGAGTATTTGCAAATTATAAAAGACAATACTAGTGTTGATGTTTGCATTGAATTAGGCCTTCAAACTGTTAATTATCATTCTTTAAGTAAAATTAACCGGGGACATAGCTTGGCAGAATTTATAGATGCAGTGTTAAGAATAAAAAATTTTGGTTTTGAGTCAGCAGTTCATTTAATACTAAATTTGCCTTGGGATGATATGACTGACACTATAGAAAACGCTAAAATCATTAGCGCGTTAGGGTTAACTTATGTTAAGCTTCATGCATTGTATATTTTAAAAGATACAGTAATGGCTAAGCAGTATTACGCGGGTGAGATAGAGCTTATTTCTGAGGAGGAGTATAAAGAGAGAGTTATTACATTTCTTAGATATTTAGATAAGAAGATAGTTATTCAGCGTATAATTGGACGTGTTCCCGAAGGATATTCTATTTTTGCCAATTGGGGCAGTAGTTGGTGGAAAATTCATGATGATATACTTGCATTAATGCAACAACAAGGGTATCAACAAGGGGATTTGTGTGACTATTTAAATGGTAAGGCTTTACAAGCTAATTACCTAAAATAGGTATAAATTGGCTTACTTTTCTATATTATGAACTAGAGAAGGAGGTCAAGCTTATGCTAAGTAGATTTTTTAGAGAATTAAGTTACAATTTAAGTCGAAAGAAGAATAGAAGATACCCACGCTCATCAAACGGTGGGCCTCATGTTTCACACCAATATGTAAATTATACTCGCCCACCTCGCCAAGCTTCTGGCAGTGCAAGACAATCTGGCCGTACACAGCGTACGCAACATCCGTTTACACTAGATGGACAAACATTAGTTAGTGTAGCATTTATAATGGCAGCTGGTTTTATTTTCTTTACTAATTGTTCGTTTGGGGGAGGAGATGAGGATGAGGATATAGAGGTTACTTCTAGTTTAATAACACAAGAGGTTATATCAATAGAGGATATGACTGAAAATTTTTTAGATGTGGATTATGATGGGATTAGTAGCGTTGTAAGTCTAGCAATTAATTCTCATAAACCTATGGATTTGGCGTTAGGCATTTGGCATGTTGAAACGCTAAATGGTACTGACTTGGCTGATATAGAAGAACTTATTAAGAGTGGTGTTGAAACTGAGGAGTATTCTGTGTATAGAGATATGTATAGTCAGTTTATATTTGATTTAGTATATTTTGCGGTAGGTGATTATAGAGAGTATGAGTACGGCGAATTAGATGGGGATGATACTGCTGTTATTCTTATTGACCCAAATGGAACTAGTGTAGTTGAGGTAGTTAATATGGGAAACGGGAAAGTTATTAAGGCAGATTGGAGAGAAGGAACGGGGTATACGGTTCAGGTACAATTAGATGGTGGAGCAGTGATTGCTTACGGTTATTTAGATGAAATTCCTAGCCATATAAAAGCAGGTGTTAGTGTTGCCGCGGGTGAGTGGCTTGGCATGATGAGTGATTTGGCCGGTTCGGTTGAGGGGGAGTCGGCTGATATGCCCATTAGTGTTTATATACAAGCTTTTGTAGGCTACGAAGATGGATGGGTTCCTATTAACATTGCACCTTTTATGGAAAGAATTGAAAGTAATAAGATGGATGTTAGATGGGTTTCAAATTAAGTTGGAGGAGTATTGTACTCCTCTTAATTATGTATAGAAGATAAGGATGTATAAAATGTTACCAATACAGTTTGAGCAAAAGATGAAGCAGTTACTAAATGATGAGTTTGATGATTATATAAAATCGTTTAATAAACCTATTTTTCAAGGTTTGAGAGTGAATACGAGTAAAATTAGTTTAGAGGAATGGAATAAAATCAATCCATTTAATACTAAGCCGGTGCCGTGGTGCCGTGAAGGATTCTATTATTGTAATGAAAAAGTTACTAAGCATCCATACTATTTCGCTGGGCTATATTATATTCAAGAGCCGAGTGCTATGTCACCAGCAGCATATTTGCCTATAGAAAAAGATGACTATGTTTTAGATTTATGTGCGGCTCCGGGCGGTAAAAGTACCCAAGTGGGGGCTAAGTTAGGCTGTGATGGCATACTTGTTTCTAATGATATTAGTGCATCTCGCGCCAAAGCATTAGTTAAAAACCTTGATAATTTTGGGATTAACCAAGCTATGGTAATAAGCGAGAGTCCAGAAAAATTAGCTAGTGTGTGGGAAGGGTTTTTTGATAAAATCTTAATAGATGCGCCATGTTCTGGAGAAGGAATGTTTAAAAAAGATAATAAAGCTATAAAAAATTGGGGTAGCCAAGATTTTAGTGGGTTGCAACAAGAAATATTAATTAATGCAGGTAAATTGTTAAAACCAGGTGGATATATGATGTATTCTACATGTACTTTTTCTGCTGATGAAAATGAACATATTATAAGAAATTTTTTAAACGACAATGCTAATTTTGAATCAGTAAGTATGACTGCTGTTGGTGGGATACGTAGCGGAGAGAATAATTCATTAAGATTATGGCCACACCTTTTAGATGGAGAAGGGCATTTTTTATGTTTAATGTATAAAAAAAATGGCAATAATTTAACAAGCCAATATGTTGGTGCTAATAGATGTATTAGTGACTATAAGCTAGTAGCGGAATTTATACATGCTAACACTTATATACCTTTATCTGAGCCAGTTATGGAGATAGATGGGAGAGTTTATTTAGTGTCAAAAAATATGCCATGTGCAAATAAAATACGTGTGCTTAGGAGTGGATTGCTATTAGGGGAGATTAAGAAAAATAGGTTTGAGCCTTCTCATGCATTAAGTATTGCATATGCTAAAGAGCTATATAAAAACACTATTGACTTTATGTTAAGTGATGCAAATATAGTAAAGTATTTAAAAGGAGAGACTTTGTTGGTTGATAAACCTAAAGGTTATTATGTTATTTGTGTAGATGGTTATCCGCTTGGCTGGGCTAAGTCACAAAATCATATGTTAAAAAACCAGTATCCAGCGAGCTGGAGGATTAGTTAAAATTATTTTGATAGGTGGGTGTATTTAATGTTTTTACCAGTAAGTAAAGAAGAGTTAGAACAGCGAGCAGTTAAGAGTGTTGATTTTGTACTAGTAACAGGAGATGCGTATATTGATCATTGCTCGTTTGGAACTGCTATAATAGGACGAGTTCTAGAAAGGTATGGTTATAGTGTAGCAATACTTTCACAACCTAATTGGAAAGATTGCAGTGATTTTAAACGTTTTGGCAAACCACGATTAGGATTTCTTATTGGTTCTGGTAATATTGATTCAATGGTTAATCATTATAGCGTTAATAAAAAGCGGCGTAAACAAGATGCTTACACAGAAGGTGGAGTTATAGGAAAAAGGCCTGATAGAGCAGTTATAGTATATAGCGGTTTGGCAAGGGCAGCTTATAAAGATGTGCCAATTATAATTGGGGGGATTGAAGCTAGCCTTAGAAGATTAGCCCATTATGATTATTGGGATAATAAAGTTAGAAGATCTATATTAATCGACTCAGGAGCTGATTTACTTTTATATGGGATGAGCGAAACTTCAGTTGTGGAATTAGCGCAGGCGTTAGAAAGCGGTATAGATGTTAAACATATTACCTTTATAGCAGGAACCACATATAAAACTAAAACACTAGATATGGTATATGAAGGGATAGAATTACCAACTTACGAAGCAGCGTCCCAAAACAAAATTGAATATTGTAAAAGTTTTGTAATACAATATAATAATACTGATGCCTACACAGCAAAGCCTCTTATAGAAAGTTATGGAAAAATGGGCTATGTTGTACAAAATCCACCTAGCAAACCACTTACTACTCTGGAGCTTGATGATATTTATGAGCTACCATTTATGAATGCGCCCCACCCAATTTACACACAAGAAATACCCGCAATTAAAGAAATTTTATTTAGCATTACCAGCAACAGAGGATGTTTTGGCAGTTGCAGCTTTTGTGCACTTACGTTCCACCAAGGGCGTACAGTACAGGGTCGTAGTGAAAACTCTATGATAGAAGAAGCGACAAAGATGACTTTGCACCCTAAGTTTAAAGGTTATATTCATGACGTAGGAGGGCCTACTGCCAATTTTAGCCAAGCGCAATGTACAAAAGCTGTTACTCATGGCACATGTAGAAATAAAAAATGCCTCTACCCTGCGCCTTGTAAGTCAATGAACATTGATCACACTGTATATATGAGAACACTAAGGAAAATTAGAGAAATTAAAGGAATAAAAAAAGTATTTGTACGTTCGGGAATTAGATATGATTATTTATTAGCCGATAAAAATAGTAAGGCTATTATTAAAGAGCTTGCTACTTATCATGTTAGCGGACAACTTAGAATAGCCCCAGAACATATTGCGGATAATGCATTAAGGCATATGGGAAAACCAAAAAGAGAAGTTTATGAAAAATTTACTAATATGTTTAGTAATGAAACTAAAAAAATAGGTAAGGAGCAATATGTTGTACCATACTTTATGAGTTCACATCCTGGAGCTACTCTTGAGGATGCGGTGGAGCTAGCGTTATATTTAAAGAAAATACAACATATTCCAGAGCAGGTTCAAGATTTTTACCCTACCCCTTCAACTCTAGCCACTTGTATGTATTATACAGAGCTTGACCCATTTACGTTAGAGAAGGTTTATGTGGCTAAAAGTGTGGAAGAAAAAGCTATGCAACGTGCATTGCTACAGTATAATAAGAAGGAAAATTACAGCTTAGTGTATAAGGCTATAGTAAGGTGTAATCGGAATGATTTAATAGGTAACTCAAATAAATGTCTAATAAGAAGGAAGTAAATCTAGAGATAAACTAAGGGTTTAAGCCACAAAAAATAAAGAAAAAATTTTTTTCAAATATTTGGTTAAAAATGGCGCAATTATCACACAATACTAAAGAAATAGAGGCTAAGAATTTGTGTGGCATAGGTGATAAATGTATAAAATTTATTGAAAACGGTAAGTATTTCAATTAGTTAATTGGTTAAAGGGGGAAGCTGTACGGATGAATATGAATTCATATCCACCCGAAATGATGCCATATGAAAAGTACAAAAAGTATGGAATTAACAGCCTTACAGATACAGACCTTATCGCTATAATCCTTGGAAAAGGTACTAAAAGATACAATGTGATGGAGCTTGCTAATAAGTTAATAACAAATGATAAAGGTGAGTGTGATATAACTTCATTGCGTAAATTAAAGTACACAAAATTAATTGAAGTGGAGGGTATAGGTGAAATTAAGGCAATGCAAATTATGGCCGTTATCGAAATTGCCTGTAGATTAACGCGCCCTTTGGATATTTATAAAGTCGACCTTACCCAGCCTTCTAAAGTCGCGGAGTTATTTATGGAAGAATGTAAGTATAAAGAGCAAGAGGAGTTTTATGTACTCTCATTAGATGTAAAATCAAGACTTATTTCAAAGGATTGTATTTCAGTAGGAACGATTAATGAAACTGTTGTTCATCCCCGTGAAGTTTATAAAACGGCATTATTAAATTCAGCTAACGCTATAATTGTGGTCCATAATCATCCTAGTGGAGACCCGGAGCCTAGTAGAGCAGATATTGAATTTACACAGATATTAGCAAAAGCAGGGGAGTTTATGAAAATTACTTTAGTAGACCATATTATAATTGGTAATAACTGCTATAAAAGTTTAAAAAACATAGGGGTCATTTAATCAATACTGTTGAAATATATATCTAAACAATGTATGATGTTAATATAAATGAATATTGGAGGTAAATAATGTTTGGAAGAGATATGGGTATCGACTTAGGTACAGCTAACACATTAGTATTTGTAAAAGGTAGAGGAATTGTAGTTAATGAGCCATCGGTTGTTGCGATAAAGGAGAGAACTAACCAGATACTTGCAGTAGGTGATGAAGCGAAACAGATGATAGGACGTACACCAGGTAATATTATTGCTATTCGTCCTTTAAGAGATGGAGTTATAGCGGATTTTAGCACTACAGAGGCTATGATTAGATATTTTATTGGAAAGGCTTATAAGCAGTCATTGTTTTCAGCTAAACCTAGAGTGGTTGTGTGTGTTCCATCAGGTGTTACTACTGTGGAAAGG
Source organism: Candidatus Parepulonipiscium sp. PG-Nuni2H_MBin01 (assembly GCA_001994995.1). Classification (GTDB taxonomy): domain Bacteria; phylum Bacillota; class Clostridia; order Lachnospirales; family Cellulosilyticaceae; genus Parepulonipiscium; species Parepulonipiscium primum. The sequence goes on along the minus strand of MDJM01000030.1, from coordinate 13,612 downwards.
CGGGCAGTTGAAGAGGCTACAATCAAAGCGGGGGCAAAGCAGGCTCTTATTATGGAAGAACCTATGGCAGCAGCAATTGGTTCAGACCTTAGAGTTGAAGAGCCTACGGGTAATATGGTTGTGGATATTGGCGGTGGTACTACAGATGTTGCGGTTATATCACTGGGGGGAATAGTTGCTAGTAAATCGCTTAGGATTGCAGGAGATGAGTTTGATGAGTATATCGTTTCTTATGTAAAGAAAGAATATAATTTGATGATTGGGGAGCGTACGGCAGAACAAATTAAAGTTACTATAGGTGCCGCTTATAAAGTTAATGATGAGCTAACGATGGAGATTAAAGGTAGGGACTTGGTTACAGGACTACCGAAAATTTTAACTATTGTATCAGATGAAATTACTAATGCCATCAGGGAACCAGTTAACTCGATTGTAGAGGCAATTAAGTCAACATTAGAAAAGACTCCACCAGAGCTTGCTGCTGATATATATGATAGTGGAATAATGTTAACAGGTGGAGGAGCACTCCTTAGTGGACTTGATACATTAATTAGTCTTGAAACCGGAATGCCTGTTAAAATTGCGCAAGAGCCACTTGATTGTGTTGCTAGAGGGACAGGGCTTGCGTTAGAGAACATTGAAAAGTGGGCTGGACTATTTTCGGACGAGAAATAATTGGCACTGCCAAGTAATTGATAGGGAGAGAGTTGATTGAAACTATCACGTAAACAGAAAAAATGGATAATAATATCAGGAGTTGTACTTTTGGTATTAACTTTTATAGGGAGACGATACGACATAGCGTTAATAAGTGCTGTGGCAGATATAATTACGTATCCTTTTCAGAAGGTTATAACACTTGTTACAAGAAGTGTGTCTGGTGGGTTGCAGCATTTTCAGGATATGCAAACACTTATTGATTCTAATGAAGTGTTAGCAAATGAAAATGCTCAACTTAGCTATGAAAATGCTATTTTAGCTCAGTTTAAAACTGAAAATGAACAACTTAAATCTTTATTAGAGCTTGACCAAAGATATAAGGAGTATCCATCATCAGGGGCTAATGTGATTGGTAAAGACCCTGGTAATTGGTATCAAAGTTTTATTATTGACAAAGGAATTATAAATGGAATAGCTAAAAATGATATTGTTTTGGCTAATGGTGCGCTAGTGGGTTATATTAGTGAGGCTGACCCTCTATCTTCAACTGTATTATCAATAATTGATGATAGGAGTTATGCAAGTGTTCAGGTCGTAAGAAGTAGCGACGTGGGAATTCTCTCTGGTGATATAGAGCTAACTAGCGCTGGAGTTGCTATAATGGAAGTGAATATAAACGCTGATATTGTAGCAGGAGACCAAATAATAACCTCTTACTTAAGTGATAGATACCCTCCAGGGATACAAGTTGGAGAGGTACAAGAGGTTGTTGTTGGGGATAACGGTTTAGTGCAGTACGCATACGTGGATCCGATTGCAGATTTTCAAAATTTGCAACATGTACTTATTATTTCAACAACTGAGCAGGTGGAACAATGAGAGCAATTGTAATAGGAAGTTTAATGACTTTAACATATGTTTTGCAAGTTACAATATTTCAACACATCCGCATAGGTGGAATTTCGCCTAACTTTTTAGTAATGATTGTAGTATCTTTTGCTTTGCTACGGGGTAGTAAGGAAGGGGCTTTAATAGGGTTATTTGGAGGTTTATTATATGATATTAATTTTAGTTTAACAATAGGTTCAGCAATGTTTAGCTACACAACATTAGGTTACGTTTGTGGTAAGCTACATCCGTATTGTTATAGGGAAAATTTTATACTTCCATTTGCATGCACTGTAGTGGGAAGTTTGTATATAAGTGTTATGAATTTATTGGGGTATATATTAAGAGGTAAGTTAGCATTTGGATTTTTCTTAAGAAGTATTATAATACCAGAACTTATATATACAATTACGTTGACATTAATTGTATACCAAATAGCCTATGGTGTGAATTATCGTTTAGAGTCAAACGAAAGAAGATTTCGTACTATGTTTTAACTGCGGTAAAGGAGGTCGACGTGAAAAAAATTCTCAGTAAAATGGTAGAGGTACTCTCACAAAGACTTATTCTTATGTTTAGTGGTATACTAATGTTATTTTCAGTGATTTTACTACGCTTTTATCAACTTCAAATTATAGAGCATGATAATTATATAAATAAGGTGCAGTCGGGAGTAGAAAGGACTATTGAGGTTGATGCAACTAGGGGGTTAATATTTGATAGGTATGGGCGCTCTTTAGCAATTAATGAACCCACATATGTTGTAAAAGTCGACTTACAAGTAGTGGATAATAAGAGTCTTAATAGTACATTACTTGAAGTTATTAATGTTTTAGAATCAAATGGTGATGAGTATATAGATACAATACCTATTTCAAAAGAGGAGCCGTTTATTTATACGGGTAGTAGGACTTCTATTAATCAGTTTATGTATACTATTCCATATAATAATCATGAGCATAGACAGGAGTTATTAGCGCTACCAGCGGAGGAGCTGATAGAGTATTTATATAAACAGTACGGTATTTCTAACACTATGACTAATGAGGACGCAAGGAAGGTTATTGCAATTAGAACGACTATGTATCCATATACGTATCGTCAATATAAACTGCCAACTGTGGCGACAAATATATCAGAGAAAACGGTTGCTTTTCTGCAAGAGAATTATATGGATTTTCCGGGTGTAAGTATAGATGTTGAGTATAGTAGATACTATCCTTACGGTGAGATTATGGGTAATATTATAGGGTATACAAGGATTATGACTGATACTTTATTTCAGGAGCTGGAGCCTCTTGGTTATGATGCTGATGATGTTGTAGGTCATGAGGGGATAGAAAAGTCTATGGAGTCTATTTTAAAAGGTGAAGATGGGAAAGAGCTTATACAAGTAGATACTGTAGGACGAAAAATTAACACTATATTTGAGGAGCCAGCAGTTAAAGGTAATGATGTTTTTTTAACTATTGACATTGATTTACAACAAGCTGTATTTGATAGTATTGAGAAGAGATTAAGTGAGGCATTAATTGTGCGTCTTACTGGCTCTAGAATAGGTATTGAGCCTGTAACGGCAAGGCAAATGCTTGTTTCTATGGTTGAGTGTAGTCAACTATTAGTAAGTAAAATGCAAAATTCAGAAGAAGGAAGCTTTCAGCAAGCGATATATGATGACTTGGTGGAAGAATATAATACATTTGACGAGGTAGTTAAATCTAGTATGACGCTACAAGATTTATTGTTACAATGGATAACTATAGAAGAGTCAGTACTTACAGATAAGCAAATTATGGCAGCAATGAGCGAGCAAGGGACTTTACAACTGACTGATGAGGAGATTAGAAATATTAGAAGAGACCCATCAGGCACAGGAGAGGATATTTTAATTCAGCAGTTAACAGACGGTTATCTTAAGCCGTCACAAATGGCTATTGACCCTTTTAGTGCAGCAGCAACTGTTATTGATACAAATACAGGTGAAGTGCTTGCATTAGTTGGTTACCCTTCAGTAGATAGTAATATGCTCTCTAGTAATTTTAATAGCTACTATAGTACCTTATTTGATGATAGGAGTATGTTGTGGAACCGTTCAACATTGACTATTAAAGCGCCTGGTTCTATATTTAAAATGGTATCGGCATCTGCTGGGCTTATGGAAGGAGTTATTACTCCAGAAGATATAATTAATTGTTCAGGAGTGTATACAAAAGCTGGAGAACCTCATCCGGCATGCTGGGTATATCCTTTAACAGGTGAAGGTCACGGAGATATAAACTTGGAAAAAGCTATAGAGGTGTCTTGTAACTGCTATTTCTTTGAGGTTGCATTTAGACTTGGAGAGAAATATACAGACCCGTATGGAGGTATAAATTCGCTTACCGATTACGCTATTAAGTTTGGTCTTAATAAAACTACAGGTATAGAGTTGCCAGAAAAGCAGCCTAACGTTTCTACACCAGATAGTTTAGTTCGTCAGACAGTTAGCTCAATACTAACGGGGCTTAGGGATATGAGCGATGTAGGATTAAATACGAGAACAGAAGCGGTAGTTAAGACTTTTAGCAAAAGTTTTTTCTCTCCAGATTACTATGATACAAATACTATAGAAGGACAAGTTGACTATCAGGTTAGATATGATACTGAAAGAGAGCTAGAAAAATTATTACAAGTTGCAATGGAGAGTACTATTGATAATATGGTTGAAGTTGCGTTCCATAGCATTCAAGGGTATTTACAGTTAAATCTTAGTAGTATTGTTAATGAAGTTGTAAATAATACTATGGCGGAAATTACAGATAGGTCGTTAAAATTAAAGACTATGGACCAAATGGAGGAGCAACTACTTATAATGATAGGTGAAGCAACTAGGGATGTTATACAATCTGTAGTGAGTAATATTTCTAGAAATGATATTTTAGAAATATATGAAAATGCTTATACCGCTTTATATGAATCCGAATTAAGACAAGGAAATAATCAAGATATAATTAATTATCTATACTCTAAATTACAAACTATACAAAATGATTATAGAGAATATGTAGCTAAAGTGGAAGGTCAAGTTGCTAGAGGTTTAGTTGAGGCTATATCATCATATTTATTAGGAGATATATATATGGAATGGAATGATGGTATAACGGTTAGAACTGCAATTGGACAAGGGTATAATGCGTTCTCGCCTATTCAGATGGCAAGATATATAGCAGCACTTGCTAATGGAGAAACTGTATATGATTTAAAAATCGTTGGTGGGATTTATGACCAGAAAGATACTAAGGCTTATATTCCAACTAATAATAAAGTAGTTGGTTCATTAGATATTGAAGAGGATTATATAAAATTAATCCATCAAGGGATGTTAGATGTTACACAAGGTAATTCAGGTACATCTAGAAGTATATTTGGCGATTTAAATATAGATGTTGCTGGTAAAACTGGTACAGCGCAAGAGAGTTCGCATACACACAGTTGGTTCGCCGGATTTGCACCAGTAAATGCCCCTCAAATAGTTGTAGTAACTTCTGTTTATAATGAAGATAACTTAGGTAGCTTTGGTAGCCAAATTGCAAGGGATGTATTTGCAGCTTATTTTAAGTTAGAACAAGAAGTAGTGCCTAGTACGCTAGACAATAAATTTTTAGATTAAAGCTAGCGGCTACATGTGTGGTCGCTAAAAGGAGGGGGCGCAGTGCCAAATGATAATTTAGTGATTTTTAAGGGTGAAGTAGATGGTCTGCTTGTTATGTTAGATGAGGAAGCAAGGTTTGAGGATTTACTTAGATGTTTTATTAAAAAATTAGAGCAAAATAAAGGATTTTTTGATGGAGCGAAAATAGTAGTAAGATTTAAAGGCAGAAAATTAGGAGAATTTGAAAAAGAGTGCATTATAGAGTTGTTAGCTACACAAAATATAGTGGAAATAGTTTTTTTACATCCATTTGACGATGAAGCTACTGAGAGGTTAACTATAACGCCAAAAGAGAAGAAGAAGATTGTGAAAAATACGAATTCTAAGGCTGCAGCAATTATTAATGCTAGAAGCAAAGATAAGCCTCGTATATCTAACACATATTACCATGCTGGGATACTACGCTCTGGGCAAGAAATTGTTCAAGATGGATGTATTGTAGTTATGGGAGATGTAAATCCTGGTGCTGTTGTTAAAGCTAGTGAAAATATAATTATTCTTGGAACCTTAAAAGGTAGGGCGTTTGCAGGTGATGGAAATGACAATAAAAAATCCTTTATAATTTCATACGGTATAAATGCGGAGCAAATTGGCATAACTAATCACATAGTAAATTCCCCTAGAACTAAAATGTGTGCTCAAATTGCTTATATTGACAAAGAGCAAATCTATATCAAAGAAATAGATTTTAAATCTCTACAAAATATGATAGAATAGGTAAAAACGAATACTATAGGGGGTCAATAAATGAGTGAAGTAATTGTATTAACATCAGGTAAAGGTGGAGTAGGTAAAACCACTAGTACAGCTAATATTGGGACAGCGTTAAGTATGCTAGGTAAAAAAGTAGTGTTAGTAGATGCGGATATAGGTCTTAGAAATTTAGATGTAGTAATGGGGCTTGAAAATCGCATTGTGTATGATTTGGTGGATGTTGTTGAAGCGAGATGTAGATTAAAGCAAGCGTTAATTAAGGATAAGCGATATGAGGGGTTATATTTATTACCTGCGGCACAAACTAGAGAGAAAGATGCAGTAACTCCACAACAGATGAAAAAGTTATGCGAGAGTATGAAAGGAGATTTTGATTATATAGTGGTGGACTGTCCAGCTGGTATAGAGCAAGGTTTTAAGAATGCAATAGCTGGGGCAGATAAGGCTATTGTTGTGACTACACCGGAGGTTTCAGCAGTAAGAGATGCTGATAGGATTATAGGACTGCTATTAGCTAATCAGATTAAAGATATACATTTAGTTATCAATCGCGTTAGGATGAATATGGTAAAAAAGGGCGATATGATGGCAATGGATGATGTTGTAGAGATTTTAGCAATTAACTTAATAGGAGTGGTTCCAGATGATGAAAGTATTGTTATTACGACTAATAAAGGGGAGCCAGCAGTAAGTGTTAATTCTTCTGCCGCAGGAAAAGCCTTTAATAATATAGCTCGTAGAATAGATGGACAAGATGTGCCATTTATGGATTTAGAAAATACAGATAAATTGATGGATAAGCTTAAAAAAATCTTTGGCTTCGCGCAATAAGGGGGAAGATAATGTTAGATATTAACCAATTTTTGAAAAGGAAGGCACCGGCTGGTACTATAGCAAAAGACAGACTAAAACTAGTATTAGTTCATGATAGAATTAATTGTTCTCCTGAATTGCTAGAAATGATGAAATCGGATATTTTAGCGGTAATATCTAAATATGTTGAAGTTGATTTAGAAGAGCTTAGAATTGAGGTATCTTCTTTTACAGACGGCGACCCGATGTTATCTGCAAATATTCCCATAAGGAATTTAAAGAAAGACTAGAGAGGAGAGCTGCTAATGCTAAATTTAAAAAGACAAGTATTTAAAGATATAGATATTTGGTTAATTTTATTAATGATGGCTTTGATTAGTATAGGAGTATTAGCGATTAGCAGTGCTACATCTTTTTCAGGTGATACTACTACGCTTTATAAACAAATTATTTTTGCAATAATAGGATTTTTCCTTATGATTGTAGTAACCTATTTTGACTATAAGAAAGTAGGTGATTGGTATTTAGGAGTATATTTAATAACTAATATAGTTTTAGTGGCTGTACTATTATTTGGTTCTAATACAAACGGGGCTACTAGATGGATTAGTATAGCAGGGATTGAAATTCAACCATCTGAGTTCGCTAAAATTGCTATGATTTTTTGCACAGCAAAATTAATATCTTTGAAAAACGATAAAATAAATTCTATTGTCCCTATTATACAAATTGGATTGTTTCAATTTGTGCCTTTCATATTAATTAATAGACAACCGAATTTATCTACAAGTCTTGTTATAGTGGCCTTGCTAATAGTACAATTGTTTGTTAGCAAACTTAAATTACGATATATATTTGCCACTGCTCTAATTGGAATTATGGTGATTTCGCTTGGAGTTGGGTATATTATTAGAAATCCAAATCAGACTATCATTGATGATTATCAGCGTAATAGGATAGTAACTGCGTTTACTGGTGGAGATTCACAATCGGATAACTATCAAACTAGCCGTTCAATAGACGCGATTGGTTCTGGAGGTTTACATGGAAAAGGGTTATATCAAGGTGCTATTAGCCAACTGAACTATTTGCCAGAATCTCACAATGACTTTATTGTTGCAACAATTGCAGAGGAATTTGGATTTATAGGTATTTTAATTTTGCTAGGTATCATAGTATTATTTATAGGGAGAGGACTTTTTTTGGCACATATGTCAGATGATGACTTTGGTAAATTAATAATCGTTGGTTATATTGGAATGATTGCCGCCCAATCTTTTATAAATTTGGGGGTGGTAACGGGCATATTACCTAATACCGGATTGCCTTTACCCTTTGTTAGTTATGGCGGAAGTTCCTTATGGGCAAACATGATGGGTATGGGGCTTGTTCTAAATGTAGGGCTTAATAGGGAAGATACAATGTTCTAGTTAGAAGGAGGTTTTTTGAAATGAATATAGGGTTAGTAGCACATGATGCGAAGAAAAAACTTATGGAAAATTTCACTATTGCATATAGGCATATATTAGCGAAGCATTCGCTGTATGCAACTGCAACGACAGGTAGGTTAATTGAGGAAGCCACAAATCTTTCAATTTACAAGTATTTAGCTGGGCATTTAGGCGGAGTTCAACAACTTGGTGCTCAGATTGCGCATAATCAGCTAGATATGATTATCTTCTTAAAAGATCCGTTAACTCAAAAGCCACATGAACCTGATGTAAGTACCCTAGAAAGACTTTGCGATATTCATAACATTCCAGTAGCTACAAATTTGGCTACAGCGGAATTACTAGTTAAAGCGTTAGAACGTGGCGACTTAAGTTGGCGCGAAATAGTTAGATAGTTAAAAAGAAAAGGCTTAGAAATAAGTCTTTTTTTTGTGTGCTTATACATAAGGGATATCCCGTGTAGTTTAAAGTGGTATATAAATCTGTAAAAATAGAAACTTTTTCACAGAAGCCTATTGACACGAATAAGTTAGTGGTGTATAATGTTAGTGTTGTATAATTAATCAATTCACTATATTTGTAGGAGGTTTTGTAATGATAGCAGTAATTTACTGGAGTGGTACAGGTAATACCAAAGAGATGGCTGAGCTAATTGTAAAAGGAATTGGTGGAGCTGATGAGGTTGTTCTTAAAGAGGTTGCAAAAGCATCAACTGATGATGTTGTTAATGCAGATAAAGTTGTTCTAGGGTGCCCAGCTATGGGGGCAGAAAACTTAGAGGAAGATGAAATGGAGCCATTTGTAGAGTCTATTGAAGAATTAGTGGCGGGTAAAAAACTTGCGTTATTTGGTTCATATGACTGGGGCGATGGTGAGTGGATGCAAGAATGGCAATCAAGAATGGCAGATAAAGGTGCAGTTATGATAGCTGAGGGGCTTATTGTAAATGGCACTCCAGAAGATGATAGTGCTGATTTATGCGTTAATTATGGCAAAACAGTAGCTAACTTTAAGTAAAATAGGGGGAATGATAGATGAAGACAAACGTTAAGATGTTTTATAATTTAATAACTAAACTAGATGCACATTCATATTTAAAAAATTATTTAATATATCATCTGTCCCCTGTAATAAAAGGGGTAAAACCAGCAATAACACTTTCAATAAGTAAGAAAAAAGAATTATATAATGCATGGTTAGAAATTGGAGAGCAATTGCTAGCTTCATTAGACTTAAAATTCACATTACTAAGGGAAGCGTCTACATCTATCATTCTATATATTTACGATACTAATCAATTAAGTGAAGTTATACATAATGAGGAAGTTGCGATTTTTTTACAAATGGTAGGGTATAAACAAAATACTAATGTGAATGAGGCTATAGATATGTTGGTGGAGCGTTATGCGCTATATAACTGTCCACATGAGTTAGGAGTATTTTTAGGCATACCACTTAAAGATGTAGTGGATTTTATGCATTGCTCAGATAAGCCATGTATTTTATGCGGTTACTGGCAAGTATATAATGATGTGGATGAAGCTATAGCTATATTTGCGCAGTATGATAAAGCTAAAAACGATATTTTATGTGATTTATTACAAGAACTTAAAGCTACTAGTTAACATTAGTAGCTTTTTTTTATGTATAAAAAGCGACCACCGGGGTCGCCTATTTTAATTATTTACCGCTCATTTGTTGTTCTTGAGCTTTAATCATTCTTTTTACCATTTCTCCGCCCACTGAACCTACTTGTCTAGCAGTAAGGTCACCATTGTCGCCTTGTTTTAAAGGTACACCTAATTCAGCTGCTACTTCTTGTTTCATGTTTTCTAATCCTTGATTTTTCATCGTAATATCCTCCTAAAAGTGAGTTTGTTTTATTTTAAAAAAGAAGACTACTAGAGTAATCGTCAATTTTAATTAGATAACCTATCGAGGTTATGTTAGTAATTTACCCAATATAACTCCTTATTATTACAGTAATATTTGGTAATTGGTCAAGATTTTGGGAGTATATATTAGAAAAAAGCGTTGACAAGTAATTTCCAAAAATAGTAATATCTATAGTATAGATATTTTATACAAACGGAGGTTATTATGTCAAAGCAAGGAAACTTATCTATTCATAGTGAGAATATTTTTCCCATAATTAAAAAGTGGTTATATTCTGACCATGATATTTTTATTCGTGAGATTATCTCAAACGCGTGTGATGCTATATTAAAATTTAGGAAACTTTGTGACTTAGGCGAAGCTACAGATACCTTAAATGAGGAATTGAAGGTTACTGTAACAGTTGATAAAGAGGCAGGTACAATTGTAGTATCTGATAATGGTATCGGTCTAACAGAAGAAGAGATTGAAAAGTATATTAACCAAATCGCATTTTCTGGAGCAGAGGATTTTTTAAGTAAATATAAGGATAAAATGGATGATGACCAAATTATTGGACATTTCGGACTAGGATTTTATTCTTCATTTATGGTGTCTGACCAGGTGCAGATTAATACGTTATCATACCAAGATGCACAGCCATTACTATGGACATGTGATGGTGGTACTGAATATGAGTTAACAGAAGGAACGCGCACAACTAGGGGTACCGATATTATCCTACACGTTTCGGAAGAGAGTCGTGAGTTTTTAGGGTTTTATCATTTATCTAAAATTATTGAAAAGTACTGCTCATTTATGCCAGTGCCAATCTACGTTATAGATGCTAATAAAGTAGAGCCAGAACCAAAAGAAGGGGAAACGCCTGTAATTGATGTGCCTAAAGCTATTAATGAGGTTGCACCACTTTATACGCTTCAACCTTCTGAATGTAGTGATGAGCAATATAAAGAATTTTACCGTAAAAATTTCAATGATTTTAATGAGCCATTATTCTGGATACATTTAAATATGGATTATCCTTTTAGATTAAAAGGGATTTTGTATTTCCCTAAATTACAGAATGAATTTGAGCTTACGGAAGGTAAAATTAAGCTATATAACAATCAGGTATTTGTGGCAGAGAATATAAAAGAGGTTATTCCAGAATTTTTATTATTATTAAAAGGTGTAATTGACTGTCCTGATTTACCGCTAAATGTATCTCGTAGCTTTTTACAAAACGATGGATTTGTTAAAAAGATTTCGGATTATATTACTCGTAAAGTTGCAGATAAGCTTATTTCGCTGTCTAAGAAAGAATCAGAAGCGTATAAAAAATTCTGGGACGATATTGCACCATTTATAAAATATGGTTGTATTAGAGATGAAAAATTTTCGGCTAAAATTTATGACCATATTTTGTTTAAAACTATTGACGATGAGTATTTAAATTTAGGTGAGTATTTAGAAAAGAATGCACAGAAAGACCGAGTGTACTATGTGTCGGATAAAGTGCAGCAATCTCAATATATTAACTTATTTAAAGACAATGGGTTAAATGCGGTATATTTACCTCACCCTATAGATGCAACGTTTATTTCGCATTTAGAGGCTAAAAATGAAGATGTGAAATTCATGCGTATTGACTCAGACATTTCTGGTGCATTAGCTGAAGGTGAAGCGGATAAATCTAATGAGGAGAGTTTAACTTCATTATTTAAAGTTGCGCTTAATAAGGAAGATATTAAAGTTTCGATTGAAAACCTTAATAGCGATAATACTCCTTCTATGATATTAGTATCTGAAGAAGGTCGTCGTATGCAAGAGATGATGAAAATGTATGGTATGCCAACATCTAATTTGCCTGCGCAGGATATGACTCTAGTATTAAACCAAAATCATAAGTTAATTAAAGCTTTATCTGATGACGCTGTAAATGCTACAACTAAAGATTTAATTTGTAGACATTTATATGATTTGGCGCTAATTGCTAATCAAACGCTTTCTCCTGAAGCTATGCAACAGTTTTTATCTCGTAACCATGAGTTACTGTTAGGGTTAACTAGCTAACTGTAAACGGCACTACCTTTAAAGTAAAAGGGGGTGCCGTTTTTTATGGAATATATTCAATTTGCTGTATAGCACAAGTATGCTCTTTTGTGTTTTTATCATAATTAATTCCTACAATTAGAACATCTTGTTTATATTGTTTAAATAGTTTATTGACATATTCTTTTTCAATAATTTGCTCTAATACTACTTTGGGACTCTTGTTACATTTTAATTCTATTACAATAGGAATATCGTTGTTATATCGTGGATGAAATATGAAATCCACATATCCTTTACCACTTTTCTCTTCACGTTCTATTCTATATACATCACGCGCTGATAAATATGCTAACGTTAATACACATGATAAACTATTTTCATCATTGTATTCTAAAATAGGTATTTCTAAATTATGAATATCATGAATGAGTTTAGCTATTTTGGCAGTATCTTTACCCAATGTAGCCTCTAACATATCGTTGGCATTATTTATTATAACCGCTAACTCTCCAAAGGATTTATCTTTAATAGCATCTTCAAATTCTAGCATAAGTTCTTTATTAGGAATTCTAAGTTTACGATTAGAGTAAGATAGAAATCCAAGTGTTACCATTGCAGAATAAATCTCTTGTTTACTAGAAGGTGTTTTAGCACCTGCTCTATAATCTTTAGTTATAGAAATGGAGATAGATTCGCCGTTTATCATTTTAATAATGTCTTCGCGTACTCCTAAAGTATTTAATTTTAAATATTTTAGCACTTCATTCATATCACCTGTATTACTCCAATAACTTTGACAATAATTATCAGATATTGCTATTTTTACGCTCCTAGGATTAAATATTTTAATTCCTTTTGCTGTAGTATAACCGTTGTACCACTCAGCTATAGTATTGTAGCTAATATTATGTTGTTTACATAGTGTATTTACTTCAGTTTCTGTAAATCCAAAGTAAGTACTAAATACTACATCATTTAGAAATGTATATTCTTCAAACATATTTAAAGCAGAGCCTTCGGAGTGTTTTTTTATCGGTAGTATTCCTGTCATATAGCATAAGGCTACATAGGTTCTACCTTTTAATAAATTACGTAAAAAATCTAAAAATATTTCTTGTTGCTGAGGATATAAATTTTTGTTAAAAATATAGTCCCATTCATCAAATATTAGTATAAATTCTTCATTTGTTGCTTCTAACTTAGTAGCTAGTGTATCATATTCCTCTAAGTTGTGGTGAGGATAAGCGTTAGATAAATCTTTATTTAGATTGTTGATTATTCTATCTATATAGCTATCATAGTTTTCTATTTTATCTCCTACGTTAGAAAAATCAATATATAGGATATTATATTTATCTAAATTAGGCAAGAATACTCCCACCTCTTTAGTAGGTGGTGAGATGAATTGCCATTCTTTCTTCTTTAACATACAAACCCTTTTCTAAATCTATATGGTATCAATAAA